>NZ_VDAY01000040.1:0-19513 GCF_019584005.1 Citrobacter sp. EC_71
TGATCGGCATCGCTCAGTCCGGTTGGTGATTTTGGTTGGTTTGGCGATTGATCAGATCGCACAATCCGGGCTGAGTTCCCTTTCAGTGATCTACTATTCCGCGCAGCTATTTAGTTTGAATAGACCTGGTAATGAATTTATACCCTTTTAGGGTTAGCGAATCGCTGTTTATATCATTGCGTGAGACTGATAATCGCAGCAAAAAACAACGCAACGGCACCACACAGCGTGGCGCTAATGATGGCCTGAGCGCCGCTTCCCAGCAGATTAATATTGCGCGGCACGCTAAGTTGACGGGCGAGCGGCATCACCAGCAAGGTGGTCCCCTTAAAGATTCGCCAGCGTCAGCAGGGAAGGTATTTGCGACAGCAGATATAACAGCAGCCCAATAGAACCGCCGACCAGCGTGCCGTTGACGCGGATAAACTGCAAATCTTTGCCAATGTTTAGCTCAATTTGCTGTGACATATCGCGCGCATCCCAGCTTTTCACCGTGTCGCTAATGTGGCGCGTCAGGAAGGCGGCGAACTCCGGCGCAACCTTATGCGCGGCCTGCTCCAGATGCCCATTCAATGAAGCGCGCAGGGCGCTGTCGGCAACCAGCGTTTCACCGAACCACTGCCCGGCATTGGCAATGCGCTGCTTCACGCGAGAATCCTCGGTGTTGATGTCGGTTTTCAGCCACTGACGCAGGTCTGCCCACAGCTCGCCGAGATAACGGTTGAAGGCTTCGTCTTCTTTCAGATAGCTTTTGATGCTTTCCGCTCGCACGGCCATTTCCGGATCGTGTTTGAGCTTATCGATGAGCTTAAACGTCGCGCGATCGAAGGCGTGGCGGATCTGATGGGCGCGATCGTGGCTGATGTCATCCAGCAAGGAGTTTACGGCGTCAGAAACCAGCTCGGCGCTGTGCTCGCCCAGCCATTCGGTCGGCAGGATCTTCGCTTTCAGCGGATGTTCGGTCTCCAGCCAGTGCACGATCTGCCGGGCGATAAACGCTCGCGAGCTGTCGCGTTGTAACAGAGAGATCAGTTGGGCGATCAGCGTGTCGAGCAGCACCTGATGGCGATTGTTTTTGGTCATGCTTTCCAGCATCAATGCGCTGGTTTCTGAGAGATCAACCTTATCGATGGCCTTGTGCACCGCCCGCTTGATCAGCCGCTGAATGCGCGCGTCGTCGGTCAGTTCGAGAAAACCGCTCATAATTTGCAGCAGGTGCTGGCCAATACGCCGGGCATTTTCCGGCTGGCTGAACCAGTTTCCGATCAATAGCGCCGGTTCATGGCGGCGGATCAGCGCAACCAGGGACTGAGTGTCGAGAAATTTTTCCTGCACAAACTGTCCGAGATTTTCCCCGATCCGATCCTTATTGCGTGGGATAATTGCAGTATGTTGCGAGATAAACGGGATCGGCACCCGGCGAAAAAGTGCCACCACGGCAAACCAGTCCGCCAGTGCGCCGACCATCGCCGCTTCAGCGATCGCTTTGATTCCGAGCACCCAGAAGTTAGGCGGCAGAAACAGCGTGATAACGAAAGTGGCGGCGGCAATCAGCAGCAATGAGAGCGCCAGTCGCTTGGCGCGTTTGAGTTCAGCAATTTTATTCATAGGCTTAAGAATAGAGCCAGACGACAGGATCGCGCAAAAAATGTGGTGCGGCCCCCATTTTTAGGCGGCCAGATCTTACTCCGGGATCCAGTTGTCCCAGGCGGGTAAGGGACCGAGTTCCGCTACCAGAAAATCGATAAACGATCGTACCTTGGGATTGCTGTACTTACTGGGAAAATAGAGCGCATACAGGGCGTGAGTTTCACAGGTAATCGTGCCGTCGAGCATCAACGGCGTTATCTCTTCTTTTTGAATATGATCGCCAATCAGGTAGGTCGGCAAGTACGCCACGCCCTGATCTTCCAGTACCGACTTCAGTAATACCAGACTGCTATTGGCCTGGATCGGCATATGGAGTTTGAGCTGATGCAGACGATCCTGTCCATCAGCCACTTTTAACACAGGCGTGAGCCCCGGATACACCAGGCAATCATGGCTGACCAGATCGCTTCGGCGCTGGGGCATGCCTTTTTTGGCAAGGTAGCCGGGTGAGGCGCAGTACGCCCAGCGGACAGGCACCAGCTTGCGCATGGCATAGTTCTGCGGCGGCGCGGTAGAAATGCGCAGAGCGATGTCAAAATCCGTTTCGTTCAGATTCACGAAGTTATCGTTGAGATCGATATACAAATTCACATCCGGGAACTGAGTGCGATATTTATCCACCAGGTTCACCAATCGGGAATAGCCAAACGCAATTGAGCAGGTTATCCGTAATTCACCCTGCGGGCTGTGGTAATAACCGGAAGTAGTATTCAGCGTTTCATCGAATTCTTTCAAAAGCTTATTCGCGCGGTTGAAGAGATATTGCCCGGCGTCGGTTAGGGTAATACTGCGGGTGGTGCGTTTAATTAACGTCGTCCTCAGCGTGTCTTCCATCGCGGCCAGGCTTTTACTGACCGCAGACGGCGAGACGTTGAGCTGCACCGCGGCTTCTGACAGCCCCCCGCAATCGACGATTTTCGTAAAAAATTCCAGATGCTTGAGTGAAATCGGCGTACTCATAATTTCCTTTAATTCACAAGTGATTTGCAAAAACGGTACGGCCAGGCCGTTACATTCGGCTTTTAAACATGCAACTATTGAATCACAGGCAACAACTTGCTGGCAAAATGAAAAAATAACAACTTAGGTGAGTTACGTCACAGAATAAAAGGAGGCGCAACGGAAACTCATCACATTGTGAATTTAATCTCATTAATTATTATTCTAAAGGTACCGATTATGTGGTCACGACTCGAACCCTATAGATCGTCGATTATTTTATTAGTTGCTCTGGTGATTGGCGGCTTATTAGGTATTTATGCCCCATCGTTGGCAAGTAAACTTCAACCGATAGGTCAGATATTCTTAAACCTGTTATTTATGATCATTGTGCCGCTGGTGGGAATCAGCGTTATGTCTTCGATCGCCAGTATGACCGACCTGAAAAGGCTGGGGCGCATTATGGCGATTATCTTTATTGTTTCGATCGCGATGGCCTTTATTCCGGCGGCCGGGATCGTCGCGCTGGCGCTCTGGTATAACCCGGCGCAGGGAGTCACTATCGATCTCTCGCAGTCCGTACAGGCGGGTAGCGGCAAGATGGATTTTGTGAGCATGATTACCACCAGCGACTTTATTGGACTGTTTTCTAAGTCCAATATCCTGGCGCTGATCGTGATGGCGATCATTGCGGGTGTGGCGATTGGCCAATCGGATCAGGCTGGGAAACGCATTGCCTCACTGCTGGAAGATGCCAACACGGTGATCATGAAGATCGTCTCAATCATCATGAAGGTTGCGCCGATTGGTCTGGGCTGCTACTTCGCCGCCACCATGGCCAGCCAGGACTCTGCTCTGTTGCTAACCTTTGCCCGCGCCATTGGCCTGTTTATGGTTGCTACGCTGGTCTACTTTGTTTTTGGCTCTATTCTCTATTCGTACATTGGCGGCGGTATTCCGGCGGTGAAAGCCTTTTGGCGTAATGCGATTGAACCCTCTGCGACCGCGCTGGGAACCTGTTCTTCGCTGGGCACGCTACCGGTGACGCTGCGCGCCGGTAAAGCGATGGGGATCAACCCGGAAATCGTTGATGTCTCCATTCCGCTGCTGGTAAACCTGAATAAAGGCGGTGTGGCGATGATAGCCGCACTGAAAATTGTCTTTATCTATTCCGTGCTGGGTATGGAGTTCACCACTGAAACCTTCTTCCTGACGATGCTGATTGCGGTGCTCTCCGCCATTATCGTCGGCGGCGTGCCGGGCGGGGCGTTCCTTGGCTAGATCTTTATCGTCACCACGTTGGGTCTGCCGATGGAAGCGATCCCGATGCTGGTGGTACTGGGCACCATTACCGATGCGCCGGCTACATTGATTAACGTGATCCATGATTTGAACGCGGCACAGATTGTCGAACGGTTCGCTGGAAAAAAGCAGACCAACACTGAAA
Source organism: Citrobacter sp. EC_71 (assembly GCF_019584005.1). NCBI lineage: Bacteria > Pseudomonadati > Pseudomonadota > Gammaproteobacteria > Enterobacterales > Enterobacteriaceae > Citrobacter > Citrobacter sp. EC_71. The sequence continues at coordinate 4,037 of NZ_VDAY01000040.1, forward strand.
TAAACTCTACTGCTGCGGTGGTATAGGTTTTCACACGGATTAAGAACAGGAGAAGTTATGAAAGACTCTATGAAGCTTGAAACGCATCTGGTCGTTGCTGGTCGCGACAAACGCTATACCCAGGGAGCGGTGAATCCGGTGATCCAACGCGCCTCTTCACTGGTGTTCGATACCGTGAAGGATAAGAAATTTGCCACCGCCAACCGTGCCAACGGCGAATTGTTTTACGGTCGTCGCGGAACCTATACGCATTTTGCCTTCCAGAAAGCCATGAGTGAGCTGGAAGGCGGTGTCGGCTGCGCGCTGTATCCGTGTGGAGCAGCAGCGGTGACCAATGCGATTCTGGCGTTCGTCCAAAGCGGCGATCATATTTTGATGACGGGTGCGGCCTACGAGCCAACCCAGGATTTTTGCAATAAGATCCTGAGTAAATTTAATGTGGAAACAACGTATTACGATCCGTTAATTGGGGCTGGGATCGTTGATCTTCTGCGTCCGGAAACGAAGGTGGTGTTCCTCGAATCACCAAGTTCTATCACGATGGAAGTCCAGGATGTGCCGGGAATGGTGCAGGCTATCCGCGCGGTGAACCCGGAGATTGTCATTATGATCGATAATACCTGGGCGGCGGGCGTTCTCTTTAAGGCACTGGATTTCGGGGTGGATATTTCCATTCAGGCAGGAACCAAGTACACCATAGGTCATTCGGACGGCATGCTGGGAACGGCGGTGTCTAACGCCCGCTGCTGGGACCGTTTGCGTGAGAACTCCTATCTGATGGGGCAAACGCTGGATGCCGACACAGCCTACAGCGGTAGCCGCGGATTACGTACGCTGGCGGTACGTCTGAAGCAGCATCATGAGAGCAGTATTCACATTGCCCGCTGGCTGTCGGCAAGGCCGGAAGTGGCGCGGGTAAATCATCCGGCATTAGCGGAATGTCCGGGACATGAGTATTTTCAACGTGATTTTGTCGGAAGTTCTGGCTTGTTCTCGTTTGTGCTGAAAAAGAGACTGACCGACGAGCAGATGGCGAATTTCCTCGATAACTTCTCGCTGTTCCATATGGCCTATTCGTGGGGCGGATTTGAGTCACTCATTCTGGCGAATCAACCGGAAGAGCTGAACAGCATTCGCCCGGCCGGAGAGGTTGATTTCAGCGGCACGCTGGTCAGGGTGCATATTGGTCTGGAAGATGTTGACGATCTGATTGCCGATCTGGAAGCGGGGTTTGCGCGCATCGCGTGAAGTAACACATTCGCTGCCGGATGGCGCTGATGCTTATCCGGCCTACATAACCCAGTAGGCCGGATAAAACGCCTGTACGACATTTGTGATGACGCTATATTTACAATCAAATTAACTCATAAGTAGTCATTTAAGATCATTTTTTATCAAAAGTAATCTTCATCACAATTTTTAGCATCCCTCCTGGGTAGCATAGCCACTGGTTTTAAGTGTTATGGCATATAAGGGATGATGAGTTATGAAGCTGAAAGATTTATTCTCACGGACACCGACGGAACGCCGGCATTATGGCGTTGCCGTGTTAGTCGGTATCGTTTCCGGCGTACTTTCTGCATTTGTTAAGTGGGGGGCCGAAGTTCCGCTTCCACCCAGGACATTTTCTCTGGGAAGAAATGAGTTTAATCCTCCGTACCTTTTTCTCCGGGACTATTTAGGGATTGACCCCACGCAAACGGTCTATACCTTTTCTGAACATGTGATTAATCCGGTTATGGTCACGCACATCATATTTTCATTAGTGTTTGCGGTTGGGTATTGCGTTGCCGCTGAAATTTTTCCAAAAGTTAAACTTTGGCAGGGGGTACTGGCAGGTTTAATCGTGACGGTGGCAGTTCATGGCATCTTCATTCCCGCCCTTCATCTTTCGCCGCCTTTGTCTCAGCTACCATTTGATGAATATGTGTCGGAAATTATTGGACATATTTTCTGGTTTTGGGTCATTGAAATGATTCGTCGCGACCTGCGTAATCGGATTACGCATGAACCCGATGCGGAAGTTTCGCTATCTCTCGCCAGATGATTAAAAGTTGATGCACTATGATGGATTGCCCCCGACCGCTAAACACAAAACCAGTGTTCGCGAATGGGGGCGGTTCATAGGAGGTTAACTCTCTGTGACTAACGCGGTGGCCTCATGCTGACGTACGCGCTTCAGTAAGCCTGCCAGCGTGAACACGACGGCAATACCTGCCACCACCGCCAGCAGATGAAACGAAATCCTGCCGCCGTTAAACCATAACCAACGCCCAATTTCGACAGAAACCGCCATCACCGTCAGGATCACCATATTCAACGATGCGGAAACCGTACCCTTCGGTAAGTTGTTGGAAAACAGCGTAAAGCGGAATAACGTTGGGAAGATCATCCCAATGCCAAACGCATACAGGCTGGTCCCCAGCACTGACCACAACCACACGTGCGGCCACAGTAAATTGCCAGCAATCAGTACCGCCAGCCCGCTCAACTGAATGGGCACCGCTCGCCAGATAAAGCGTGGCCGGGTCGGATCCTTCACAAAGCGCACGACCACCATATTGGCGACGATCACCGCGCCAAATACCGGTGCTTGCGCCCAGGCAAACTGGGATGTGGTTATGCCGCCAGCATCAATGAGGATCACCGGTGAGACTGCCACCCAACTCATCATCGGGATATAGCTCAACGACAGCGTGGCAGCGCCAAACAGGAATACCCGGTTGCGGAAAACGTCGCGAAAATCACGCACTACGCTGCGCGCACTGAACGGCACCGCGCCACGCTGGACGGTTTCTGGCATCGCTAACGTGAGTCCAATGAGTGCGATAAGCCCCATGACGGCGATAATGGCAAACAAGATCTTCCAGTGTACAAAGTGCATCAGCGCCGCTCCTGAGAGCGGGCCGATAACCGGTGCCACCAGCACAATAGAGGTGATTACCGCCATTAGCTTAATAGCCTTTGTTTGCCCAAATGCCTCCTGCACCGTGACATAGCCGACGGTGGCGATAAAACAGATGCTGGTGCCTTGCACAAAACGGGCGGCCAGAAATTGCGTCATCGAGGTGGTGAACAATGTGGCGGCGCAGGCGAGCGTAAAAATTAGCGCTCCCGCAATCAGTACCGGACGGCGGCCAATCCGATCGGAAAGCGGTCCTAACAACCATTGCAGCGCCATACCACCAGCCAGATAGAGGCTGACCGCCGCGGGCGCCAGGCTGACGTCGGCGTTGAAATCGCGTACGACATTAATGATGCCGGGCTGAATCAAGTCCGTCGACAGATAGGCGGCGAAATCATACAAAATCAACGCAATAGGAAAAAATAGCGTCGTAGCGCGTTGGGAGAAAAACGCGAGAATCCGTTGCATAAAACAGCTCCTTGTCGGGAGAAAACCCTCAACGGGAATAGCGAAATTCAATACCGTCTTTGAGACGTCAGACCGATAACAGAATAAAAGCAGACTGCAAATGTACTGAATTTCATGTAATCAAAAACGCTGTCTGCGTGAAGCGCAAACAGGAGAAACGCTCACTAACGCGGGGTCAGAAAGCGTAACGATTACAGGTAACAATCAGCACATCGCACCTCAGGAAGAGTAAGTTGAACGGGTAGTGACCATCCGCAGTGTAATGCGGATTGGATATTAATTAAACGAGTTTATCCGGTTTATTTGCAGAAAATCGCCACGTTAATCAGAGTACGATGCTCTGCAAAAAACGCAGCGCGATGGCACAACCGAAGATGACCAATACGCCGCCGGCGATACGTTCTACCCACACTATCCCGCTGGTTAACCGTCGCTGGATCTGCGGTAAACCGATGAACATCACGATCAGCAAATCCCAGAACAGCACCACGCTGGTCATCCATATCCCGCTCACGCTTTGTTGTAGCAACGTCACCGACGGGCCGAGCAGAGCGGTCATTAGCGCCAGATAAAACAACGCATTTTTCGGGTTGAGTAGTGACGAAGCTAACCCCAGCAGCAACTGTTTGCCAAACCCTGGACAGGTAGACTGGGCGTCTGCTCCGGTCAGCGTTTGCGGGCGGCTGCGTATCAACAGGCTGCCAATCCACAATAAATAGAGCGCGCCTAACAGCTCAATAACCGTAAACAGCAGAGGAAGCTGGCGCAGGATCCCCCAACCGATAATCGCCAGCATGATATACAGCCCGTTGCCGAGGGCGATCCCCACGCACAGCCCGGCGCTGCCGCGCATCCGGTAACGTACGGCATAGCCGACCAGTAAAAAGAAGTCCGGCCCCGGGCTGAGGAGTGCGACAAAATGCGCCAGCGCCAGCGCGGGAAAAGCAGAAGGGAAAAGTAAGGAAAGCAGCGACATAATGACCTCAGAGAAGGAATCCGAGTTCACCCTACGCCTGACGCCGCGCTAATTATTGTCTGATATTGATCGTCCTGATGCGTATTGACGCGGTGTGGCCGCGGTGTAGCGCACAAAGGTGCGATGGAAATGGCTCTGGTCGGCAAACCCGCTCTGGTAGCCGGCATCCGCAATTTCGTCCCCTGCACGCAACCGCTGGCGGGCATAGTTAACTCTCAGGATATTCAGATAACTCCCCGGCGTCAGGCCGGTGTCCTGCTTAAAGTTACGGATCAGCGTCTCTTTACGCATGCGGCATTCATACGCCAGCTCGTCCAGCGAGGGAGGCGCAAGCAAACTGGACTGCAGCCGTTCACGCAGATACGTGCTGGCTGGGCTAAGGTGTTCCGTTTTTACTGATTGCAACGGCAGCGAGCGCAGCAGTGCCTGCGCGGCATCGGTTATCTGTGTCGTTTGTTTGCGCTGCATGAGCGCCACGAGGCGCAAATAACGCTGGAATAATTGCGGATCGCGGATAACGGGATTGCGTGGGTAAAGTTGCTGATTGCTGCTCAGCGCAGGCAGATGGTTCAGGCACCACTGGGCATCAAGATAGAGCATATGGTAACTGCGAAACCGCCCATTAACGGGGTTACAGCTGTGAGGTGCCAGCGATGGGATCACAATGAGATCGCCTGAGCTCAGGAGGTATTCTTTGCCATCACACTGGCAGCAAGTCTCACCCTCAAGAATAGCCCCAATCGAGAGCTGAGAATGATGATGACGTTTATAGGCTTGATGACTACGCCAGGTGCTGCGCAGCTCCAGCCACGGCAACTGCTCATCACGCCAGAACGATTGTGGAATATCCCGGGTATGCGTCACATCGTGCCCTCCATGAAAGTGATGATTTGTTATAGCACAGGGCGTGCGGCGAAAAAGCGGGAATGTGCATTGAGGTTGTAATTCTGCGGGACGCGTTCCAGACCAATGCAGACATTACAAAGGGACCTTTTTATCTCTGAAATCGCCTCGCAAAGAGAGAAAGTTGCAGGTGAGGGGCTTATGGGGTTTGTTGAACAAATTGTTTCCCTGCTACTTACTGGACTGACTAATGACAGCCAGATAAAGACGCTGTTTAATTATATTTTGCAAACTGGCGATGCACCTCGATTCAGTGAGTTTATTCGTGGGGTCGCTGAACGTTCACCGCATTGCTCGTACCATGCTGGCAGACGGCATTGATATCAGCACAGTACAAAAAATTACCCGGCTATCCGCTGAAGATATGCAGGGCTTAAGCCATTAGATCTACCTGCAGTTATGTATACGTCAGCTTGGTCGTGCCGGATTTGCTGATTTACTCCATCGCCGTTTTCACCGCCTCGCCGAGCTTTTGCATGACTTCCCGATGCTTCTCGTTTGGCGGCAATGCACAATTGATGCGTACGCAGTTGCGGTATTTACCGGATGCAGAGAATAGTGAGCCAGGCGCGACCTGGATTTTCAGGCGACATAGCTGTTTGGCAACGCAGACCATATCGACCTGCTGTGGTAATTCCACCCACAGCATAAAGCCGCCTTTTGGTCGGGTGACGCAGATCCCGCAGGGGAAATATTCCCGTACCCAGCAGGTATAGATCTCCATATTGCGCTGGTAGATCTGACGCATACGGCGAACATGACGATGATAATGCCCATCACGCACGAAGGTGGCGGCCGCCAGCTGCGTAGCAGGAACGTTAGTGCCGATGACAGCATATTTCATATGCAGAAATTTATCGTGATAACGACCGGGAATAACCCAACCAACGCGCAATCCCGGCGCCACGGATTTGGTAAATGAGCTGCACAGTAGCACCCGACCGTCGCTGTCCCAGGAATGGATTGTGCGTGGACGTGGATATTCTGTGGCAAGCTCTCCGTACACATCATCTTCAAAAATAACAATATCGTGCTGCTGGGCGAGCGCGAGCACAGCGCGTTTACGCACATCCGGCATAATAAAGCCGAGCGGGTTGTTGCAGTTAGGAACCAGGATCACCCCTTTAATCGGCCACTGATCCAGCGCCAGTTCCAGTGCTTCAATGCTGATCCCGGCATCTGGATCGGTCGGAATCTCAATAACTTTGATCCCTAATCCGCGTAGCAGCTGCATGGTGCCGTAATAGGCGGGAGATTCAACGGCGACAATATCGCCAGGCTGGCAGACCGTTAGCAGCGCCAGCGACATTCCGCTCTGGCTGCCATTAGTAATCACAATATCATCCGCAGTGACGACCGAACCGCCGTCCAGCATGAGCCGGGCAATCTGTTGACGCAATTCCCGACAGCCAGGTAATTCATCGTAACCCAGCACCGCCTTGAGATTATGCTGCGCCACACGGCTTAGCTCGCGCCACAGTGGCTTCAGGCTGGGTTGGTTGATATCGGGCACGCCACTGCTAAAAGGGATTATCGATTTATCCGCATGACCTGCCAGCATGTCCAGCACCTGATCCCACTGGGTTATCTCGACCGGACGCTGTACCGGGCGCGACATTGGCGGCACCGGCGGTTGTGCTTTTTGTGGCGCGACAAAATAACCGGAACGCGGCTGCGGCGTGATCAGCTGTAGTTGTTCCAGCGTCTGATAGGCCTGCTGGACGGTGCTGATACTGACCCCATGTTCCTGACTCAAGCTACGCACCGAAGGCAATTTTTCGCCATGGCGATACAGCCCCTGCTCAATGCGTTCGGCCAGCAGATTGGCCAGATGTTGGTAACGCGTCATGCTGTATCCCTCATGGGTGCCATACAGATTAAAAAACCAGTACAGATTGGCGTGAAAAAAGCGATGCAGAACTCTTTTTAACCAATCTGTATGTTAAATAAAAGTACTTTGTGAGTCTGTATTGTTCAGACCCAAATCCGTGAATATAAAGCCTCTGGCAAGGTGGGAGGCAAGGTATGGAATTTCATGAGAACAGAGCAAAGCAGCCGTTTATTGGGTTTGTACTGATCTGGCGGGCATACAAAGCATGGCGGCTACGGGCGCAAACGCGGCGTCTGTTGCACCAGATGAGCGATGAGCGCCTACGTGACGTCGGGCTGCGACGCGATCAGGTGGAGTAATTATTTTCTATCGACCGAGGCCGGGTGTTAGCGCATCCGGCCTCTTTTATATTCACGGTGTTTATCAATTCATGCTTGTTGATAGTATGTTTCTTGATACTTACCATGATAAGTATTATTTTCTTCATCAGCGATGAGGGAAAAGAAATATGACTGAAGATGAACTGTTTGCCCGCCGTCCGATGGGGATGCGCATGGCGATGGTGGTGCGTCAGTGGCGGGCCATTATTGATGCTGCCATCACCGATACTGGCCTGACGCAATCAAGCTGGACGGTATTGATGCAGCTGTATCAACTGGGAGACAACGTCTCGGTCAGTGAACTGGCGGAGGTGCAGGGCATTGAACTGCCGCCGCTGATGCGCACCCTTACACTACTGGAAAAGCAGGGCTACCTGCTGCGTTCCACATCGCCTTATGACAAACGCATCCGACTGTTAACGCTGACCGCGCAAGGCCGCTCAAGGCTTGAAGAACTTAACCGGGTGATTGAGACATACCAACATCGCGTCACCTGTACCATTCCTGAAGCGGAGCTTGCCGCCTTTAGCACGACGTTAAATCAACTCGCCTGCAATTTGCGGACAATCCGCGAAGAAGACAATCAACACTAAAAAACTATGATGACCCCAGAACAAAAATTTGCCCGTTGGGTAAGGGTGAGTATTGCCGCTTTCCTGGTAATATTCGCTTGGTTTATCGTTGCTGATATCTGGATCCCGCTGACACCGGACTCCACGGTGATGCGCGTGGTAACGCCTGTTTCTTCACGCGTATCCGGCTACGTCTCGCAGGTGCATGTACATAACAATAGCCAGGTGAAAAAGGGCGATTTGCTGTACGAACTGGATCCGACGCCGTTTATCAATAAGGTTGAGGCCGCGCAAATCGCCCTTGAGCAGGCGAAGCTGAGCAACCAACAGCTGGATGCCCAGATCGCTTCTGCGCGCGCTAATCTGCGCACCGCGCAATTCAACGCCCGCAACGATAAGACCACCTTTGACCGCTATCAACGCCTGAGCGCCATGCAGAATGTGTCGCAATCCGATCTCGATAAGGTGCGCACCGCCTGGCAGACCAGCGAACAGTCGGTGGCGGCGCTCAACGCCAGTATTCAGAACCTGCTGATCCAGCGCGGCGAGCGCGATGACAAGCGCAACGTGACGCTGCAAAAATACCGTAACGCGCTGGAAGAGGCGCAGCTGAACCTCAGCTGGAGCAAAGTGTATGCCCAGACCGACGGTATAGTGAGTAACCTCCAGCTTAGCCCCGGACTTTACGCCACCGCCGCCACGCCGCTACTGGCGCTGGTCAGCCATCAGACCGATATCGTGGCCGACTTTCGCGAGAAAAGCCTGCGCCACACTCGCGTGGATACCGATGCCGCCGTGGTGTTCGACGCCATGCCGGGCAAGGTTTTCTCTGCCCGCGTCACCAGCAGTGATGCCGGTATTCTGGCGGGCCAGGAGCAGGTTAACGGCCAGCTGTCGCAGCCGGAACAGTCCACCCGCTGGGTGCGTGATGCCCAGCGTATGCGTATTCACGTAGCGCTGAACGAACCGCTCGACACGCCGTTACCGACCGGGGCGCGCGCCACGGTACAGCTGTATAACAGCGAGGGGATGTTCGCTCGCACTTTTGCCGGGGCGCAGATCCACCTCGTTAGCTGGCTGCATTATGTCTATTAACACGCTGGCCCACGTCTTTACGCCGCACGGGAATATCGTCTACACCGCCAATGACTTTCGCCAGACCCTGCGGATTTCCGTCGCCGGGACAATCGCGCTGAGTATCTCGACCTTCTACAACGTGCAGTACGGCGTATTTTTTGTGGTTTATCCGCTGATGCTGCTGTCGCTGGTGCCGGTATTCAACCGCCATGTGGCAAAACAGTTTGTGTTCAGCGCGGCGGTGAACTGCGTTGAAATGGTGCTAATCGTCGGCTATCTCTCACAATGGCCGCTAATTATGACGCTGGTGGTGTTCGGCCTGTATGTGATGCGTTTTCGTTTTATGAGCAAAGGGCCGCTGTTTCTGCTCGGTTCGATGGGCGTGGTATGCCAGAGCACGATGCTCAACTTTATGAGCTATCCCACCACCAACTGGCATACGCTGATGTTCTCCAATATGGAGGCCTGCGTCATGGCGGTGGCGCTGAGCGCGCTGCTGCATTATCTGATCCCGGACGTGGAACCCCGCCAGCCGCCGCCGCGCATTGAAAAAGATGCCGCTAGGGTGCGCCACGAGTCGCTGCTTTCCGGCACGGTGGCGACGATGATTTTTGTTGTCTTTCAGATCTGTGACTTGAGTGATTCGCTGTCGGCGCTGATGGCGGGCATTTTGATCCTTTTTCCGATGCACTATCGCGGGGCGGTGATTAGCTCGATCTGGCGTGTGGTCGGCGTGGTGCTGGCCTGTCTGTATATTCTGCTGGTGCAGTTGCTTATCTATGATTTCAGCAACCACATGGTGCTGATGATGCCGCTGATTGGCCTTGGGCTGGCATTCAGCGCCCGCCTGCACGTAATGGAAAAAGTCGGCGCAGGCGTCGGCTTTGCCAGTATCACCACCATCGGCATTATGTTTGGCCAGAACCTGCACCCGGATCAGGACCTGGTATTCAGCGATCTGTACCGTATCACCTCCGTCACCGTCGCGCTGGTGGCAACGCTGACAATGGTCTTCCTGGTGCACCGGATGTTGAACTGCTTTGCCGCGACGCGGTTTGTGATTACTGAGTGACTGGACAGTAAGTGCCGGATGGCGGCTGCGCCTTATCCGGCCTACAGAAGAAGGCTTCCAGGCCCGGATGGCGGTCGCCATCCAGCAATAATCAACACTTAAGCAGGCAACGCGAAATGACCTGTTGCCATATCAAACATCAGGCGGGCAAAGCCCTCAGCGCACTGCGGGTTTGATAAATACTGCAGCATAAATTCTTGTCGCGCTTCGTCGCTGTCCATCACCGCGTCATCCACCGCTTTGAAAAAATCGCCTAATATTGCCTGTTCGGGGCTGTTATTCCTGATTTGTTTCATCACGGTTTCATTCTCAGTGATTTTATTAAACACGGTCATCGCGCTGCTGAGCATATCTTTATCCGTCAGATGATCGGTAATAAACAGCTCATTCATGCGCGACAAAATATGCGACAGAAATTCCTCTTTCTTGTCTTTTGGTTTTGCCGTACCCACGTCGTTGCTGGGATCGAGCGTATATTCCGCTGCATCTTCCTGTAGTTTCAGATGCTGTTCGTGGATCTTCGATAAGCGATAGTGGCTCATCTCTACGTTGCTGAGATCGATCTCGTCTTCTTCCAGTCGCTGTTCGTGCAACAAAGGTCGTAGATGGCGGGCGAACAGGCTGAGCTTTTCCAGATCTTTATCATCGTATTCGACGATCTGCGACATAAACTCGTAGAAGCGCACAAAGCTGCCGAGATCCTTTTTGAAAATCTCCAGCCGATCTTTTTCCTGCTTGCAGGCTTTGAAGCTGTTTTCAGCGTTGGTGATCAGCACCACATCGCCGGTTTTTTTGGTTCTTTCGAACATCTCTTTGGCGGTCAGGTAAGCGTCAATAGCGAGGGCATAGCGCTTCTGCCAGCGCTCAACGGCCGGGCGGCAGATATTACTTATGGCGGCGTTGGATTTGTTTTTCGTAAAAAACGCGTCACAGAACTGATCCACCTCGTTCCACTGGAAAATCTGGCTGGCTCGTAGTTTCTCAAACAGATCAAATACCTGCTGGGGATCGCTGACGTCGGTTAGCTCGGCGGTCTGATAATAGGGCTGGAAGGCATCCAGAATATCCTGCGGATCGTTATAAAAATCGAGCACAAAAGTGCCGGACTCCGCTTTGCCCGGATAGGTACGATTCAGGCGCGAAAGCGTCTGGACGCACTCAACGCCACCGAGGGCTTTATCGACATACATGGCGCACAGCTTAGGCTGGTCAAAACCGGTCTGGAACTTATTGGCGACCAGCATTACCTGGTAATCATCGCTGTCGAACGCTTTACGCATATCCCGGCCTTTCAGCCCCGGATTCATGTTTGCTTCTGTGAACTTCTGGTTCAGGAATGCTTCGCTGTTATGGTCGCTCCCCTGAAACTCGACTTCGCCGGAAAATGCCACCATGGCGCTGATTTTTGCATAACGGTTTTCGGCGATGTACTTATCAAATGCCAGCTTGTAGCGCACCGCCGCTTTGCGTGAACTGGTGACCACCATCGCTTTTGCCTGCCCGCCGAGCAGGTTCATCACATGCTTGCGAAAGTGCTCGACGATCACTTTCACCTTCTGAGAGACGTTGTAATCGTGCAGCGTGACCCACTGGTTTAACCTGACTTTGGCCCGATTGCTGTCCACTTCGCGGTCTTTATCTTCCAGCTTTTGCAGCAGCTGATACGCCACTTTATAGCTGGTGTAGTTTTTCAGTACATCGAGAATAAAGCCTTCCTCAATGGCCTGACGCATGGTGTATACGTGGAATGCCGCCGGTTTGTTGGTGGCCGATGCTGGTTCGCCTGGGTGCGGGAGGCGACCAAAAAGCTCCAGCGTTTTGGCCTTCGGTGTGGCGGTGAACGCATAATAGTTCAGATTGCCGCTGTTGCGACGCGCGGCAATGGTGGCGTTGAGGCTGTCCTCTGACGACAGTACCGTGTCGTCGTCCCGCTCTTCACTCATCAGCACTTCTTTTAGCTGCCGCGCCGTGGACCCGCTTTGCGACGAGTGCGCTTCATCGGCAATCACCGCGTATTTACGCTGCTTCAGGCTGACGCTATTTTCAATCGCTTTCAGTACGAACGGGAAGGTCTGGATGGTGACGATAATAATCGGCTGAGAGTGTTCCAGCGCGCTGGCCAGTTTTTCTGACTTGGAGCCATCGCCCTCTTTATTATTTATACGCCCGACCACGCCGTCGGCATGTTCGAACTGGTAGATGGTGTCCTGCAGTTGGTCGTCGAGCACCGTGCGGTCGGTGACCACAATAACCGAGTGAAACCGCTTCTCGCCGCTGTCATCATACAGGCGAGACAACTGGTGCGCAGTCCAGGCGATGGAGTTCGACTTGCCGGAACCGGCGCTGTGCTGGATCAGATATTTGTTGCCGGTCCCCTCGAGCGCCGCGGCCTGCAGCAGTTTGTTGACCACATCCCACTGGTGATAGCGCGGGAAGATCAGGCTCTCTTTTTTGTACTTCTGCCCGTTCCAGCGCTCTTTCTCTTCGATTTGCAGATGCACAAAGCTGGCGAGGATTTTCAGCAGGTTATCCGGCAGTAGCACCTCGTTCCACAGATAGTCGGTCGCATAGCGGCCCGCGTCTTCCGGGATGTCGTTGCCCGCGCCGCCTACTTTGGTGCCTTTATTGAACGGCAGGAAGAAGGTATCGTCGCCCGCGAGTTTGGTCGCCATATAGACGTCGAACTGGCTGACGGCGAAGTGCACCAGCGCCCCGCGCTTAAAGGTCAGCAGCGGCTCGGGCTTGTTGGTGGCCGGATCTTTCGGTAAGCGAGTTTTCTTATACTGGGTGATGGCGTTCTGTACCGCCTGCTTAAACTCGGATTTCAGCTCCAGCGTGGCGACCGGCAGACCGTTGATAAACAGCACCAGATCGATACGCCAGCGTTTCGCTTTCAGTTCACTTTCATGGGCTGCACTGGCGTACGGACTGTAGACCAGCTCCGGCACGATCCGGCAGAGATTCTGCCGGTAGCGCGCGAGGGTGTCCGGGTTGAGCATGTGCTCTGGCTTAAACTGGCAGAAAAAGAAGCGCGCGTTACGGATTTTCAGCCCATGACGCAGTACGCCGAGCGTGCCCCAGCTGCGCGACAGCATATCGGTGGCGTTGATATCGGCTTTTTGAAGCTGGCTGACGACGGCGTCGAGGAAATGACGTTCGCTGTCGTTGGGGTAGATCTTCGCGAATTTTTCCCACTCCTGCGGCTGGGTGGTTTGCACAAATTGCAGCGTATCCTGCACGTAGAGCGCGCGTTCGCGGTCGTAGCCGTCACTTTTGCCGACGACCCAACCGTTGGCGGACATCTGGTGGATGATGTCGTTTTGCAGGTTGATCTCGCGGGTGATGTCGGAGGTCATTGGGCGGCCTCCGCTTCGGCTGTGGTTTGCTCGTTGGGCGCGCGCCAGTGACGGACGTCGATTTTGCCGGTGACGGCGGCGGAGATGAGGGCGGTGCGGCGTTCTTGCATTAGTGAAATTTGAGTTGTTGCGGCGCTAATTAATTCTTCAAATTTAATACACTTAAGGTGAAGGTAACTTGCAATTTTTATTGCCTCTTCTAATGGTGGGCGGGTTATATGCATATTACCTATGACACCCATTCCTATATTTTGCTGGGTGCCAAAACTCCAATTTAACTCAATGGCAGTTTGAAAATTTTTCGAACGAAGGAAATTCAATGTGAAATATGGATGTGTAGAAGCATTACATCTTATAACTGCTAATGGCGACCATATATTAAATTCAGTATCAGTTTCTACAATTGCTGTGACTCCAGTAGTTGCTCCTGATTTTACCATGTAAATATCATTTATCAGTGGGCTATATTTTTTACTGAATCTAATGTTGTCTTTATGGGAAATAAATGCCCGTTGTTTTGAAAAATCGATTTTACCTGATGATATAGCCTCGGCTGAAATGAAAGGGATACCTTCATCTAGAAAGACTGGTGTTTCATGTGGGCCATCAGTAATAGGTATACTAACAATATTTTTTATTGCGCAGATTACCCAATCTTGTGGAATTTTTCCCAACCACTCGACACCAGAATCTTTCATCGGTACATCAGGATTTAGCCCTTTGGTCACCGCATGGCTAATCACTGCCTGACGTTTTTCTTTTAGTAGTTCAATAAGCTGTTGTTGTTTCTCGATAAGGTTATCGATTTTTGCAGTTTCGCGATCGAGGAAAACCGCAATTTGATATTGATCTTTATTTGAAGGGAAGCAAAATCGCTCCATCAAATAAGAACCGGAATCAATGTTCTGAATACCTGTGGTTTGCTTTATTGATGGATAATTTACATTTCCTGCATATAGCTGTGAAAAAGCATATTTGAGGAATTGATTATTATATCCACGACGTGGAGTCATTTTAGCAACAAAGTTAGAGGTTATAGCATCGTATTCTTTGTCAAATAATACAACGCAACCAACTAGGGTTTTATCACCACCACCAGATTTCTCAATTAATAAGTCTCCTTTTTTAAGTAGGCGAGTTTCTCTATCCTTTAGAGGAATAGATCTGGTAGTTAATTTCAAATCTGAGATCAGGAAATGTTGACGATCAAAGTCAGCAACTCGTAATACAATGATATCATCTTTTCCGTCTGGCTCTCCTCCCCAAATTCCATTAGTACATCCCTTTACTGAACGTTTCATTGAGTGAATATCCCAATGTGCTGGTATCTCCCCCAGCCACTCTACCCCGGAATCCTTATACTCCGGATACGTCTTATACTTAGCCATCAGGAGTGTACCTCCCGCAGCAGATGCATAATCTCCGCACTCACCGCATCTAAATCAGCATCAATCTCTTCCAGCGATCGCGGCGGCGTGTACACATAGAAATGACGGTTAAACGGGATCTCGTAGCCGACAATGCCGATCTCGCCATCAATCGCATCGCGTTTATCGGCGTTGATCCATGCATCCGCCACGTGCGGTAGCACTTCCGCCTCGAAGTAGCTCTCGATCAAATCGCTGGTAGAAACGGCGGGATTGAGCGGCACGTTTTCGTTATCACGCAGATCGCCGTCCTGCTCAAATTCGACCACCTGACCATGATAGGCAAACGCACCGTACAGCGGCTGGGCGTCTTCTTTTAATATCTTCTTCACCACCGGTGCGGCGTCCGGGTTTTTGCGGGTAACGGTGTCGATAAACTGCTTATTCTCTTTGGCATCTAAATAGCTGCGCGGAATAGTAGATCACTGAAAGGGAACTCAGCCCGGATTGTGCGATCTGATCAATCGCCAAACCAACCAAAATCACCAACCGGACTGAGCGATGCCGATC
>NZ_VDAY01000041.1:0-19395 GCF_019584005.1 Citrobacter sp. EC_71
TTACGCACCACCCCGTCAGTAGCTGAACAGGAGGGACAGCTGATAGAAACAGAAGCCACTGGAGCACCTCAAAAACACCATCATACACTAAATCAGTAAGTTGGCAGCATCACCAGAGCAGCAGCTCTATGTTCTTAAATGTGGCTCTATTCTATCAAGCTACGGATTTGATCTCCTGCATACAAAAGCAACCGCCGTAGCTGACTGGATGGACGTTGAAGCACCAGTAGCTGCACTGGGTACAGAAGAACATTTTGAACAATGTGCAGAACTCATGCGGCGCGGGCAGGTATATGCTAACGCTTCCCGGAAATGCTGCCCCGGTAATCTTTCCCCCCAACTAATTGGGCTTGAAGGTTGTCGTGTTAGAGTCACTACCGATGACGGTGAGGAACGCTGTTTCTGGGTTGCAAAAACGACCGGATGGATGCCGGGTCACCTCGAAGTTCCACGCTCGAATACGGCTTATGGCCACCCTGCACAAGCGCATTACAAGTCAGTTCAGACTATTCGATAAGTCACCGGTGCTCCGATTTCGACATGATGCATACCAACCAGACTCACTACTGTTGTCATCGACAAGAATGACAACAGTAGTGAGTATCTATGGCTTATCCTCGGAAAACAGCCCATTATTCATGCCTCCCTCTTCCGGTATGGCATAGCTCACATGGCTTCAGATAAAAATCAAACCGATAAACTCGCCCGCGATATTAAAGACAAGGTTCTCGCCAGGCCTGCTGGCTCATCAGGAGAACCAGTGGAGTACCGGAGTGTCCATGAATTTATGACACTAACCCGCACGGGAACCCCTGCTGATGCCCGCCAGTTCCGGCTGGCTGTTAAAGCTGTCAACGCCAAGATTTATGGCCGTTTTTCGCCATTTTTAATGTCCGCTATTTGATCACTTCTGTTGTCCGCTTTCCGCCATTTCATCATCACTGATTGGCGTTGCGTTTTTAGCCAGCACTCCGGCTTTGCGTTTTTCCTTCAACCGGTAACTTTCTCCTTTTATATTCACTGTGGTTGAGTGGTGCAGCAGCCGATCCAGGATCGCCGTTGCCAGCACGTTATCGCCGAACATCTCTCCCCAGTCTGCGAAGCCTTTGTTTGATGTCAGGATTATGCTCGCTTTTTCATACCGGCGATTCAGCAGGCGGAAGAACAGACTGGCTTCCTCTCTGTTCATCGGCAGGTAGCCTATTTCGTCCAGGATTAGCACACGCGCATAGCTCAGCTGTTGTAGCTGACGCTCCAGCCGGTTTTCCAGCTTCGCTTTCATCAGCGTTGCTACCAGTCTGTCGAGTGGCATGAACAACACCCTGTGACCTGCATCCGCCGCTTTCACGCCGAGGGCTACAGCCAGGTGGGTTTTCCCCACTCCGGGAGGACCCAGCAGGATCACGTTCTCACTGCGTTCCACGAACGCCAGACCGGCCAGCTCCCTGACGACCTTACGATCGATGCCTGGCTGGAAGCTGAAGTCGAACTGCTCCAGCGTTTTGACCCACGGCAGACGAGCCTGCTTCAGCCGGGACTCCATACCGCGCTGATGCCTGCCGTTCCATTCCTGCTGCAGCGCCATGTACAGGAACTCCCGATAGTTCAGCTCTTTTTTAGCTGCCTGCTCCAGCAGACTTTCCACGTGATAACTCAGGTGCTCCATTTTCAGGCGACTCAGCAGCGCTTCAAGTTCATGCATCACAGCAGCTCCTCATACGCACTCAGTGGACGATGCTCCACCATGCTGACCTGCTGCCAGAGCGGGGCATGATGTTCCGGCACCGTTTGCCAGCCAGATGATGCTGAACAGAGCCGGTGTGATGCCACCTGCTGCTCATTACTGTAGATCCGCAACTCATCATCCAGCGATATGCGTATCGAGACCGGCTGGCCACACAGCGTTTCGGGAACGCTGTAGCGATTGCCGCCAACCTCGATATAGCTGTCCCAGGAGACATGGCGGATGTCGAAGTAGCTGGTATCGAAGTCCGTATCAGGCAACGGCTGCAGATGTTCCTGCTCGAGCGCGAAGCGCTGTTCCGGGGTCTGTCTGAACTGGCGAAGCTCCCGTTTGTCAGCCACATCAGCCATCCATTGCTCCAGTTGCTGGTTAACATGAGCGAAGCTGTCGAACCTGCGATAGCGGACGAAGAAGTTCTCCTTGAGATATTTCACCATCCGCTCCACCTTACCTTTGGTTCTGGCCCTGCGCGGACGACAGGCACGCGGCAGGAAGTCATAGTGGTCGGCCAGCAACAGGAACCCGGAGTTGAACACCACTTTCCCGTTGTTATTTTTCAGCACCGCCGCTTTCTGGTTATCAACCAGCACGGTTTTCACACTGCCACCAAAGTAGCGGAAGGTGCGAACCAGCGACTCATAGGTGTGTTCCGCATCCTGCTTTGGCGCGGCGAAGACATGGAAGCGACGGGAGAACCCCAGCGTATTAACCGCGAAGTTAACTTTGCATCGCTGCCCGGCGACCTCCACCTCAACTTCGCCCCAGTCGTGCTGCAACTGGTAAGCGGGCTGGGTTTCGAAGCGGACAGTTTTCTTCGACGGACGCATTTTGCGTTTGGGCTGGATGTAATAGCGCAGCATGGAGCGACCACCGGTGTAACCCATCGCTTTGATTTCTGCGAGGATGACCTCGCCATTCCAGACATTTTCGGCCAGACGTGTATCGATATAATCCATAAACGGCTTCAGTTTGGCCATTTTGTGGCGCGTCTTTCTGGCCGGTGGCTCAGGGTATTTAAGATACCGTCTGACGGTGCGTTCAGAGCAACCCACCTGAGTTGCAATATCGATAATGTACGCACCCTGCTTGCGCATTTGTTTTATCATGTAAAAGTCCTCTCTGCTCAGCATGTCGATGTCCTTTCTGGTGTGAGAACCTCAAGGAAACAACATGTTGGGTGGAGCGGACAATTCAAATGGTGAATTACCGTCTTATATCATTGGCGCTAACAAAGCTAAGGGAATAGCTATCTGGCCTGATGATGACCCACGCGTAGGGCAGCAATTTGCACGTGACGGCATTCGCTGGGAAGTTCGTCTGAAGACCTTCCGGCCTGAGAGTCAGGATTCATTTGACGATGACCTGGATGAGAAAGTCTCACCAAAACGCTTTGGATATCGCCGGTACGGTGCGATGTCCCGTCCTGATCAGAAGAAATTCAGCGACAGGGTATACTTCAACTGCATGGAGCGGTGTGTCGTCACCGGTGTGAAGACAAAATGCAGGGGAGAAGCAGCACATCTGATTGAGCATCATAAAGCGGGCTCTGACCACTGGAGTAATGGCCTGTGGCTTCGGGCAGACATACATCGGTTATACGACAACGGCCTGTGTGTGATTAATCCCAGCACCCTGACAATCCATTTCCACCCCACTATCCTGGCTAAGGATGACGATCTCATCGCGTATGAAGCTCGGCCAATATTACCGACAAGAAAACCTGTAAACCCTGCCTGGTTAAAATCCCGGTGGGATGAACTTACCTGGCCGAAGTAAGCATCGTGTCTGACAACGGTAGTGAGGCCTAATCATTACCGTTGTCGTAGCAAACGGGCTTCAATGCTTGGCTCATTATCGTTGTCACCAGTCTGGTCAGCTCATAACTATTGCCATCGGCACTGAGATGCCGTCCTGCGCATCGAACTCACATCCATTGTCACTCGATTTTTGAATCTGCCGGGAGTGTAACCAGTGACAATGGTAATGATCACCTTCACATAATTAACGAACCGTTACTACTGGTAAGAGGGTGCATGGTCGACAACGGTAATGACAATTAAGGAAAGTACCTTTCTGTAATGACAACGGTAGTGACTTAATGGTTAACCCTTGTCTGGTTACCGGCAATCAAGTACAGGAACTATGACAATGGTAGTGAGTCATTACCATTGTTATGGCTCATCATACTATCCCTATATACAGCAAGTAGACGGCGTTGCTCACTACCATCGTCATTGGTTGCATGGGTAGCAGAATGTTAGATGACAACAGTAGTGATTCTGGTGCTTCACCATCCGCCTGGTGACAACGGTAATGAGTGATCGAGATCACTATCGTTGTCGCAGCGTTCGGTATGGCTACAACCGGCAAGTTGTGCCTCGACAATGGTTGTGATCCCGCACTCACTTGATTCGTCATCGCCGGAACGACCCCACTGAAATGTACTTGGAAACGATGACAATGGTAGAGACTTGAAAAAATCACATCCATTGTCATTGACCAATCAGGTTAGCTACGACAGCGGTTGGACTCATTTCCATTGTCACCGACAGGCCATGTATTCATACAACGACAACGACAGGGAGTGACGCGGTCACTACCACGGTCATTCATCCCGCCCCTCAAGTACGAGCAGACAGTACGGCGAGTGAATCCTTACCATAGCTACCTGAAAGGCCTGATTAACCTGGAATGCATATGACAACGGTAATGACCAACAGAACTCATTTCCGTTGTCATTGTGCTGGTGGAGCAGTAAGAACTTGGTCTGAATCATGAATGACAACGGTAGTGAGTATTCTTAGTCAATACAGTGGTCATTCAAATGCGCCGGGAGCAAATGACAGCGGTAGTGAGTCAAATCACTCATTACCGTTGTCATTGTGTCATGGGAATCAGCGATAAATCCGTACTGACGATGCCGACAATGGTAGTGAGCGGTATGAGGTCTTCTCCGAGAAGCTGCTCTGGAGAGTTGTCGATGATGACAACAGCAGTGAGCTGCCAAGACTCATTGCCGATGTCATGGTGTCATGGGTATCAGCGATTTGTCTGTACCGGCGATTCCGACAATGGTAGTGAGCGGTGTAAGACCTTCCCTGAGAAGCTGGTCTGGAGAGATGTCGATGATGACAACAGTAGTGAGCTATCTAGTCTCATTACCATTGTCATGAGTGGTCACCCCGCAATGACAACAGTAGTGACCGCGTCACTCAATACCGTTGTCATTAAGCTAAACAGGATTCTCTGACGATGTGCAGGGAGGGAGGGTTCCAGGCCGTCATCTGACAGCCCGGAGGGAATGCTAGCTGGCGGGATTGTTCTTTTTCTGGCTTCTAAGGCTGCGAATGTAGTGAAGTTCTTCAGCTGTTAAGTCATGGATGGTTAACGTTTCATCCCCATCAATGGGCTCATCTGGTGGGCACAATTCACCTTCCAGTGGCTCACCATTATTTTTACCCGACGTGCCATTGTTCTCCTCATCAGCATCACCCTCGCCATCACCATCAGGTGGTGGTTGGATATTGTTCAGATTCAAATCAGGATCGCGTTTGTGGATCTGGAAATAAACCTTCCCATCTTTTTTTACTTCGGTGTACTGAAGGTAACCAATGGATGCCAGCTCCTCCAATGCCTTACGTACTGTGGCGTTCTGGCTGTTGGCACGGGTCTTAAGATTTAATCGGTTCTTAAGTCTCGTTAAGGAGATCGGGATTGGATTTGGTGGAAGTGACTCAATGAACGTGTAAAGCGCCTGTGCGCTCTCTTTTTTCGCCAGTTCCTTGATAGCCTTCAGCTGCATCAAAACCTTGTGGTCGTACTGATACAACTCGAATATCTTAGGGTCTATCTGTAGCTCTACCTGATCAGAGTCCGGGTCAAGCAAGGCAGACTGCACCAGGTGCGTCGTATACACCTTTGACGAGTGGGTGCTGGTGAAGGACAACATCACGGATGCCAGCCTGCGTAACGACGCGTCGATACGCTTACGGGATGCGGTAGAGGAACGATAATTTTCAGGGTTACAGAGCTTCAGAAACTCAGTAAATTTGAGGCTGATCTTATCGTTATCAATCGGATGGTTAGCTAGCGTTCGGATGATTCCCATCCACGTTTTGAAGTCAACAGACATATCGAGGCGCTGACCCACGATCGAGATATTGGTGAAACCCTCGCTCTCCATCAAAGAAAGTGTCTGTAGTTCTTTCGTGGCATCAAAGCCAACAGTTTTGTATTCACGACTCTGACGGCCAACGCTTTTTGGTGATGGCACAAACAACCCAAGGCGCATGAGCGCGATAGACTGAACCGTCCTGCTGCTATTAGGACGTAAAATAATTTCTTTACCTGTCTCTCTCTCTGTTACAGAGAAAGCCCTGGTAACCATCTGGCCTTGCTGCTCAGAATCTTTCTCATTGGTCATAGTGGTTTATCGACTGTATTAATCAACAGATTATTGAATACTATCGCCCAAAGCCCTCAGTGTCACTTAAGGGATCTCTGCGACGATCTCAGATTGTGCATAAGTCCAGGCTAAAAAAACGCCACGACTAAATATAAAACTCTGAAATTCACATAAAAACAAATACATACGTAGTTTATCAACAAAGGATCAATTCCGGTGAAAAAGATCCTTTAAAAAATCACTACCATTGTCGCCGCAATCACTACCGTTGTCAAAAAACTCACTACTACCGTTAAAAAACTCACTACCAATGTCAAAATAATCACTACCGTTGTCACCGATTGGCTTCCAGGCCTTGTGCCGTCTGGCTTCCGAGCTGCGGGGATCTCTTGTGATCTATGGGAACTCGTAAGGTACTAATTATTGGAACTACCTTGTGGAAAATGGGGATAAATTCTCTCTTCGAGTTAAATCAACATCGAATAGCTAAATTGTCGAAAATATGTACGGGCATGAAAGGAAAATGCGTATAGAAAACAGTGGATAAGATTTTAATAATTTTGTTTCATCATACAGGTGATAGATGGTATCTATATGAATTATAATAGAAATATACTCAAAACTCTTTAAGAGTTATACCTTCAGATCACACAATAAAACTCACTACCATTGTCACAAATACTCACTACTAACGTCGAAATAGTCACTACCAATGTCATTTTAATCATTACCAATGTCAAAAAAGTCATTACCATTGTCATAAAATGCCCTTGAGCCCAGTAACCATGCGGCTTGCAGCGTACAGGGATCTCTTTTGTACTCCGTTGCACCTTTGGGATCTCTTTATTGGAACTGTCCTGTGGAAAAGTATCTTTTTTGCCTTCGTCAGCTACTGACTCGGTGCTTTACTGATTGTGTAAACAAAACGATAAGAGGCACTCACATGTACGCAACTGCAAAAGAAATTATCGCAAAGCTGCAAAAAATGAACCCTGACGAAAAGGTGCTAGTCCGTGTCTGGTACAAGTCTGATGTTCAGGAGTTAGCAATAGACCGAAACATGCCGCAGGTTTCAGCTAGCGAAGCTGAGTCGACCTTAGCGTTGATAGACCGAACTCACGATGGTGATATCGGTATCAACTGGGATGTTGTTCAGAGTGGTATTGAGACAGTTCGTAGTGGCCAAATTTAAGCAACCGAGTAACAAGGACGTGACTCAACTAATCCACATATCCACCGGGTAGATCAACAGATCGATCCAGATTAAGACCAAATAGAACCAAAAAGATCCCCGCTCCCGCAAACCCGCAGCTGGTAAGCTCTGAAGACCTGCCCCGGTGGGGTTGAGAGGGAAAAAAGTGAGCTCTGAAGGGCTGTCGGTGGGGTTAGCCTGGTAGCTGGTGGTGTTCAAAGGGAATAACGGTGGGATTGGAAGGGGAAAGGAACTTAATTATCAACATCTGCTGTGCTAATGAAAACATCAAATAAAAACATAATCATACGTAACAAATCTCAAAAATAGGTGATCGGTATTCATTTTTTGTCCACACTGGCAGCAGATCAAAAATTTGATGTCAACGACATTTATCCGATTCATCTCTGAAATAACGTATTGATTTAGTACAAATAAAAACCAATACCCGATAAATGGGGACTAAATGACCCCTATTTCTCATGATCAATAAAAATCACCGTGATACATTCGCCCGGACTGGGCATTCCAAGATACCCGGAAAATAACAATAAAACTGGGGGATCCACACGATGAACTCGAATGAAGTTCTTCTTTTCAAGGACGCTATTCCCGACTTCAATCAGCCGTCGACTGGAAAGCTGACGGTGACAAAAAATTCATCAGTACAACCTGTATCACTGCTCCGCCTGGGCGTTTTTACTCCCAGTTGCCGAACAGAGGCAACGGTCACGCTAAACGTGACGGAAGCGCTATCCAGTCTGGAAATTGCAAAACAGGAAGGGTACACGGACATAAAGATCACCGGCCCGATGCTGAATTATTTCCAGGACTTCCGGTGCTGGACAGCAATCGTCCATTCCTTCAGCGTATCGCCTGATGCGCTGAAAGGTAACCGGATTAAAATGCCCTTTAGTGAATTTGCCAAACTCTGCGGCTACCCATCAAAACGCTACAGCACGAAACTGCGCAATGAGATAGCCGATTCGTTGACGAAGATTCGCTCAAAAAGCATTCGGTTTGAGAAGAACCCGGGGATCACCAAGTTCAAAGTAGCCGGGTTGCTGAAAGAGGCGGAATTTGATGGTGAAAGTGATTACATCATCCTGGAAGCCGACGAACGACTCTGGGATTTGTACCGTTCAGATCATCTTACTCTGTTGCGGAAGAAACCCCTGGAGCTACTTACCAGGAATGAAACGGCTCAGGCGCTCTATACATTTTTTGAAGCGCTACCTCAACATCCAGCCCCGATCACCTTTGACAGACTTCGACAGCGTTTACTGCTCAATGGGCGCATTGCCGAACAGAACCGGAAAATGCGAACTGCTCTCGATGTGCTTGCCAGCATCGGTTACCTGAAATTTTACTACCTGGTGGACACCAGCGTACCCACCATTCAGATCACGGATCGGAATCCCAAACTAACAGGTTCCTGATGTTTGAAACGTCTTTTTGCCCGGTTCCGGGAATGTGCTGTCTCATTCCCACCGGTCAAAAACACTAAGTTGACGTTTCCCTCTCAAACCCACCCGTGATTTTGTAGTCGCTAAAGGATAAATAGTCCCATTTACATCTGAAAAGCTGATGGGGCGCGTCAGGCCTCTATTGAATACAACTTGTATTACCATGAAAAATAAAGAAAATAACACTCCTCTTTATAATTACTGCTGTTCGCCTAATCCCAAAAAGATACTTTTTTAATCTGCACAGTTTTTATCGCCGGTGGGAACGAGAGGGAAGGGGAAAATATACCCGGTGGGATTGAGAGGGAAGGCCTGTAGAAAACAACCCGACAATCTTTTGTCGGCTGGAATGACCAGGGTAAATTAAGTTCTGGAGGATAGTTATGACTTCGACATTTGGTAAGCAGCTGAAGCTTTATGCAGACCGGCAAACGGGCGCAAAACGTACTGCTCTTGATTTTCAATATGTGGTTTCGCCTGGTAAGGATGCGTTTCCCACGGTGAACATCACTATGGCTCCGATTGCTGATGGCGCAAAAGAAGCCCAATGGGAGCTTAAGCGCGTCATCCAGCTGAATCGCTATGAATTAACTCAATGTTGCGCGGTATTGTTCGGGCTGGAAAAGGAGATGAGGGCAAACTTTCACGGAACCGATAAAAACAAAGGTTTTACGCTCATCAACAATGGTGCATCCGGCTGCGGGATAAACTTTTCTCATGGTGGGGATATGCTGACGCATATGTTGAACCATGCCCAAAGAATGGAAGTAGGGGCATTTATTCTGAAACGGCAGGCGGATGCGTGGGATATGAGTGTCAGTGACGTTCTTGCACTTTTGCGTCAGTCCGTGGCCATCAAACGGGCATAAGATCACGAAGCAGGTTCAAGAACAGGCTTACCGTACAACAATTTTCAAATCCAAACTGACCCTACTTAACTTCAACTGGAAGGCGCTATGACAGAACATCAGCAGAATAGAAATGTTTGTGAAGTCGGGTTAGCCTGTGAAGCCATGACGATTGATCCCAAAACCATTCAGTCAGCAGTAATGCGTAAAGAAGCCACGCAAGTTGTTATTCCTCACTTTAAGGGGGTTTGTCCTGCTTTTGTCGAATGGGCTGAACAATGCTTACCTGGCGATAAACTTCCTCGTGGGAAATTTTTTAGGTCACGAGAATGGATGCGTCAGTTCACCACTTGCCAGATAAACTACAAGACAGATCATCCAGATGAAGGAAAGTATGGATGGCTTTTTGAAGGAACCAAATATTGAAAAGTTAAGGAGATATGATTAATGCTAATTTATGCCGCAGATCTGATTTTACCCTTAAAAATTCTGCTGGTGGTATTTGTCGTGACTATCATAGGCGCTACCATCGGGTTGAAATTTGTACGCTCCGAAAACAAGATCGTTTGCATGTGGCTCGTGCCAATAGGCTGTCTTGGGGGAATTTTTGCATTGATGATGTTTCCATCAATTACCACAAATGATTTGTTGCTCGGCAAGAGATGGTCGGAAGATTGTCGCGTGGTCGAAAAATACGAACGCCACGCTTTTGAAGCACCGACGAACCGGCTGATTTGTTCGGGGGTTGATGAGCATGTTAATTCAGAAAGTTATGCGGTATTAACGAAAGCTTACCGGGAGCGGGGGGGAGAACTTATTTCGGGATCCCATAGTGTTGAAAACTAGCCTTCAAATCTAATGCTACGGAGTTTTCATGAATAATAATCACAATGTTTTTCCTTGCAATGAATTGGGTATGGGTGATTCCAAATCGGAATTGGAAAGACTCCTTGAATTATGTGAATCCACTCCGCAAACAGGCGAGCCTAACCCCCAGATAGCTAATATGCAAGCATTTTGGAATCGATAACTGGTGGCTCATCTCATATCACTGGCTTCAATTTTTGCTCTCATATTCTTAATGGCCGTAAATTTTCCACACTCAACGATGCAGAGATAAAACAGCTAACATCTCTTCGCAATGAGGGGCGAAAAGACGGTTTTGTGGTCAGAATTCAACCTGTTGATGTAACCCCTGAACTTCAGCTTGAAAGGTATCTTGCGTCAAGTTGGGAAAGCGAAATCGAGATTTATAAACGCGTACCGTCGATTGTCGTGATCTGTAAAATCTCAGGTCTGTCTGCATTGGCAGGCTCGGGGAACAAAATGTTTTTAAATATGGATTACTTAAGTTGCGGAACTGAAACTGATGATCAGGATTGCCAGGATTAAGTCACTGATTGGCGGTTGCAACGAGCTTTGGGTTTGTTAGACTGGCCTGACATACCTTCCCCCATCGCGGGGTGCGTTGTCGGAGTATCAAAATATTGTTTTCCCCTATGCGGGGTTTAATTAGTGAGTAGCGACTGCCCGGGTTAGCGCCTGACCCGTGTCAGACTTCTGAAGGATATTTTGATATTAACCGTCCAGCTGGACGGTTTTTTTTCGTCTGTTTTTAATTTGGATAGTGGTATGGGTAGAAAAAAACAATCAAACCGCAGTGTATCAGCGCCAGCTGTTGATGCTGAAAAAGAAATTATCGACCCGAGATGGAACATCTTTTTCTTTGCGGCAATTGACCGACCGTGGGTGCTTAACCCGCATCTTTTTTACGCTGAACAAGCGCAGGAACGTTTGCTGTCGCAGTTCAGTGATGTGGAGATCAGGAGTGAAGCGACAAAGAAAGGCGAGTCATTTATAGAGTCAGCTGGAGACTGGTTCAATCCTGATTACCACGACGAAAGTGACGTATACGAGAATATTGAACAGATTGAAGCTTGCCACTGGGTTGCGTTGCGGGAAATGAAGGTCACGGTCACGCTTTCCCTGACCGCTGGGATGTACCACCAGTTTGACAAGGCATTACGAGATCTGCTTATCCGGGAGGCCAGAAGCTGGCGGTGGCTCGACATGGTTGTGATATCAGATTTGATCTGGAACCTCAGTTTTCCGAGGCTTATGGATTTGATGGAATGGCTGGGTATTGAAGTACGAAACATGCCATGTTTCCCGTTAATCAGTGCATGTCATCAGGTTGTCAACGTTTATAAACATGGAGATGGTGATGCCCACCAGAAACTGGTTAATGCTCACCCGGAGTACTACTCAGTATGGCAATGCGAAGGTTATCCGCAAGAGAGACCAGCTCGCCACGAAGAACTTGAAGTTTCCGAGGAACAGTTTAGAGAATTTGCCGAGGCGATAACGGTGTTCTGGAAGAGTCTGCCGGAAGGACTATCTTATTCGGGGATGGGAAAAGAGCCTAAGTGGTTTGGCAAGGCTTATGAAAAAGTGAAGTGCGACAAAGAAAAACGCGAGCGTAAAGCGGAAGAATAGTGGGGCACTCTAGCCCCACCGAAACAAAAGGAGAGTCAGACAGCCGGTGACGGTTGCCAGCCTGATTGAGTCTGGATCCATTTGCCTACGGAAATCATGTCGTAACCACCGTTCCCGTAGGACGACTTCACTTCTTCTATTTCGACTGGAACCGCCAGCTCGATGGGGCGGAACCAGCCATCATCACCGACTGTATACCGGCCTTCATGTTCCTTGCTCATTTCGCAGACCCGGCTGGGTGGAAGCCAGAAACCTTCATTTGCTCTTTCGGATGCGATACGAATAGCTTCATCCACGGAAGCGACTTCCCGGATGTGTTCGTTATGCGCGTTTGACATTTTGATCAGAAATGACTTCATAGAACCATTTTCCTCAGCTTAGGCCGGTAACGTTAATCGTCGGGGCGGTCGGTAATATTCCGGCGATAGTGTCCTCATATTGTACTCTGGCATGATGCATAACAGAAATTTGAGAGCGCGGGATTGAGAGGCGAAGTAGTTTGATGATAATCGCTGCGGGTGTACTATCAGCCTGATTCCTGGACTGAAGCCGAACGTCCAGCCGTGGTAAAACTGGTGAACGATGTTAACCTGGCATCGAGATATCGAGACCGTAACCATCTGACTGAATAAGGAGCTTTTATGCCGAATGGGAGAGTGATTTTTAACAAAAGAGGCCGATGGGACTGGCTTGATAGCGGTTGTGATATAGATGAGGATGAATTAAAGCAGGAAGAGTGGTTTGTTGGCGATATGTATTATCCGCCAGACTTTGAATACGATACGTCAATGCATGATCACCAGATTACAGAGTGGTTGTCTAAACCTGAAGAGCTGGTGCGGTATGAGCGAGGGCGTTAACTCAATTTGCTTATCTGAACTGGCTACATGATCTTTCAGCGTGGCCATTTCGGTTCTTCACATTTCCCTGACTCCCTCCTGACAGAACCGACTATTTCATCCATGAACCGCAAGAGCGGTAACTAAATGCCATATCGTGTGGCAGAGTGGTTTGCTCCAGTACCCGTCAAAATAGTCCAACATACAAAAACAGGGTAGCCTGCCCCGGGCTTCACCCGGGCCAGGCTACCCGGAGTCGAACCGTTAACCCGGAGTCGTGGGTGAGTAACGTCGAGTGCCCGCCTGAATTCCGTGCGGCCACCAGCATTGGCTTCACCTTTTTCCGACCGACACTTTCGTGCTGGTTTGCGGCCGCATCTTCGCCGGGCCGGAACACCCTGCATTTTGTGCCGGTGGCCATCACCGGTATTAGGATAAAGGGAAGAATATCGGTGATGGATTCCGGGATAATCGCCGGGAAAACCCGGGCAGAATTCACGTAAATCACCCTCTATTAGTCCAACATACAAATAAACTTCCCCTTTCTGCCCCTGCGCTTCGCTTGGGGCAGAAAGGGGAGCCGTACCTGAAACCTCCGTGTCGTTTTCAGGATCGGGCCCGTGCCCGGGGTAACCATTCTGCCCGGGCCCACCATTTTAAAAAGAAACCGCCGTGCCCGGTCTGGCCATTTCCCCCGCCTGCGGCAACCGGGCCGTGCCGGTCTTTCCGTCCGGTTCCTGCAAACCCCACATAGGGACTCCGGTCGCTGGATGAGCCATGCGAGAAAATATGAGAAAAAGAGAGAAAAAAGAGAAAAAAAAGAGGGGCCGGGGGCGCGAGGGTTTCAGTGGGTATAAAGGTCAAGGGCGCTTTGCAGGGTGGACGCGGGGGTGTTGACCCTGATCGCATTTGTATGTTGGACTAATTTTGCATATATGAAGACAAGAAAAGACGCGCTGCCGACAGAGCAGGTATACTCTCGCCATCAAATGTGCGGCCAGCGGCGGGGGATAGGTAACGACCGCAGGCCTCCGCGACCGGTATCAATGATGATGATGCCCTGCCAGGTAAAGAGTAGTGACGACGAAAGTGAAGGTGAAGAAAACCCGGGCCGAACGTAAGCAGCATAGCCGGGACATGCAGGCCAAACATGAAGCGGAAAAAAAGGCCGCTAACCTGCGTAATATTCTAAAGAGAGACATTCTGGCCACGCTGGGTATCCCTAAAAATCACGGTGGGCGGGCAGCTCTTTCTACATTCATCACCGAGCACTTACTGAAGGGGTCCGCTTGGAAAACGGAAATTATCCTACGTTAAGCCTGTTTTTTGAGCTGGCATGACGGGCAGCTATGAGCGAAGAGCGGAAGTTCTCAGTTGTTCTCAAACGTGGTGGAGAAATTGCTAACCTTACTGCGTATTAATCAACGAGGGGCTGGCAAACCACTTAATGCATTATGAAAATCACAAGCACTCACTTAATATCATCGCGAAAAAATACAAACGACTTAAATTTTTAATTTAGCTCATGATTCTTATTTTTTATGAGTTGGCTTATGAAATGTAAAAATAGATTATCGCTCTATAGAATAGTACATATTTAACTACATATAAAATTCCATGCAAGATTAATCTATATAGGGGGCTTTGTTTCATAACAAGAACTGAAACTAATTGCATGGCAATAATGATTTTAATTCCTATTTACTGAATGGCAATATCATGAGATGAGCTAATACCTGCTGTAATTTTCAAAATTAAGGTTATGCTAATAATTCTTATGTATGATTCATGGTATCGATAAAATTGCTAAGGAATTATTAATGAAATTGCGACTTTGGAATCTATTACCCCATGATTACGCTCCTTTTTTTCGCGCCCTTCACATTGTTGTGGCATTTTTAATATTGTTACAAATCATTAACTCCAATCTAACGGAGACCGAAGCAATTGGTGAACATAGCCTTGAAGGGATTATAACCTGGATGCACATTATTTCAGGGTTAGGACTGATTATTTGTGGTTTCATAATGTTAAGCTGGATGCTAACTCAAAGAGGTTTTACTTATTACTTTTCATGGGCTGGGCTTGATTTTAGTGGCATTAAACAAGATATAAAAACGCTAACTAGTTTTCGCCTGCCCGATGCTCATTCGGGAGGGATTGCCAGTACAATCCAAGGACTTGGAGTTTTAGCGTTACTAATTGTAGCACTTTCAGGTGGCCTATGGTTCCTGTTGAATACCATGCAGTCAAATCTGGCTGCAATAATAATCCACTGGCATAAGTTCTTTACTACTTTCATTGAGATCTATTTTTATGCACATGGCGCAATGGGAGTTTTGCATATTTTAATTGAAAAATACAAAAGTCGCTCAGTTAACCTAAATGACTAATCTGTAGTGAGGCAATTTTTCTTCAAGTTATAAAAAATCGAAAAATAAAATTTAATGTACTAGAGGATAAAAAGCACTTGTAGAGACTTTTTTTAAAGAAATTTATAAAAACGAAAAAACATTCAAGATGTAATGCTTATTTAAACATCTAGTATGGTTCAAAATGTGAGTTAACCACCCTATTTTAGGAAGTTAATAATGAATAAAACTAAAGGGGCGCCTCGTCCGCTTGCGCACTACGCTTGGCTTTCCATTGCCACGGCTATTGCCACTATCGGACTCAAAGGTGTTGCGTGGAAAATGACCGGCTCGGTCGGTCTGCTATCCGATGCCATCGAATCCGTAGTTAACCTCGCAGGTGCCATAATGGCGCTCTGGATGCTGACTTTGGCTGCGATTCCGGCCGATGAGAACCATGCATATGGGCACGGCAAAGCCGAATATTTCTCGAGTGCTTTCGAAGGATTTCTGATCCTATTGGCGTCGGCCAGTATCGGCTATACCGCAGTTGAGCGGATATTAACTCCGCAGCCGCTTGAGGAGATTGGTCTCGGACTACTGGTTTCTACAGGCGCATCCGTTCTTAATTTTGTGACGGCACGGATCTTGTTAAGGGCGGGTAAGCAGCACAATTCGATCACTCTAGAGGCAGATGCTCATCACCTGCTGACCGATGTTTGGACGTCGGTCGGTGTCATTTTTGGTGTTGGACTGGTTTATCTGACCGGCTGGTTCTGGGTCGATCCGGTCGTTGCATTGCTGGTCGCAGCTAACATCGTGTGGACTGGTTATCAGCTTATTAGTCGTTCAGCTGCAGGTCTGATGGACGTCTCGCTCCCCGCCGAAGAACTCAAAAAAATCGAGTCGCTGCTGGCGAGATATCGTGAACATGGGCTTGATTTCCATGCATTGCGCACACGCCAGGCTGGGGGGCGGGCATTTATGACAATGCACATCCTAGTTCCTGGGCTATGGACTGTTCAATATGGGCACGACTGGGCCGAGCGTATAGAGAATGATATTCGCACAGCACTGCCTTTTATCCATATCACCACTCATGTGGAACCGTTGGAAGATCCCGCTTCAATGAGCGACCAAACACTCGACTGATCAGCTTCCTATTTATTAATACACAGGAATGTTAGCAATGTCCGCTTTTGGCACATAGCAGACCGTCCAACTGGGAACTCAGGATCATTGCTGTCCTGTCTTTACCCTGAGTATGGTTTGCCTGGTGGTATTAAATTCCCGCGCGATGGCGCTGATACTGATTCCGGCGTTAATACGCGCAATCACCGTAGTTTTCTGTTCTTCATTCAGTACTGAAGGACGTCCAAACCGCTTTCCGGCTGCTTTTGCCCGCGCAATACCAGAATGTGTACGCTCTAGCAGCAAATCCCGCTCAAATTCAGCCACCGCTGAAATCACTTGCATGGTCATCTTTCCGGCAGGGCTGGTCAGGTCCACACCACCCAGTGCCAGGCAATGCACCCGGATATCAGACGAAGCCAGTTGCTCAACAGTTTTTCTGGCACTGTTGCAAAGTTAGCGATGAGGCAGCCTTTTGTCTTATTCAAAGGCCTTACATTTCAAAAACTCTGCTTACCAGGCGCATTTCGCCCAGGGGATCACCATAATAAAATGCTGAGACCTGGCCTTTGCGTAGTGCACGCATCACCTCAATACCTTTGATGGTGGCGTAAGCCGTCTTCATGGATTTAAATCCCAGCGTGGCGCCGATTATCCGTTTCAGTTTGCCATGATCGCATTCAATCACGTTGTTCCGGTACTTAATCTGTCGGTGTTCAACGTCAGACGGGCACCGGCCTTCGCGTTTGAGCAGAGCAAGCGCGCGACCATAGGCGGGCGCTTTATCCGTGTTGATGAATCGCGGGATCTGCCACTTCTTCACGTTGTTGAGGATTTTACCCAGAAACCGGTATGCAGCTTTGCTGTTACGACGGGAGGAGAGATAAAAATCGACAGTGCGGCCCCGGCTGTCGACGGCCCGGTACAGATACGCCCAGCGGCCATTGACCTTCACGTAGGTTTCATCCATGTGCCACGGGCAAAGATCGGAAGGGTTACGCCAGTACCAGCGCAGCCGTTTTTCCATTTCAGGCGCATAACGCTGAACCCAGCGGTAAATCGTGGAGTGATCGACATTCACTCCGCGTTCAGCCAGCATCTCCTGCAGCTCACGGTAACTGATGCCGTATTTGCAGTACCAGCGTACGGCCCACAGAATGATGTCACGCTGAAAATGCCGGCCTTTGAATGGGTTCATGTGCAGCTCCATCAGCAAAAGGGGATGATAAGTTTATCACCACCGACTATTTGCAACAGTGCCCACCTGAGCGCCCGACAGCTTAGCCGTCTGTTTCGCCAGGAAACGGGAAAGTCACCGGCTAAAGCCATTGAAGGGCTTCGGCTGGAGGCTGCCAGGCTGATGATTGAACAAAGCCACCTGTCTCTGGATTCTATCGCCCGTGAATCAGGCTTTCGTGACGGACGCCATATGCGGGAAGTGTTTATCCGTGGTTACGGCATTCCGCCGCAGTCGTTACGCAGTGGGCGATAAACCCTGATACCCGCATTTTCACCCGAAAAGTGAAGGTATTAGCACAAAAAAAGGATTTTCAACCGCCGCCACGGGTGTATGCTTATGCCATCGCTTAACTCATCAAAAGGAATATGAAAATGCATGACGCTGTGACTATTGTGGCCACCATTACCGCGCATTCAGGCTCGCGTGAGAAAGTCCTTCAGGCGCTGAAGACGGTAGAGCGTGACGTCCAGGGCGAACCGGGCTGCGAGCTGTATCAACTGCATCTGAACCGCGAGAACGATCACCAGTTCGTGATGATTGAGCGCTGGCAGTCCGCGAAGATGCTGGAGCAACACGCTCAGGCTGCCCCTTTCGGCGCGCTGGTTCGCGCAATTGAAGGTATTGCGGATCTACAGGTCACAACCTTGACCACCTCCGTCTGACGAACGACCGGCTCGCTGGTTATCCGGCGAGTCGACGACCTGCCCGTGGCAATTGCCGATGGCTGAGAGCACAAAGGTGCGACGGTCGATAAACGAAAGCTCAGCGCGCGGAGCGAGGGATAAAACTCTCCGCCTTTTCCTGTAAGAACTCGTAGAACTCACTGGCACACTGTGAAAGCTGCCGCTCTTTATCCGTCACCAGATAGATGCCGCGCTGTAATGACAGATCGCGAAACGGCACAATGGCGATGTTCTTATGCTGAAACTGGAACAGCGTCAGGCCGGTCACGATGCTGACCCCATAGTTAGCCGCGATCAGCCCCATCATGGTCGTCAGCTGTCGTACCTCAAGGACATAGTTAAAGCTGTGCGGCGCCATCAGCTGATCGGTGTACTGGCGGATGCTGGTTCCCTGAGAGAAGCCAACAAACGCCTGCTGCGCCACTTCGGCAACGTCGACGCTCTCGCGCTGCGCCAGCGGGTGACTGCGATGGCAGATCAGAAAAAATTCATCGGCAAACAGCATTCGCGAACTGAAGGTGCCAGGAGAGGGCTGACCCGCGGTTAATGCGAGGTCTGCGCGGCCGTCGAGAATCGCCTTCAGGCAGCGATCCCACTGCGTATCCAGCAGCTCAACCTTGATGTCAGGATGCGCACGATGGTGCTCCGCCAGCACCTGTGGCAACCACTCCACCGCCATCGAGGGCAACACCGCCAGCACAATTTTGCCTTTGTAACCGGTGGCATAGGATGCGATCTCAACGACAGCGTCATCATGTGACTGAATCAATCGGCGAGCAATATCAATAAAGTGAATGCCATTGCCGTTTAACTGCACCTTGCGCGTATCGCGATCGAACAGTCGATATCCCACTTCTTCTTCCAGCGCCGCGATCAGGGAGCTAAGGAAGGTGCGAACAAGTTCCTGATATGAGATCATCATATTCATCCGGAGCGCATCCCAGAGGGACATCATGAGCCATCAACTCACCTTCGCCGATAGTGAATTCAGCACTAAGCG
>NZ_VDAY01000042.1:0-19103 GCF_019584005.1 Citrobacter sp. EC_71
GATCGGCATCGCTCAGTCCGGTTGGTGATTTTGGTTGGTTTGGCGATTGATCAGATCGCACAATCCGGGCTGAGTTCCCTTTCAGTGATCTACTATTCCGCGCAGCTATTTAGTCTATCAGGGTCATATTTAAGAACGTTAGGGAAGTAGAACTGCTGCGCTCCATATGAATCGTACACAGCCATTGAGTGACCTTGTACGGTAACAAATTTTGCAATCTGGCCGTTGTATACAGGATACCCTCCAGCGTTGATGATTAGAGGCTGGGATACTGGTACATGGCTGCCATCTTCATTCTCAAGATATACCTGAATCTGATTTGTAGGATCAGTAATAGTTACCGGATCTGTGTTTATAGCGCCGATGTAAATCTTACCGTTGGCATTTGCTTTGAACGAACGGGCCAAAGTGAACAGCTGGCTTGGCATACTAACGACAACATTAGCAGTGATATCTGACATTTACTGTGCTCCAGGCGCAAGTAATCCCCACAGTCGAGCTGCGGTAGAATTTGGGTATAAAAAAACCCCGCCGGAGCGAGGTTTGTGATGTCCTGAATTCTCAGGAGATTGGCCGGAAAGTCGGCCGATTGATTAATCAGTCGTAGGGAATGAATCGTTGCGCAAGTGTGGCAATACTCTGCTCCAGTTATCATCCCTCCAGGGTTGGAATTCGATATGCGCTGTTTCGCGCTTAATGACTTCTCTGGCTTTATTCAGTGTCCTCTGGTACTCGTGGCCTATAGATTAAAAATGACCAGCTTCACGGTGTTCTGCTACCTTCAGAAGTGGGTAAATGCCACGGCATGCTGTAATCATTACCGCACCGGCACGCCAAAGCCATGCCAGAGAACAAAGCTCCTCGTCGGTAAACTGCCTTGTTATTGATTCTGGTAGTTTGTCATCAGACATTAATTCACCCTCTAACACTACACGGTGAACATATTCGATAGCCTCATGCATCTGCCTGGAATCCAAATCCTCAATACTGTCCACATTAAAACGCTGATGAATCATTGCGTACGCTTCCGGGTACATTAGCCGTTTTTTGCTAACAAGCATGTTCACGGCATCACGCAGTGGCGTCCGCTCGTCTACCGTTGTTTTCTTGCGTGGGTTCTCAGTATTACCTTTCGCCCAGTAGTCATGCAGAACGGTGAAGCATTCTTCCTGGTACTGGATCAGTTTATCGCGGATGTCAGCGCGTACTTTTTCAGGGTTAATACTAAACAGCCAGCCGTTGAGCTTCTTCAGGGGTAAGCAAAGAAGTTTGCGCAGTTTGCCGTCAGCGGCAACCATAGAGATATCTCTACAGTTGAATTTGTCTTTCATTTTACGCAGCTTAACCGACTGCCCCGTCCAATCGATGCCAATGTTTTCTACGATCTGGCGCATGGCTACATATGTAACTCCAGCAGCCACAGCAGTGATGATTTGCTGCCCATTGAATGGAACGTAAGAGGTGTTAACTGCTTCAAGAATTGCTATACTTGTCATGTCAATATGTCCTAGAAGATTTGTTGATGCAGAAGCCCTGACTATCGCAAGTAGTTGGGGCTTCAACTTTTATGCTACACACCGGCCCTCCTCTTTCATCTTCTGCAAAAACATCCGATGAAGCTCTTCGTTTACTGATCTGCCATTCTCAGCAGCAATCTGCTTAGCCAAATTCAATGACTCTTGTGGCCAGCGCAGATTGAACTGCGGCAGTTTTCTTGCGCCTTGCATGCTACCTCCATAACAATGAACCACGGTGGTTCAATTGAGAATGTACTATCACCGTTATAGACTGTCAAGAAAAACAATGGTGATAAAATGTCCAGAGAAGACCCACAGTTTAAGTTGCGCCTTCCTGCTGATTTAAAAGCAAAGTTAGATCAAAGAGCCAAGATGAACGGAAGGTCGATCAATGCTGAGCTAGTGCAGATTGTTCAGGCTGCTGTTTCTACTCCGTCACCAGTATCTGGATATCGTGACGAGGCTGAACGATTAGCTGAGCAGCAATCTGATATGGTTAAAAAGATGGTTTTTGAGACCCTCAAGAGCATTTACGGCAAGGATGGAAAATGAAAAAAATTATAATTGGCTTTGTTTTGGGTGTTGCGACAGCTTCGGCTGTTAGTGTGGTAGCCGCTCAGATTGTCGGAAATAGTTCATATTTAATGGGTTATGACGTTAAATTCAATGGAGATGTAATTTGTTCTGATCCTTACATTTGGACATCTACAAAAGAAATTGAATGTGATTGATAAATCGACAAAGATCGACCCTGCACCATCGCATTACATTAATTATGGTAAGGTTAAATGAACAAATTGATAGCATTAGCGCTTCTGTGCGCTTCATCTGTTGCCGGGGCTCAATGCATTGGTAGCAACTCATTTGCAACATGTTATGACAATAATGGAAACACATATCAAGTTAGCAGAATGGGCGGTATGACTACGGTTAATGGAAGAAACTCGAATACCGGTTCATCATGGTCTCAAACATCTAACACGATTGGAAATTCCACCTACACAAATGGGCGTGCATCCAATGGTCAAACGTGGAATGAAACGCAGACAAACATGGGCGGGACCAGAATGATTTATGGCCGTAACTCACAAGGTCAATCATATAGTCATACCTGCAATCAATTCGGCTGTAACTAAGAAAAAGCCCACCTAAGTGGGCTGTGATACTACGAAGCCCGTGCTACAGTAAAAAAAACTAAGGAGGTTGGTGTGTATACAACAGTTGTCGTGATAGCGATCGCAGTCATTGTTATTCAATATCAATTATCCTCACTGAATACAAAATTAGCAGAGCTAAAAACTGAAAATGAGCTTCTTAAAGCGTCGATAAAAGATGACGGCGGTAAGTTGGCTATCTCGATTTCCGGTTTAGAAAACTCTATTGATGCACTTGAGAAACGTGCCGACCGCATTGAAAATGATGACATTCATGGTTTTGCAGATGACATTTCTTTCTTGAAGAAATGGGTGAAAAATGTTGGGCAAATTGCCACATCAACAAGAGATAAGATCAATCCATCCTTGGATAACTAATCAATCCTGCTCCATACCGCTTAGCGAGGCGACAATCCCGGCCCTAGCTAAGCGCTGGAATTCCTCATTTCCAATCGCATCTCTAATGGCCTTCACTGCGGCGGTGTTGGATAAAAATCTTCGCTCCGCTGCGGCTAGCGCCTCTTTGCTTGCTCCAGATCGCGCTGCTTTTGCCGCTTCCTGAATGGCCTTTTCTATGGCGTAACGCCCACTGCGAGATGCTGCCAGTTTTTCAATTGCCCCCTTCGCCACTGAACCAGCAACTGCCCCTATAACGCCGCCAGCAAACCCACCCCCAGTGGTACCAACAATGGCACCAGACGTTGAGTTACCAATCGCATTGAGAACTACCTGAGCAGCTTTTGGTAGTCCCTGTTCAAGAGCATTAATTGCTGG
The DNA here is from genome assembly GCF_019584005.1 of Citrobacter sp. EC_71. Lineage (NCBI taxonomy): Bacteria > Pseudomonadati > Pseudomonadota > Gammaproteobacteria > Enterobacterales > Enterobacteriaceae > Citrobacter > Citrobacter sp. EC_71. Next base: position 3,446 of record NZ_VDAY01000042.1, read on the forward strand.
CACAGATCTGCCGGTATTCTCCACATAGCGGAGTGGTTTGGTTGCTGCCCTAGCTAGATCTCCATAAGCGCTGGCAATGCGTCCGATCTCCTTTGAGTGCTTACTAATAGCGGAAATATTTTGCGGGGTTAAAATTGATGCTATGTGTGAAATGCCAGACGCTTCAGATTTCCCACCTCTAACTCCTTGGGATAGTGCATCCTGCAATATTGACGCTATTGCCGGTGCTCGTTCTGATTCAGGTAATGCGCCAATCATTTGATGAAACTTACCAGATCCAGTTTTTGCCGAGTTCTGGAGGGCTTTTACACCATTTGTCACCAGTGTATCAGTAGCAAGATCCTTTCCTAATGCAGTCTCTGCTTGTTTTTGTGCAGCAAAACGCGCTTTGGAAAGGTCATTCGCAGCAGTCCATTGGTCGATGAATCCACCGCTTTGAGCCATGCCGCGCATATCTTCCGTTGCTGCGTCTCTAAGTTCTCCCATACGCCTTGCCATGTTGGCCTCTCCAGACCTTATGTACTTTTGCTCAGCATCAGCAAGTTTCCCGCGCCACGCCTTCATCGCATCAAATGTTATCCCGCTTTTCCCTGTTTTGTTGTAAGCCGCGGCGAACTGCTTCATTTCTGGAGTCAGAGGCATGCCAGCATCAATGTCCCCCTGAATGGTGGCGTTGGTATTGGACATTCTGGCTTTTGTTTCTGGTGCTGTAGAGCGAACATTATCCCATGCTGACTTTTCAGAGGCCTTCATGCTATCAATGCCGGAAAGAATCCTCTGCTTAATTGTGCCGCTCTTTTCTGCTGCGCTACCAACTTCTGCTCCCAGATCATCCAAAGCAGAATTAAACTTTGTTTGGATTTCGTTAAACGCCTGCGCATGTGCATCCTGAGTTATTCCTGGCTTTGATGCCAGAATGCCTTCAGCCTGAGCCATGCCTCTGCTACCAGATCTCATGCCGGGTGTTAATGCATTAATATCGACACCAGCGATATCAGCGGCCCTTGCTACGTCATCAGTAATGCTTCCAGCCTGACCAGCAATTACTTTTCTTCCCGCTGATGTACCCGCAAGTTTTGAAACATCATCCGCAGAATTTATTCCTGCTGTTCCTAATGTCTGCGCCGTACCAGGGGAAAGTAATCGACCTAGGCCAGATAGCACACCTTGAGCGCCTAGGTTTATAGCAGCGTTCTTGGCGGTATTTTCTGCAAAATCACCTTGCTGATTACCTGCCTCAGCCAACGAACCGACAACCATATTCCCAGCATTGCTTGCTGCATTAATCATTCCTGGAGCTTTCTCTGCTACTCCAGCGGCCTTTGCAGCCGTTCCGAATGGAACCAGATAACCACCAACAGTCTCTCCCGCCTGAGCATATGGATCTGTTGGTCTGTCTACAGGCCTATACACATCATCAAGAATCTTTGGACCGCCAAGACCCTGAGATGCAGCATTAATGAGGCTGGCACCACCTTGAAGCACATCAAAAGGAACATTGGCTATACCTCTGGCGGCTTGTTCAACAATTTGCCCTGCACTTTGACCGCCAGTAAGGAAATCACCGGTTCGCTGCATTAATGATGGCTCTTGTTGCTGTGGTTGGCTTTCTGGGGGCGTAGATGTGCCATGCTGTTCCTGCTGTGCAGACTGTCCAGCAAAATACTCATCAATAGCCGATCCAATATCCTCAGTGCTTGTTCCTTCTGGGAATGTGAATGTCTTACCGTTGGCTGTAACTTTCATTATTCCACCGTGAATTGAATGCCGGATTTAGAGGTATGCGTTGCAGGCTGCTGTGGTGCTTGCTGTTGTTGCTGATTTTGTTCGGGTTGTTGGTCCTGATTGTTGGCCGCTGTAGACACAACTAACGCGTCATATACTCGCCCTGACTGACCGCGAAGGGAGTTGTATTGCCCCTGCATTTTTCGCATTTTTGTTTTGGTAGCATCTGGAGAATCACCAGGTTGCGGTAAGTACATTTTCGAATACTCCTGCATTTCAGGAAGAGTAATCGCCGCGCCTGTTTCTGGTCGCAAAATTGCGTAAAGCGCATCCCTGGCATTAACCATGTACTGCTGCTCTGCTGGAGATAGGCTGAGGTTTGCTATAGTTCCATCACCAAGAGAGCGGTTAATTAATGCTACGCGCTTCGGGTCAATGGTTTTTCCAAGCTCATTCATGGAGTCCATTGAATCCTTTAGGCGCAAGGCAAAACCTGCTGCTTTCTTAGATCCTTCGTTAGCCTTGTCAATGATCGACTGAGCCTGAGGAAGGCTGATTGGCTTAATGCCGTCGCCATTGATTGGCTGGTTAATTTTCCCGGCCTCTTCGCTACCGTCCGTGTAGTATTTCGTCACCGAACCATCAGGATTGGTTTCAACCTTCATCAGTTTTTTGGCTGACGGATTGATGCCAGCAGCGGCGGCAAATGTTGCCGCTGATTCAGGATCTGACTTCAGCAATTGCGCATACTGGTTATAGTTTTGCATCGCTGCAGTTGGTGCATAGGCTGAGCGAATGGAGTTTTCACGACTGATATTCTGACCGCGAATAGTTGTGTCATTCTGCATATTTGCCTGGCGAACGCTTTCATCAAGTCGCCCCTGCTCAAGCTGACGACCCACCTGCTTGTCCTGATACTCCAGCATCTTGTCTGGCCCAACGGCACCAAGCGTCATTACATTTGTCAGGTGTGAAAGCTGCTCAGGGCTTGATATTTCCGTTTGAAGCATCCAGTTAGGGTCTGCACCCAAACGTTTCAGTCTATCGCTGTTATCAGTGACAAACTTGCTGTATACCTCTGGACCTTGAGCAAGCGCAGTATTGGTCTGCATTGCCAGTTGACCAAGTTCGTTGCGCTTCTGCTCATCAAGACCGGAAAACGCCTGTTGCGCCTGTGTCACAAATGCAGGATTTTCCTGTGCGAACTTGATAAGCCCTGAATTGTCGCCGCTGGCCCATGCATTAGCCTGAACCTGGTTAAATGCGTTTTGAGCTTGTTGCTGCTGCTCTTTCTGGTACATGCCAGCAATACCGCTTAGACCTTGCAACGCCTGCAATCCAATGTTATTACCACCGGCGCGAGCAAAGTCATTGTTCTCACGGATCAAACCAAGCGCCAGTGAGTTATCGCCTGACCTTGGAGCATTATCATTCTGGCTTCCAATACCAGCCAGAAATCTACCGCCATTTCCTTCTTGCCATGTTGCCATTAGAAAAGACTCCCAAGCAGACCAATACCAGCACCAATACCAGCACCCCAAGGTGTTGACGTACCTAATGCCCCAGCAATCCCATAGCCGAGAGCGCCGCCACCAAGAGCGCCAGAGATACCTTGCTGTAATGCAGATGGTCGATTAGCGTTTGCAGCGGCAAGTGCTGCGCTATTCTGTGAAATCTGCCCCATGTTGTTGGCATAGTTCTGCCCGGCGTTAGCCTGCCCCTGAAGCGCACCAAGGCCTATGTTTGCGAGATTGTTATAGTTATTCATCTGACCAGATAGCCAGTTTTGACCGAGTGTTGGGGCAATCGTAGCCAACTGGTTAGATGTTGCAGTCGATCCAAGACCTCCTGTTGCTTCCGCTGCATTCAGTGATTGATAACGGGCCTGACCTGCAAGGTCTTTATATTGCTGAGAGTTATAGTAATCACCAAGCGATTTACCTTGACCTTCCAGAGTGGACATATCCTTAAGCTGTCCGATGTACTGTTGAGCCAGCGGAGTGAACGGTGCAAGGTTGTTCATGATGGTGTTGAACTGCTGGTTTTGTAGGTCAGCAGCATATTTTTGTGCTTCCGCAGCAGCCTTTGCTCCACCATCAGATGACCCGCCTTTCCCACCTTTCAGGTACAGGCGATTCTCGAGATGTTTACTCGCAATCTGAAAAATTAGCATGTTGTTACCTATCTTGAATGACGGGAGAGGAAGTCGATTAGTTCTTCGCGGGTTTCAGTCACTCCTCGCAGGAGCATTCAACAATCGTCGATTGGCCCATCGAACTCGAGTATCGACCGATGACGCATCTAAATCAGGTATCAATGAATATCCACTCTGACCTTCATGAAACAAAAGAAGAAGCCATGGAGCAATTAGGCCGCTGGCTTGTTCGTCTCGGTGAGGCTTTGCAAGAGCACAATTTCAAATGACGCAACTGATAGCCAGTTATGAGCTGGCTATTGGGTGCGAATGCACTGCCACGTTATCCAGTATCAATGTTGTATAATGGAAGAATATTAACCATGTGGTGAAACTATGAACGATATGTTCCAAGACTTAACAGGAATAAGTAGCAAAGAAATTTTAGGATCAGGAGAGCAACTATATCTCTGCAAAACGCCAATAGATACAGCACAAGATAATGTAGAAATTGTTGATTCTCATGATGGACGGATAATCAGAATTATGCGAAGGCTATTCGCATTCATGCCCTGACTAACATCATCCAAAAATAACCCGCCAAGTGCGGGTTTCTTTTTTCCTGGAGAAAAAATGAAATACACCACATCGGCAAAGATATTTGTTGCCGCGCTAATTATCGCTTTCATCGCCTGTTCTGTAGCTCTGTATGTAGTTGTTTCCTGACAGGAGAGACCATGGAATCACACAGCATCACACTCGATGAGGCCTGCGCATTTCTTCAGATATCCAGACCAACAGCCACTAACTGGATCCGCTCAGGCCGACTGCAAGCAACCCGCAAAGACCCCGCAAAACCTAAATCCCCTTACCTCACAACACGACAGGCCTGCATTGCGGCTCTTAACTCTCCGCTGCATACTGTCGCCGTGAGCGCGGGTGATGGCATAACAGAGGAAAAACAATGTCACTCTTCCGCAGAGGTGAAATATGGTACGCGTCCTACTCGACACCGGGCGGGAAGCGAATTAAGGAAAGCCTTGGGACTTCCGACAAGCGGCTCGCTACTGAGCTACATGACAAGCGCAAAGCTGAATTGTGGCGAGTAGACAGGCTTGGTGATTTCCCTGATGTAACGTTTGATGATGCCTGTATGCGATGGCTGGAGGAAAAGGCAGAGAAGAAATCACTGAAGGATGACCGCAGTCGTATGGCTTTCTGGCTGGCGCATTTTGAGGGGATCCGGTTAAAGGATGTGACCGAGCAAAAAATTTACTCTGCAGTGAACAAGATGAGCAACCGCAAGCAGCTTGAGATATGGAAAATCAAAGCTGCCGCGGCGCAGAAGAATGGAGGACCAGCGCCAGTCTATTCAGCTAAACCGGTCACCACCTCCACCAAGGCCAAACACCTGGCATTGATGAAGGCAATTCTGCGGGCGGCAGAACGTGACTGGAAATGGCTGGAGAAAGCGCCGGTGATCAAGGTTCCATCGGTGCGCAATAAGCGCGTCCGGTGGCTTGAGGCAGATGAGGCGAAAAGGCTGATAGATGAATGTCCGGAGCCACTGAAGTCGGTTGTTAAGTTTGCGCTGGCAACCGGCCTACGTCGTTCGAACATCATCAACATGGAATGGCAGCAGATCGACATGCAGCGTCGTGTTGCCTGGGTGAACCCGGAAGACAGCAAGTCAAACAGAGCTATTGGCGTAGCGCTGAATGACACAGCCTGTAAGGTTTTGCGTGACCAGATTGGTAAGCATCATAAATGGGTGTTCGTACATACGAAAGAAGGCATCCGTCCTGATGGCTCAAAAACGCCTACCGTGAGAAAGATGCGCGTCGATGATCAGCGGGCATGGAATGCAGCTTGCCGCCGGGCCGGGATTGATGATTTTCGCTTCCACGACCTGAGACACACATGGGCCAGTTGGCTGATTCAATCCGGAGTACCGCTTTCTGTTCTGCAGGAAATGGGAGGATGGGAGAGCATCGAGATGGTACGCCGATACGCTCACCTTGCGCCGAACCATTTAACGGAACACGCGAAGCAAATTGACTCGATTTTCAGTGATGATGTCCCAAATATGTCCCATCTTGGAAATAAGGAACTTGCAGAAAATGGGTAAGTTACTGAAATATAATGGTACGCCCTGTAGGATTCGAACCTACGACCTACGGCTTAGAAGGCCGTTGCTCTATCCAACTGAGCTAAGGGCGCATTGTGAAGTGATAACTTCATGCAGAGAAACGCGTGAATTATACGGTCAGCGCTTGCTGAGTCAATGCCTTTTGTTTCAGTTGCTGGCGAAGTGTACGAATGTTGATTTTTCTGGCCGTTCAAGGGTATCCAGGAAATCACCTGGTAACAACTCAGCCCACATAGCGCCAGATTTAAGGATACATGTATTTAGAATATTTATGATTTTGCTTAACATTCCCCTACCCTCTTTCCAGCGGTTCAGGAATTCTTCAATGTTAAGTATCGCCATCAAGGAAGAAAATAGTCACTTTGAACACGGGCTGAAAATCATTATTTCCCATCTGTCAAATCAGTGGCATCAGGAGATTAGTTTTTTGCCTGTCAAGGAGATCGATCGCGCCGACATCGCGTTTATCTCACTGGATGAAGATTGGCTCAGCGCTGAATGCTATCAGGTTCCGGTTCACACCAGGCGCCAACACCGGGTGGTGATCTGTAACAGAAACGATAAAGATAAGCTGATGTTCCGGCCCTGCCTGTACATGTTGCCGCTGATCTATCGGGAAGATGACGTTGACGAGATCACCAAAAAATTAGTCCTCATCTTGCAAAAACGCGCGTTACGCAACAGCGTACCGGCGACTATCTGCCATTACTGCACCACCCGCAACTTTTCTATCGCAGAGCGCCAGTTCTTAATGTTTCTTGCCAGCGGATATACGTTAGCCGAAACCGCTCACCTGCTCTCAATCAGCGATATCCATGCCAAAGCAACCCGTCGCAGCATTATGAAAAAGCTGCACGTGAAAAACGATCAGCAATTCTTAAGATACATCCGGGCGCATCTGAACTTTCTACAAAATTAGGTGGAACTTCTCCGCCTAATTTTTTATTGAGAAATATCTCACCATCAATTAAGTATCGGCTCCTACTGTACCTGGCAACTGACTGCCAGAATAATCCAGTCATACTATTCATGAGGTAACCGAAAGGTACACCGGTAATATTTTAACTAATCCCAGAGAGAGGTTGCACTGGATAAAACGATCTTTTGGGCATTGAGTAAGACATCAGAAAACTTCCGGCAGATTATTCTGATGGGATACTCAATTGCCAGTCTGGTGATTGTTGAAGACATTGAAACCCAACGGCACAAGGGAACTCACCGTCGCGCTGGAAAAATTTGGGTCAGGGATGTTTGTTGTCAGCAATTTATCCAGACCTGCCGCAACAGAAATGGAATGGAAACGGATGCACAGCGCAAAACGCCGGGAACGACATCGCCGTATACGAAACGCTAACTGTACCCATCAATATCCCCACTGTACCTCACAAGTATTCGACCAAATCGAGTATCTGGCGCAAAAAATCGAATACACCATACCGGGCGATACTATATCTCAGGCGATTATTACAGGGGACTATTATCTTGCCTATACACTGAGCCGCCATTTATTCTCAGGCACGCGCACCGCGATCTTCCGGTCCATTGAATCGGCGCTGGTCTGCCTGCAAAAGTCGGTCATTAGTCAGTTAGTGGTTGATATGGAAGGCTTAACAAGCTCTTACTTCGATATTCTTCAGTGCCTGCGTCAACTAATTAAACAGCGGAATGATATCCAAATCTTCATATTGCTTTCCAGTCATGATGAAGATCTTAAAACCTTTATATCACTGTCTGGCCCCTTTTATATCTTATCACGCAGTCTACACCTCCCAGAGATGCGTCAGGCGTTATTATCCCCGGTGCTAAATTATATTCATTCGAGGCGCATAAAGCAGGTCGATTGGGAGATGGTGACCTTACTTTTACAAGGTAACTCCTTAAAAAAGATTGCGCAGTTACAGACACAACCCTACCACCGCATCATCTATCGCCTGAACCAGCTGATTACCCGCCTGGGATTACCAAACCGGCAGCGCTTTTTGCATCTGATACATCGTCTCAACGTTACCTCTCATCATTTAATTTAACACCATAACTCCATGTACAGTAAGATTTTTTAAGAAATTACTTATTTTCACATGAGAAAACTGATCCAATTTTCACAAATATTTAATATTTACAACTATTCCTGGTATTATAGATACCGCCTCTTCCATACTTAACCTTACTGTTTCTGCGTACATCGCTCGAAAATAGTGTTCCCGTTGACTTAACAAAACCTAAACAATTAGCTTATTGTATCGTTTTTACTATTTAAAATAAATTTTCAATCTGCCATAATTCGAACCACAGATAAATAATGCCAATAGCCATTAACACATCTGGATCTTTCAGAACATCCTAACTGCCATTAACAATCGGGATGTTGTAAGTCTTTTCCGAAAGAGCGGAGCAGGTATAATCCTCACTGTTTCCTGATTAATTGTTAGTTTTTCCAGTGTGAAATGGATGTTCCACAAATTCATTGTTCTGTAGAAGAACAACCGAATAAACAAGGACGAAATAGTATTTATTCGGTTCTCCTCAGAACAACTCTTGGCTATTTGACAATATTATAACGCCTGATGTTTTATCAAATTCGCAAGATACGCAAACAGTTTGAGGCATACAACAATGAAACCAGCATCCGTTATCATTATGGACGAACACCCTATTGTCAGAATGTCGATAGAAGTACTCCTCGAAAAAAACAGTAATATTCAGGTTGTGCTGAAAACCGATGACAGCCGCGCGGCAATAGAACATCTACGCACGTACCCTGTCGATCTTGTCATCCTGGATATTGAACTGCCTGGCTCTGATGGCTTTACATTACTCAAGAGAATAAAATCATTGCAGGAGAATACTCGGGTGCTATTTCTGTCTTCAAAATCTGAGTCTTTTTATGCCGGGCGCGCTATTCGCGCCGGGGCAAATGGTTTTGTCAGTAAACGAAAGGATCTAAATGATATCTACAATGCGGTAAAAATGATTTTATCAGGATATTCTTTTTTCCCTTCGGATACACTGAACTTTATTAACAATGTAAATGTGCAAAAAGGTGTATTAAATGATATGCCGCTCTCTAACCGCGAGGTGACGGTTTTGCGTTATCTGGCAAACGGGCTATCCAACAAGGAAATTGCTGAACAGTTGCTACTCAGTAATAAAACGATTAGCGCTCACAAGGCTAATATCTACTCCAAGCTCGGTTTACATACCATCGTTGAACTGATCGACTACGCTAAAATGCATGAATTAATGTAACAACACTCCCGGCGAGATGTCGTTCGGGAGTGTTTTGTCAGCGCAATGATTAGTTATAGTTAATCATAAACGTGGCATCAGCTCTGGCGACACCGGGCTGCACCCCATCAGCCAGCGCGATATAGTTGGCAAAAAAAGTCAGCGTGGCATTGCCATTCTCATCAATACCGACGGTCTGGCTGGCCTGCTCAAGCGGCAATCGCGTCCGGTCGCTATCGCGCAGCTCAATAGCCACCTTTTGCGCCATAAGCGCGTTATCGAGCGCCAGTAGCGTAGTGCCTGGGGCCGGGGTCCCGGAAAACGTTATCGACGCGGATCCCGGCGGGCAGCCTTCAAGCTTCAGCGTAAACGAGACCGGTTGGGTGGTGTCGCCGCTGGTCTGTAACTGCTTTGTCGGCCAGGTGCCTAAATCAACCGACTTATTGCTGTCGCTGGCAATCACCGCGCAGGTAAAATCCACCACGTTACCGCGCAGTTCAATATTGATTTCTCCCAGCGACGAGGCGGCCTGGCATAACGCGCTAAATGCCAGCATCGGCATAATCGCCAGAAATGCCCATGCGGCGGGCTTTTGCTTATTAGTCATAGTCCACTCGTAGATAGCCACGGGCAGTAAAAGGCCCTTCCGTGGGTTTATTACCCGTCACGCTGACCGGCCATGTCCGGATCCCAACACTCGCCGCGGCGTTGTCGTCCAGTTGAAATGGAATAGTGCAGGACAGATTGTTAGGCGTAAGCGGATTACCGCTGCTGTCGGCAACAATGAAACCTAAATCCGGGTTGTTTGAAACCATCATTTGCCCGGAGGCTTTCTCCGCTTCTACCCGCATGGTCAAGTAGGCCTGAGCGGCAACGTTGGTGCATTTTATGGCCACCGTTTTAGTCTGCGGATTAATACCTTCGGGCTTGTTGCCCGCGCCCGCCTTGCTAAACAGCGATGCGCCAATATCGCCAAAATCAAACTCGACAATCTGTCCGGCGTTCACTTCACAGTTTTGTGGAACCTCCACCTTACCGCTGTAACTAATGGTGTAAACCGGCGTACTCAGCGCATCTCCGGTACTGGTAGTGACATAGACTCTGAACATCGTCTGCCGGGGGATAGGTACCATGTTAATAAACGAGCGAATCACTTTTAATTTAAATACCAGGTTGGAATCCTGTACGCCAAAAGGCTTCTGCTTTGATACGTTTGAGTCAACCCCCATCCGGATATAATTGCGCGGTGGATAAAACAACCCGGCGTAGCTGTCGGTGATGCTCATAGCCCCCAGCAGGTAGTCATTGAGTTTCAGGTACTGAAAACCGCCCTCGGTACTTTGAACCGGAAGTTCAGTGACATAGCTTCGATAGGTGTAATCCACCTTCGTCCCTGCCGGACAGGTGGCATTGACGCCAATCCAGCCTGATTTTTCCGGCAACGTCACCACCTGTCCCGGCTGGTTGTTGCTGCTGTTAAAGACATTCGACAGATCGTAAAAAACATCCGTTGGTGTGCCATTCGAATTTTGGCAGACCGTTGCCCAGGACGGTTGCGCCATCAGCAGTAACGCGCTTGTCAGTAACAAACCTGTTTGTCGTTTCATCGTATTATTCCTGTCGTGCCGCTGGCGATTCGCACGTCACATTCGTGAGCGTCACCGCCTGTTTCAGGCTCTCTTCAGGCAAGGCATAATGCGCCACGCAACGAGCGTTTGCGCCTTCCCCCCATTGGATCAGCAACTCGCCTTTAAGCGGCAGGCCGCTCAGGTAAATTTGCCCGTCTTCACCCACCATACTGGTCACGCCGCTGGTGTTTTCACGCACCACGGAGCCAAATGGCACAGCTTTACCGGCATATTTCGCCGTCATCAACGCCCGCACCCCGATACGTGTATCAAACGCCGCTTGCACCAATGCCCCTTGCGTTGGCACGACGCTGCTGACGTTGTTTTCCACATCGGTATTGTTATTCATTGAATTGGTGTCTAACGCGACGCGGTTATAGCGATAGACGGTGGCATACGGCATCACAGCGTATCCACGCCAGTCGGTCTGCACGCCGGTCTGGTTTTCTATCCGCACGCCCTGAGCGCCTGGCGCTTTGATCAACACATTGGTATCGCCGAGCGGCTGACTAAGCGTAATGCCGTCCGCATGTCCTACCACACCGCCGGAAAGCTGCCAGTTGTAGTCATGCTGGTCGCGGTCGTAGTTGTATCCCACACCAAGCGTGCCATAGGCCGCCTGCCAGTTAGCGCTGGCGTTTCCGCTGTAACCATTAGTACTGCTGTGACCCTGATTCACGCTATAGCTCAGGTTACGGCCATCCAGCAACGTACCGCCGATCCCGCTCTGCCAGCTATTTTGTCCGTTGCTATTGCGGTTGGCATTAAAGGTGGCGTAGGTGCGATCGAAGGCATTATCACGCGAGTACCGCCGCCCGCTCAGCAAGCTGAACGGGATTGACATATTGAATGCCAGGATGCGGTCAGTATCGGAGATGCCGACCGATTCATTCCACGACCAGGAGAGTGAATAGCTAATCCCCTGCCAACCGCTGGCATAGCCCAGTTGATACCAGGTATTGGTGTCAGAAGTATTCCAGTACGTTTGCTGGCTACCCGAAATATACAGCGATCCGTAATCCCCCAGATTCTGCGAAATGTTGATCTGGAAACGGCCTTTCTTGCTGTAGCTCAGATTGTGGTAACTCTTCACATCCGGCACGTCGTGGCGATTGCCTTCGCTGTCGTATTCGTACTCATAGCCTTCCATACTGCGATACGCGACGTCGTCGAGGGTATAGAAGCCACGCGTAGAGTAGCGATAGCCCAGAAGCTGAAAGTTAGTGCCAAAATTGTTCAATGACTTCGCATACAGGAAACGCAAAGACTGCCCCTGGTGCGTACTGTCATCCGCCAGTTGGCTGCGCGCATGGGTTAAATCGACGGAAACGGCCCCCCAATCCCCCAGATTTCGCCCGGTGCCTAAAACCAGCGCGGTGTAACGTGAGGCTAACTGTGTACCACCATAAGCGGTATAACCCGCTGGTAACCCGGCGATTAATGTTCCCTGGAAAAAGAACGGTGAGGATTGCTGGCTATTGCCGCTGCGAAAATCCCCGGCAACCACGTCATACTTGAAACGCCCTTCTCGCTGTAACAACGGAACCGTGGAGTACGGCACCGTATAGCGCTGCTGGCTACCGTCTTTCTCATCCACCGTCACCTCAAGGTCACCGCTGGAGGAGGTCGGGTTAAGATCGGTTATTGTAAAAGCGCCAGGTGAAACATAGCTTTGATAAATCACGTAGCCATTCTGACGAATAGTCAGTTTCGCTGCGGTACGCGCAATGCCACGCACGGTAGGCGCATAGCCTTGCAAGCTGTCGGGATACATGCTGTCTGAGGAATAGAGTCGCGCGCCACGAAACCCGACGCTGTCAAAAACATCATTTCCGGTATTGCTGTCGCCCATCACCAGTTCACCCTTCAGCGGGATAACCGCGCGCTGAAGCCATGTACCGATGTTTTTCCAGCTTTGTGAATGGTATCCGTCGCCTTTGGAATAGCTCCACGCGCCGTTGTTCCTCAGTCGCCAGGGACCATAGTTCAGGCCACTCAACATGCTCAGGAAATAGCTGTCAGTATCGCTCCCACGGCTACCGGTAAAGTTATAGTTAACCAGCGCGGCCGGGATCCCTTCATCCCACTCGTCCGGTGGAATGTAGCCGCGCGCGCTGTTTAACATCGACGCCTGCGGCAGACTGATGTTTAAGCGCAAAGTAGAAAAATCAAAGGCAATTTCACTGCCGGGAATCGCCTCAGGCAAATTGATACAGGTCGCGTTCGGCTCCTTACTGAGTGCCGGAAACGCGGCAATATTAACACCCAGGCGCTTCACCCAGTCGAGTCCAAAGCATGGCATCAGTCCGCCAGACTTCTCCCCGGATTTTCCCGCACTGCTGGCAAAACGAATGTCCTGGGTAGCAACGAATTCATCATTGCGCCAGATATCCACACGATAAACGCCTTCAGGCTGATGATTACCTTTTTCAAAACGTGATAAATCCGCCACGGTTGCCGTATCGGCAGATAAAAATGCCGGATTAAAATAGCTTTCCCCATGGCTTAAAGAGGGAAAGAGCGCCGCCAGCGTGGACAACGCCACCCCCGCCAGCGGTGGCGTAACCCCCGGTAACAGGTCAGGAAAATACGTTGTCTTATTCATCGTTATCTCAACGCACGCTTACCGTTTGGGCGGCGGTCACCGCGCCATAATCATTGACCGTCTGGAAGGTAACGCTGCCCTGTACGCCCGTTGGCAGCAGCACCTGCGTATCGCTTTTCGGCGCAACCATGACGTTATCGATCTTCGTTTTCCCCACATTGAGGTTGACCAAGGTGACGTAATACGCAGACGGATTGTTGATTTTCAGGTGGTTGCCGGAACGGGAAAACTGCAGCATGCCGGGAGCATCTTCCGGGATGTGCGGCAGATTATTTGGGCGGACAAAAAGTTTAATGCGCGACAAAATCGCCAGTTGCAGAACGTTTTTACCCTCAAGGCTGTTCTTATTGACTGACGGAATGGCTTTCACGTTCATCCAGAACAGCGACTCACGGTCTTTGGGCAGTGGCGCGCCTGCGTAAATGATACGCAGCGTGTTTTCGCTTTTAGCCTCACTGACAAACAACGGAGGCGTCACGACAAACGCTTTTTCTTTAACCCCTGCGCTATTCTCGATCCATGAATTTACCAGGTAACGTTCTTTGGTATCGCTATTGCTAATAGACAGCGAAGTTTGTTTGGCATCAGCTGGATAAATAACACGGGTAGCGCCTAATGCAATGCCTCCGGCTGCCTGCACACTGGCAGCAGAAAATAAGGCCAGTAAAAGGATAAAACCTGATTTTAGATTATTAAACATAGCTACAAATACCTTTGATGCGATTATCGTTGGGAAATAAATCAGGGATAAACCAACGTAAACCACACGTCTGAACGAAGTATTCCCGGTGTGATATTTTCCGAGACGGCCCGATAGCGAGCAGTGAAATGAAACGTCATCTCTTGGGTGATAATCGGCGCGTAATGAAGCGGTAGAGCATTCGGAATTATTTGCTGTTGTCGCTCGTCAAATAGCGCCAGACCAACCCCCGAAGATGCAGACGCATCGCCGCTGGCCAGAAATACCTGCGGATCTTCCGCTGGCGTCACACCGGCAAATGCAATCCCGACGTGGTCATAAACATCAGAACTGCACGACGTTAATCGCAGTGAAAACGGTACGCTGGTAGAGGCAAAGCTTCCCGTTCCGGAGAAGGCATTGGTACGATATTGCCCCATTTGCACCCGCAAATTCTGGCTGTCGGTGGCGACCGTACAGGCGCCGTTAACGAGCTGCCCTCGTAAGTGGAGGCGTCCGCTTTCCAGTATTACCGTATGAGCAAGCGCAGGCATTACGCACAGCATTCCCGCCAGCGCCAGGCCTTTCCCTATCATCTGCCGCATCCTTTTTCATCCCCGGATATTGCCTCATCCAATGAGGCGAACATCATCCTTGCGCGAATCTAAACGGCTTATTCGTACTTCATAATAAACGTCGCGTCGGCATTCGCCTGACCCGGCGTAGTGCTGTCCGCCGTCGCTTTATAACGGGCAGAGAAACGCAGGGTGTTGGTCCCTTCTACCAGCGCCTGAGCGGTAGAGAAGGTTGCCCCATCAGGCTTCAGCGCGGTGGACGTATTGTCCAGAATTTCAATCCCTACACCGCCCGCGGTAGTGCTGTTATCCGAGGAGGAAACGGCCAGCAGGTTATTGTTAGTGAGGTCGGTCTGACCAGAGAAAGCAACCGCGGCGGTCGCAGCCACTTTCGGGTCACAGTCGTTCAGTACGATAGTGAACGGAATTTGTGCCGTCGTATCGCCTGCTGCAGCAAAACTGGCGGTACGATATTGGCCTAACGTAACAACCTGATCGGATGACTGAGTGCTGACTGCACAGGCTGCATTGACCAGTTCACCTTCAAAATGCACGGTACCACCGCTAACGCTTACCGGATCGGCCGCAACCGCTGCGCCCGCAACTAACATCAGGCTGGCAATAACAGAAGAGGTCATTAATTTACGTTTCATGGATTTCCCTTGAATTACATACATCCGGCTCCGGCGTCCTGCGGGATCCGTTTGAATCATTATCGACATTAAATGTCAGGCTAATTATCTCTGCATCCTGTAAAGATATATATCGCAAGAGAATTAGTTAACTTTTTACCCCTACTCTCCTGAGTATTTGATTCACTAATTAAATAGCTGCGCGGAATAGTAGATCACTGAAAGGGAACTCAGCCCGGATTGTGCGATCTGATCAATCGCCAAACCAACCAAAATCACCAACCGGACTGAGCGATGCCGATCATA
>NZ_VDAY01000043.1:0-18203 GCF_019584005.1 Citrobacter sp. EC_71
ATCCCGCCTGAAGGGAAAGCTGCACGTAATCAGCAAGCGATATACGCAGCGAATTGAGCGGCATAACCTGAATCTGAGGCAGCACCTGGCACGGCTGGGACGGAAGTCGCTGTCGCTCACAAAATCGGTGGAGCTGCATGACAAAGTCATCGGGCATTATCTGAACATAAAACACTATCAATAAGTTGGAGTCATTACCCTTTTTTCAACTTCTGATGGATGCGAGTGATTGAACTCATACATTAATGTTTTCCCACGAAGTCTTTTTTCAGGTAAGCCTTCGCACATATCGGTAAATAGCTTGCCTGCTTTTATTTTTTCTGTCATCGACATGTTCATTTTTAACATTCCGTCCTGATAAGTTGGTCGGATAAGGCGCTCGCGCCGTATCCGACATTAATTTCTTAAGCGACTTCATTCACCTGGCGACGCAGCAGAGAAAGTGGGCCGGGGCCGCTAAGCGTGAACACGGAAATTAAGGTGAAGCCCAGCGCCACCAGACCCAGCACCAGGTAAGCGCCCTGGAAACCGATGCTTTCATACATATTGCCCGCCAGAATAGACATAAAAATCATCGCCAGTTGCTTAAAGAAGCAGAAACAGACCAGATAAATCGTCGCTGAAAAACGCACTTCAAACTGGCTGGTAATATATTTAAAGCAGCCCACCAGCAGGAACGGTACTTCAAACATATGCAGCGTTTTCAGAATAACCACTTCCAGTGCTGAGGTAGCGAACGATGAGCCAATAATACGTACTGACATAATAGTGCCAGCCAGCAGCAGGGCGTTTTTCCCACCGATGCGATTAATGATCAGTGGCGCAAAAAACATAATCGAGGCGTTAAGTAATTCGCCCATTGTCGTTACGTAGCCAAATACCCGCGTACCCTGTTCACCGGTAGCAAAGAACGAAGTAAAGAAATTAGCAAACTGTTGGTCAAAAACATCGTAGGTGCAGGAAACGCCAATAACATACAGTGACAAAAACCACAGTTTTGGCTGTCTGAACAGTTCCAGCGCCAGCTTAAGGCTAAATGCCGAATGGTTGGCACCTACCGCATTGGCAACCGTGGCAGAAGAGGGCGCATCCGTTTTGGCGAAAAAGAGTAAAACGGCGAGGATGAATGCACAGCCAGAACCCAGCCAGAAAACAAACTGATTATTGATGGTGAACATGATGCCGACAATCGAGGCACACAGCGCCCAGCCAACACAGCCAAACATCCGCGCGCGACCATATTCGAAATTACTGCGACGGCTGACTTTCTCGATAAATGCCTCTACTGCTGGCGCACCGGCGTTAAAACAAAAGCCTAGATAAATACCACCAACAATCGATCCTACTAAAATGTTGTATTGTAACAGTGGCCCGAAGATAAAAATAAAGAACGGCGCAAACATCACTAACATGCCGGTAATAATCCACAGCAGGTATTTGCGCAGCCCGAGTTTGTCAGAAAGCAGACCAAACAGCGGTTGGAATAATAGCGAGAACAGAGAAATAGCGGCAAAAATAATACCCGTATCACTTTTGCTGATATGGTTGATGTCATGTAGCCAAATCGGGAAAAACGGGAAGTAGGCTCCCATGATAAAAAAGTAAAAGAAAAAGAATAAACCGAACATCCAAAAGTTTGTGTTTTTTAAATAGTACATAATGGATTTCCTTACGCGAAATACGGGCAGACATGGCCTGCCCGGTTATTATTATTTTTGACACCAGAGCAACTGGTAATGGTAGCTACCGGCGCTAAGGTGGAATTCCGCCGACACTGACGGGCTCCAGGAGTCGTCGCCACCAATCCCCATATGGAAACCGTCGATATTCAGCCATGTGCCTTCTTCCGCGTGCAGCAGATGGCGATGGCTGGTTTCCATCAGTTGCTGTTGACTGTAGCGGCTGATGTTGAACTGGAAGTCGCCGCGCCACTGGTGTGGGCCATAATTCAATTCGCGCGTCCCGCAGCGCAGACCGTTTTCGCTCGGGAAGACGTACGGGGTATACATGTCTGACAATGGCAGATCCCAGCGGTCAAAACAGGCCGCAGTAAGGCGGTCGGGATAGTTTTCTTGCGGCCCTAATCCGAGCCAGTTTACCCGCTCTGCTACCTGCGCCAGCTGGCAGGTCAGGCCAATCCGCGCCGGATGTGGCGTATTGCTCGCCACTTCAACATCAACGGTAATCGCCATTTGACCACTTCCATCAATCCGGTAGGTTTTCCGGCTGATAAATAAGGTTTTCCCCTGATGCTGCCACGCGTGGACCGTGGTAATCAGCACCGCGTCGGCAAGCGTATCTGCCGTGCACTGCAACAACGCTGCTTCGGCCTGGTAATGGCCCGCCGCCTTCCAGCGTTCGACCCAGGCGTTAGGGTCAATGCGGGTCGCTTCACTTACGCCAATGTCGTTATCCAGCGGTGCGCGGGTGAACTGATCGCGCAGCGGCGTCAGCAGTTGTTTTTTATCGCCAATCCACATCTGTGAAAGAAAGCCTGACTGGCGGTTAAATTGCCAACGCTTATTATCCAGCTCGATGCAAAAATCCGTTTCGCTGGTGGTCAGTTGCGGGATGGCGTGGGGCGCGGAGGGGAGTGTCACGCTGAGGTTTTCCGCCAGACGCCACTGCTGCCAGGCGCTGATGTGTCCGGCTGCTGACCATGTGGTCGCGTTCGGTTGCACTACGTGAACCGTTAGCCAGAGTTGTCCGGCGCTCTCCGGCTGCGGTAGTTCAGGCAGTTCAATCAACTGTTTACCTTGTGGAGCGACATCCAGAGGCACTTCACCGCTTGCCAGCGGCTTGCCATCCAGCGCCACCATCCAGTGCAGGAGCTCGTTATCGCTATGACGGAACAGGTATTCGCTGGTCACTTCGATGGTTCGCCCGGATAAACTGAACTGGAAAAACTGCTGCTGGTGTTTTGCTTCCGTCAGCGCCGGATGCGGCGTGCGGTCTGCAAAGACCAGACCGTTCATGCAGAACTGGCGATCATTCGGCGTATCGCCAAAATCACCGCCGTAAGCCGACCACGGATTGCCATTTTCATCATATTTAATCAGCGACTGATCCACCCAGTCCCAGACGAAGCCGCCCTGTAAACGGGGGTACTGACGAAACGCCTGCCAGTATTTAGCGAAGCCGCCAAGACTGTTACCCATCGCGTGGGCGTATTCGCAAAGGATCAGCGGGCGCGTCTCTCCAGGCAACGAAAGCCATTTTTTGATGGACCATTTCGGCACAGCCGGGAAGGGCTGGTCTTCATCCACGCGCGCGTACATCGGGCAAATAATATCGGTTGCGAAGGTGTCGGCTCCGCCGCCTTCATACTGTACCGGGCGGGAAGGATCGACAGATTTGATCCAGCGATAGAGTGCGTCGTGATTAGCGCCGTGGCCTGATTCATTCCCCAGCGACCAGATGATCACACTCGGGTGATTACGATCGCGCTGCACCATTCGCGTTACGCGTTCGCTCATCGCGGGTAGCCAGCGCGGATCATCGGTCAGACGATTCATTGGCACCATGCCGTGGGTTTCAATGTTGGCTTCATCCACCACATACAGGCCGTAGTGGTCGCACAGCGTGTACCACAGCGGATGGTTCGGATAATGCGAACAGCGCACGGCGTTAAAGTTGTTCTGCTTCATCAGCAGGATATCCTGCACCATCGTCTGCTCATCCATGACCTGACCATGCAGAGGATGATGCTCGTGACGGTTAACGCCGCGAATCAGCAACGGCTTGCCGTTCAGCAGCAGCAGACCATTTTCAATCCGCACCTCGCGGAAACCGACATCGCAGGCTTCTGCTTCAATCAGCGTGCCGTCGGCGGTGTGCAGTTCAACCACCGCACGATAGAGATTCGGGATTTCGGCGCTCCACAGTTTCGGGTTTTCGACGTTCAGACGTAGGGTGACGTGATCGGCATAACCACCACGCTCATCGATAATTTCACCGCCGAAAGGCGCGGTGCCGCTGGCGACCTGCGTTTCACCCTGCCACAAAGAAACCGTCACCCGCAGCTCATCGCGCAGCTCGCCGTACATCTGAACGTCTGCCTCCAGTACAGCGCGGCTGAAATCATCATTAAAGTGAGTGGCTACATGGAAATCGCTGATTTGCGTGCTCGGTTTATGCAGCAACGAGACGTCACGGAAAATGCCGCTCATCCGCCACATATCCTGATCTTCCAGATAACTGCCGTCACTCCAGCGCAGCACCATCACCGCGAGGCGGTTTTCTCCGGCGTGTAAAAATGCGCTCAGGTCAAATTCAGACGGCAAACGACTGTCCTGTCCGTAACCGACCCAGCGCCCGTTGCAACACAAATGAAACGCCGAGTTAACACCATCAAAAATAATTCGCGTCTGGCCTTCCTGTAGCCAGCTTTCATCAACATTAAATGTGAGCGAGTAACAACCCGTCGGATTCTCCGTGGGAACATACGGCGGATTGACCGCAATGGGATAGGTCACGTTGGTGTAGATAGGCGCATCGTAACCGTGCATCTGCCAGTTTGAGGGGACGATGACAGTATCGGCGTCAGGAAGATCGCGCTCCAGCCAGCTTTCTGGTACCGCTTCTGGTGCCGGAAACCAGGCAAAGCGCCATTCACCATTCAGGCTGCGCGACTCTTGGGAAGGGCGATCGGTGCGAGCCTCTTCGCTATTACGCCAGCTGGCGAAAGGGGGATGTGCCGCAAGGCGATTAAGTTGGGTAACGCCAGGGTTTTCCCAGTCACGACGTTGTAATACGACGGCCAGTGAATCCGTAATCATTGTCATAGTTGTATCCTGTGTGAATTGTTATCCGCTCACATTTTCGCATAACATACGAGCCGGACACATAGAGTGTAAAGCCTGGGGTGCCTAATGAGTGAGCTGACTCACATTAATTGCGTTGCGCTCACTGCCCGCTTTCAAGTCGGGAAACTTGTCGTGCCAGCTGCATTAAGGAATCTGCCAACGTGCGGGGAGAGGTGGTTTGCGTATTGGGCGCCAGGGTGGTTTTTCTTTTCACCAGTGAGACGGGCAACAGCTGATTGCTCTTCACCGCCTGGCCCTGAGAGAGTTTCAGCAAGCGGTCCACGCTGGTTTGCCCCAGCAGGCGAAAATCCTGTTTGATGGTGGTTAACGGCGGGATATAACACGAGCTGTCTTCGGTATCGTCGTATCCCACTACCGAGATATCCGCACCAACGCGCAACCCGGACTCGGTAATGGCGCGCATTGCGCCCAGCGCCATCTGATCGTTGGCAACCAGCATCGCAGTGGGAACGATGCCCTCATTTAGCATTTGCATGGTTTGTTGAAAACCGGACATGGCACTCCAGTCGCCTTCCCGTTCCGCTATCGGATGAATTTGATTGCGAGTGAGATATTTATGCCAGCCCGCCAGACGCAGACGCGCCGAGACAGAACTTAATGGGCCCGCTAACAGCGCGATTTGCTGGTGACCCAATGCGACCAGATGCTCCACGCCCAGTCGCGTACCGTCTTCATGGGAGAAAATAATACTGTTGATGGGAGTCTGGTCAGAGACATCAAGAAATAACGCCGGAACATTAGCGCAGGCAGCTTCCACAGCAATGGCATCCTGGTCATCCAGCGGATAGTTAATGATCAGCCCACTGACGCGTTGCGCGAGAAGATTGTGCACCGCCGCTTTACAGGCTTCGACGCCGCTTCGTTCTACCATCGACACCACCACGCTGGCACCCAGTTGATCGGCGCGAGATTTAATCGCCGCGACAATTTGCGACGGCGCGTGCAGGGCCAGACTGGAGGTAGCAACGCCAATCAGCAACGACTGTTTCCCCGCCAGTTGTTGTGCCACGCGGTTGGGAATGTAGTTCAGCTGCGCCATCGCCGCTTCCACCTTTTCCCGCGTTTTCGCAGAGACGTGGCTGGCCTGGTTCACCACGCGGGAAACGGTCTGATAAGAGACACCGGCATACTCTGCGACATCGTATAGCGTTACTGGTTTCACATTTACCACCCTGAATTGACTCTCTTCGGGTGCTATCATGCCATACCACGAAATGTTTTGCGCCATTCGGAGGGGGCACGCCGAAGTGAGATTCAAAATGCCGACGTCAGTTCACAGGTGGGTAATGATACCAACGTGTTGATTTCGTATTTTCACTGACACCAGGATCATCCTGATGTTACAAGGATTGAATGACTACAGATTAAAATAGTCATCAACAGGTTGACAGCATTACCCAGCGCCCGCTTTCCGCGTATTTTTCGATTTGCACTGCCGGGGGCACTGGCGGGTATCGCGTTCCGCACACTTTTACATTTATTTATCTGGTGACTGACCTTTTTAAGGAGACAGAATGAAAGCCGTTGGTTTCTGGCAACCCGGGAAAGTACATCCGTTATTGAAGATTTGTCGCTTCCCCACCCATCCATGCCCAAGGGGCGTGATCTTTTGATCAGAGTCAGGGCGGTCGCGGTTAACCCACGGGACCTGAAAAGCCGGCGAAACATCAGTCCCTCTGCAGGCAATCCGGTAGTTATGGGATACGACGCTTCCGGTGTTGTTGAAGCAACCGGACCAGAGGTGACGCTGTTCAGGCCAGGTGACCACGTTTTCTATGCCGGTGTGCTCGATCGCCAGGGAGCCAACGCAGAGTTTCAGCTGGTTGACGAACGCATTACGGGGATAAAGCCGGCAGCACTAAGTTTTGAAGCTGCAGCGTCGGTTCCTCTGACCGGTCTGACAGCCTGGGAAATGTTATTTGATCGTCTGCAGTTGTCAGTGAACGGAGATGCTGATCAGACCCTGTTGATGCTTGGCGGTGCGGGCGGAGTCCCTTGTATGGCTATACAGCTTGCCCGCACTCTGAGTCGGGTGAACATCATCGGGACTGCCTCCCGGCAGGAGAGTGTCAGAGCGGTTCGCGGGTTTGGTGCGCATTATGTCCTGGATCATTCATGTGCGCTTGCGCCACAGGTTGCCAGCCTTGCTGGACTCCCTCCCATTACCCGGATTTTCTCAACGTACACCACGCCATCTGCCTGGGAAAATATGGCCGAAATTATTGCCCCACAAGGCCGTATCGGACTCATCGACGACCCTGAACCACTGGATCTGCGTTTGATCAAATTTAAGAGCGTTTCTGTTCACTGGGAGGCAATGTTTACCCGCCCCATGCATGCTACTGCGGACATGTCTAAACAGCATGATATTCTTAACAAACTCTCATGCATGCTGGATTCCGGTAAGCTCAAACCTCCGTTGCTGGCAGAGTATGGCAGGCTGAATGCTAAAGCACTTCGCCGGGCTCATGAGGACATGGAAAATAAAAATGTGAACGGGAAAATTGTTTTTTCAGGGTTCTGATGAACAGGCCTGTCAGAGTAAAAAAAGATTCGGGTTCAGCACAATGCTGAATTCTGTCTGGCTATAGAGTAAGAATCGTACCGGAATTGAGCATTTACCCTCAGTACCTGCGGATGAAAAAGCAGTCTGCCCTGACATACTGAACAATCCCTTCTCATAAGATGCCTCTCTTTTGCTGTTTAAAGAGCTGAGCAGTCCGGGCGGAGACTGACCTCGTTCCGCTTTCCAAGCGACCCCCTTGTTGAAAGTGCGACAAAAGAGATAGGGCGAATGACTATACTTCGCTCATAGCTGCCCGCCATGCCAGCTCAAAAAACAGGCTTAACGTAGGATATTTTCCGTTTTCCAAGCGGCCCCCTTTTAGGGTGAGGGAGCATGCCATAAACCAGATCGCCAAAAGGGGATGCTGCTGAAGGGACACTGTTATCCAGCGGGGTAATTTTCACGCCTTTATCCGATATATCAACATCGGGTAAATCACGGGGTCTGACGCTCAGTGGAACGAAAACTCACGTTAAGCAACGTTTTCTACCTCTGACGCCTCTTTTAATGGTCTCAGATGTCCTTTGGTCACCAGTTCTGCCAGCGTGAAGGAATAATGGCCGAGCATATTGATATGTCCGTGGCAAAGCGGGGAGAGGCGTGCGATATCTTCATCATTCAGTGTTTCACCTTGCGCCCGGAGATGATCCAGGGCTGCCTGCATATACATAGTGTTCCATAACACGACGGCGTTAGTGACCAGCCCCAGTGCGCCCAGTTGATCTTCCTGACCGTCGGTATATCGTTTTCTTATCTCACCTTTTTGACCGTGACAGATGGCTCTGGCAACGGCATGGCGGCTTTCTCCCCGATTAAGCTGGGTCAGAATGCGCCGGCGGTAATCTTCATCATCAATATAATTAAGCAGATACAGCGTTTTGTTGATGCGCCCCACTTCAATGATTGCCTGAGTCAGTCCGGAAGGACGTTCACTTTTCAGCAATGAACGGACCAGCACTGAAGCCTGTACTTTGCCCAGTTTCAGGGAGCCAGCGGTCCGGATCATTTCGTCCCACTGAAGGACTATTTTTCGGGGATCTGATTGCCCTCTGGCAATATCATTCAGCACGCCATAGTTGGCATCATGGCCCATTCGCCAGAAAACCGAAGCACCGGCATCAGCCAGGCGTGGAGAAAACTGGTATCCCAGCAGCCAGAAAAGGCCAAAGACAAGTTCGCTGGTACCTGCTGTATCGGTCATAATTTCGGTTGGATTCAGCCCGGTCTCCTGTTCCAGAAGGCCTTCCAGCACAAAGATAGAGTCCCTCAGCGTCCCCGGTATAACGATGCCATGAAAGCCGGAATACTGATCGGACACAAAGTTGTACCAGGTGATCCCTCTGTTATTACCAAAGTATTTGCGGTTCGGTCCGGCATTGATTGTTCTGACTGGCGTAACAAAGCGCATTCCATCTGCAGATGCCACTTCTCCGCCACCCCATATCTGTGCCAGTGGCAGCGTTGCCTGAAAATCAACCAGTCTGGCATTAGCGCTGGTGATAGTTTCAGCCCGCAGATAGTTCGCTTTTGTCCAGTTCAGCCGGTGTCGGGTCAGTGCAGGAACATTTGATCTGATCAGTGGTTCCAGACCGATATTGCAGGCTTCAGCCATCAGCACGGCGCTGATGCTGACGGGCAGATCATCAACTCTGGCACTGGCTTCACTAGCATGGAAAAACTCATCAGCAAATCCGGTATGGGCGTTAATTTCGAGCAGCAACTCCGTTAAATCCACCGGAGGGAGCAGATCACTGATCATTTTGCTCAGTCGTTTCAGACTGTCCGGCTCATCAAGACTGGCGAGGGGAGAAATTGTCAACCGGGGCTTCGGGCCAGAAACATCGAGTTCGACAGCCTCATTTTCGCCAAGACGTGCAGCAACCTGTCTGTAACGACTATCAAGCTGATGACCCAGAGATTTTATTGCTTCCTGCGGGTCTGTCGGGTGTCCCAGAGAACGATAAACCTTAATCCGGTTTGCCTGCCAGTCAGCACCCTGTAGTAATCTTGCTCGGGGATCTCCCCACCGGTTACTGCCGGTAACGTAGACATCCCTCCGCCTCAGACTATCCTGCAGTTTACTGAGAAAGCAGAGCGTGTATCCCCTGCGGGTGATATGTTTTTCCTTGTTAATCACCAGCCGTTTCCATGACCGACTGATAATTTCCGTTGGTGCGTCGTCAAAAAACTGCCGCCGTGAGCTGAACTCCCGGCTGAGGTAGTCACAGGCATTCAGAGTGGTAACCCCGGCAGGTGCGGATGAAAATTTAACGGTATTCAGCAGATGGGGCAGGAAACGACGAACGCGCCCGTACTGCTCCACCATTTCTTCATGAAAATTATCGTCTGAGGGCCGGGCAATTTCACGGACAAGCGTGATGATTTCAGCCAGCTTTTGCCTGGGGATGTAGCTGAACACCTCAGCACGAATCGATTCGTCCGGTGTTTCTTCTTTCAGCAGGTACGAACATGCGCTGGCGAGCGCCAATGCAGATTTATCCAGATCCTTCAGCGAGCGGAGCCGTTTTTTCTGCCCAATCTTTCTGGCGTCACGGATGATAACGGCCAGCATGGCGTCCAGAACGTCCAGTGCATCATCCAACGCCAGCGTTTCCCATGCAAGGACAAAGGCAACCAGAACCGCCATCCTTTTCTGCGGTGACATCCTGGCAATATTGAACACCGAAGTCATACCAGCATAACGTGCGAGATTTTTCAGGCGCACAGCCGGGAGTGTACTCAGGTTGTCAGCATGCAAGCCAAAATCGTTCAGAGTTTTCCAGCGTTCAATTGCTTCATTAAACGCCGGACCACTGATGGTCACAGGGCCTTTTTTCAGTGATTCCAGTAAAGACAGGCGGCTGCAATCAGTTGGCCCCAGCAGCATCTCCAGCTGTGAACGTTGTTCGGCTGACGGTATCAGTGCCAGTTTGTTCCACAGGCGCAACGTCGCCTTTTCCCTTACCTCTGAAATCAACCGGGTCAGCGTAGTGGCTCCGGGGAGAATAATACGATGTTGCATAAGCCACCCTGTCGCCAGATCGAAAAGCAGGCCAGGACGTTCGTTGCTTATCCAGCTCCGGGTATATAAAAGACGGGTAAGGCGAAATGTCCAGGGCCAGGCAAATTCACGATACTGATAGTGCTGACGTATCAGCGCTGCATGCTCACGGCGGGTATTTTCCCTCTGACCGTATTCTGCAAGAACGGTGATATCACGAATCCCGAGCTGTCTGGCGGTAAAATGCCGGACGCCGGAAGGAATATGATTCATATCGGTGAGGAAGGTGCCCAGAAAACGGACACATCCAATTTGCAGGGCAATGCCCAGACGGTTGTGATCACCTCTGCTTTTTCCGATAAATTCCTTGTCTGCTTCATCAAGATGAAAATATCGTGCCAGCTGAAGCTCATCCGGTTCACCGGTGAATCTGCCATAGCTTTCAGTCTGCTCAGTGGTCAGAAAGTCAACGGGCATATCGGCCTCCCTGCCTGACGGGCATTTAGTAACATTTTTGCAACCGTCCGAAATGTTATAAATTCTCGGACACACTAAAATGGTGTTGTCTAGGTGTCTATTAAATCGATTTTTTGTTATAACAGACACCCACTGTCCGATATTTGATTTAGGATACATTTTTATGCGACTTTTTGGTTACGCACGGGTATCAACAAGCCAGCAGTCCCTCGATATTCAGATCAAGGGGCTTAAAGAGGCGGGGGTGAAAGCCAGTCGCATATTTACCGACAAAGCATCCGGCAGTTCTACCGACAGGAAAGGACTGGATCTGCTGCGAATGAAGGTGGAGGAAGGTGACGTCATCCTGGTGAAGAAACTCGACCGGCTTGGCCGCGACACTGCCGATATGATCCAACTGATAAAAGAATTCGACGCTCAGGGAGTCGCGGTCCGATTCATAGACGACGGGATCAGCACCGACGGTGAAATGGGGAAAATGGTTGTGACCATTCTTTCAGCTGTAGCCCAGGCCGAACGCAGGAGGATTCTGGAGCGTACGAACGAAGGACGGCAGGAGGCCAGGCTGAAAGGTATCCGGTTTGGCCGAAAGCGCATCATCGACAGAAATAGTGTACTGGCACTTCATCAGCAGGGAACTGGTGCAACAGATATTGCCCGCCGGCTCAGTATTGCCCGTTCCACTGTTTATAAAATTCTGGAAGATGAGAGCCGGGTTAATCTGAGCAAAATTTGAGGACGAACATGAGTGATGTAAAGGCATTCAACAATTGCATGAGTGTGTTCTGGCGACAGCATGAAGCCGAATTCTCTCGCTTTCTGACATCGAAGACAGGTGATAGCGAAAAAGCAGCAGACCCGGAGAAGACGAAGGTGATTATCGTGACGCTTGCCGAAACGACACCTGTACTGGAAGCCGCTAACCTGCAGCAGGATCTACGCCGAGCTGGCATCGAGCCGTGGGCATGGGTCGTTAATAACAGCCTGGCAGCTGCTCAACCGTCTTCGCCTTCCTGAAGATCAGGGCGAACCGCGAGCTGCCTCTCATCTCTGATGTGGAAGAGCAGTATGCAAAGCGTATTGCATTAACAGCGCTACAGAGCGAAGAGCCGGTTGGTATTGACCTGCTGGAAGAAATGGCGAAGTAATAATGAAGGGGGCAAATGCCCCCTTCGTCTTTATTTCAGTCTTTTACCTGAATCATCAACGACTTTTTCACCGTCTTCCTTGGTGAAAGCCGCTTTCTGGGCATCTGGAAGGATATCGAGAACAACCTCTGAAGGACGGCAAAGTTTAGTTCCCAGTGGCGTCACTACGATCGGACGGTTGATCAGAATCGGATGCTGTAGCATAAAGTCGATGAGCTGGTCGTCAGTAAATTTATCTTCTGCAAGACCCAGTTCCTCATACGGCTCGACGTTCTTACGCAGCAAAGCCCGGACGGAAATGCCCATATCCGCAATGAGTTTGAGCAGCTCATCGCGTGAAGGTGGAGTCTCAAGGTAAAGAATAACGGTCGGCTCGATACCGCTGTTGCGGATCATCTCCAGCGTATTACGCGACGTGCCGCAGGCTGGGTTGTGATAAATGGTGATGTTGCTCATATCAGTATCTCATTACAAAGTGAAAGAGAGACGTAGCGCCAGCGCGGCCAGCGTTACAAACAGCACAGGCAGAGTCATGACGATCCCGGTGCGGAAATAGTATCCCCATGTGATGGTCATGTTCTTCTGTGAAAGGACATGCAGCCAGAGCAACGTTGCCAGGCTACCAATAGGTGTAATTTTCGGTCCAAGATCGCAGCCAATCACGTTGGCAAAAATCATCGCCTCTTTGATAACGCCTGTTGCAGTGCTGCCATCAATAGAGAGAGCACCAACCAGCACGGTAGGCATATTGTTCATGATGGAAGAGAGGAAAGCCGTCAGGAAGCCAGTACCAAACGTCGCGGCCCAAAGTCCTTTATCTGCCAGCACGTTCAACACACCGGAGAGGTATTCTGTTAGTCCGGCATTACGCAGACCATAGACCACCAGATACATTCCCAGAGAGAATATGACGATCTGCCATGGCGCACCGCGAAGCACTTTGCCAGTGTTAATGGCATGGCCTCGCTTCGCCACCGCAAACAGAATGACAGCCCCTACAGCAGCAATCGCACTGACCGGGATACCCAACGGCTCAAGGACGAAAAAGCCAACCAGAAGAAGGATCAACACTATCCAGCCGGTTCTGAAGGTTGCCAGATCTTTAATCGCTTTTGCCGGTGCTTTCAGGAGAGCCAGGTCGTAAGTTGGCGGAATATCTTTGCGGAAGAACAGATGCAGCATCACCAGCGTGGCGATAATGGCTGCGATATCCACCGGCACCATTACCGACGCATACTCAGTGAAACCCAGCCCAAAGAAGTCTGCAGAAACGATGTTAACCAGGTTGGACACGATAAGCGGCAGACTGGCCGTATCGGCAATAAACCCGGCGGCCATGACAAATGCCAGCGTAGTGCCTTTGCTGAAACCTAATGCAAGCAGCATGGCGATAACAATTGGCGTCAGAATCAATGCCGCACCATCGTTGGCAAACAGTGCCGCCACCGCTGCGCCGAGCAAAACGATATAGGTAAACAGCAAACGCCCGCGACCGTTACCCCAACGTGAAACGTGCAGCGCCGCCCATTCGAAAAAGCCCGATTCATCGAGCAGAAGGCTGATAATAATCACGGCAATAAAGGTCGCCGTCGCATTCCAGACAATATTCCACACTACAGGGATATCACCAAAATGGACTACGCCAGAGATCAGCGCCAGTACCGCGCCCAGCGTCGCACTCCAGCCGATCCCTAATCCCTTCGGTTGCCAGATAACCAAAACGATGGTCAGGACAAAAATAGCGCCTGCCAGTAACATAAATCCTCCAGACAGGACGGCTTTGCCGCCCTGTATATACAAAAAAAATTAAACAACCAGCTCTCTGAGTTTCTCGATGCCAGTGGGCTCTGCAGCAATTACCGGTACTAACGCTATGCGGCTTGCATGCTGGTTTTTCACAACCTCGATTTGAGGACGCTCTTGTAGGGCGCGCTGGCAAAGCAGCGGCGATTGCGTCTGTGCAATCGAAAGGCTGTTATTGATAATCCAGCCCCAGGGATGAATCCCCGCACGTTCAAGATCGGACTGCAGGTTTGCCGCTTCCAGTACAGGTGTGGTTTCAGGCAGAGTGACCAGCAAAACTTTGGTACGTTCCTGGTCCTGAAGCTGCATCATCGGAGTGGTAAAATGACCTTTATCCCCCATCTTCCTGGCAATCTCACGGTGATAAGCCCCGGTAGCATCAAGCAGTAATAGCGTATGCCCGGTAGGTGCCGTATCCATGACCACAAACCGTTTGCCAGCTTCACGAATTACGCGTGAAAACGCCTGGAACACCGCAATCTCTTCTGTGCAAGGAGAACGTAAATCCTCTTCGAGCAGCCGTTTCCCAGCCTCATCCAGATCCCTGCCTTTCGTCTCAAGAACATGCTGACGATAGCGTTCAGTTTCATCGTGAGGGTTGATTCGGCTGACCTGCAGATTTTTGAGGCTGCCATTGAGCGTTGTACTGAGATGTGCAGCAGGATCTGAGGTGGTGAGATGCACATCAAAACCCTTATCCGCCAGACTGACGGCGATAGCCGCAGCCATTGTGGTTTTGCCCACACCACCTTTGCCCATCAGCATAATCAAACCGTGTTCACTGCGGGCGATATCATCAACCAGGACAGACAACGACATATTCTCTGGCTTGTTCTGTGGGCTTTGTTCAGGAAGCGATGTTATCTCAGCGTGTTCGTTGAGCAGGCCTTTCAATGCGGATACACCAACCATGTTCAGCGGCTGCAGGTATAAGTTGTCTGTCGGCAAATCAGATAACCCGGCAGGAAGATTTGCCAGCGCCTCTTGCTCCCGTTGCCATATTGCAGCGGCCAGTGCATCACGTTCTGCTTCGCTCGCAGGCAGGACACCGTTAATGACTAAATACTGATTTTTAAGGCCAATAGCTGATAATTCGTCATGAGTACGAGCGACTTCCTGCAGTGTTGATTTTTGCAATCGCGCGACCAGCACAAGGCGAGTTCGTTCAGGATCGGATAATGCCTCAACCGCATGAGCATATTGCTCGCGTTGTTTTTCCAGCCCAACCATTGGACCAAGACAGGAAGCACCATCCGGGTTACTTTCGATGAAGCTGCTCCAGGCTCCGGGAAGCTGAAGAAGGCGAATAGTGTGGCCAGTTGGGGCAGTATCAAAAATGATGTGATCAAAGCGGGTCAGCAGAGAAGCGTCAGTCAGTAAGCCAGTAAACTCGTCGAATGCAGCGATCTCTGTCGTACAAGCTCCTGAAAGCTGTTCACTGATGCTGTTAACAACGTCATCAGGCAAAAGACCTTTAATAGGGTCAACGATTCTGGCGCGGTATTGCTGGGCGGCGTCCTGCGGGTCAATCTCCAGAGCCGAAAGACCAGACACAGCAGTCACGGGCTGGATAGTGTTA
This sequence comes from Citrobacter sp. EC_71, assembly GCF_019584005.1. Classification (NCBI taxonomy): domain Bacteria; kingdom Pseudomonadati; phylum Pseudomonadota; class Gammaproteobacteria; order Enterobacterales; family Enterobacteriaceae; genus Citrobacter; species Citrobacter sp. EC_71. Next base: position 15,401 of record NZ_VDAY01000043.1, read on the forward strand.
CCGATAGTCTGATCGAATACCTGACCGACATTGGAAGCCGGGTCGGTACTGACAAGCAGAACACGCTTTCCCAGTTCAGCCAGACGTATAGCCGTTGCGCAGGAAATCGAAGTTTTGCCTACACCTCCCTTACCGGTGAAAAACAGGTAAGACGGGATATTCTCTAAGAATTTCATATGTCCTCCTGACATACTCAACAACAGGAAGTTTTACCACCACAGCAACTGGTGGAAGCTAAACCCACCTTTTCCAGCGGTATACCAAACCAGCGAGCCAGTTCAGCGCGTTTTGGGTATCGCCCGGCCATCACCGTTTCACCATCAAGCAACAGCAGCGGAAGCCCTTCAGCTCCAGAAGCCTCAAGGAATGCTTTCGCTTTTTCGTTCTCAACGAAGCTCATAGGCTGCTGCGCCAGGTTATAACGTTCGATCTGAACCCCACGCCCTTTCAGCCATTGCACATCAGCAGAAAAATTGACCAAAACCTGATCGACATCTGAACCACAAACGCCGGTACTGCAGCACATCGCCGGATCAAACACCGTTAACATTTTCATCTTTAACACCTCATATTCGTAAAAACATATATTTACAGGCAAAATTTTTAGATACAAACAGCCTTACCGCTGCCAGAGCAGTTGGCCGATGCCAGCTTACGGGCGATGGCCTGTACGTCGTCCTGTTGACTTAACCAGGCCTGCTCAATCACCAGGGCAGCCCAGGAAGGAATATGCGGGGATAAGCGATAATGAACCCATTTCCCCTGCTTGCGATCCAGCAACAGGCCACTTTCCCGAAGCATCGCCAGATGGCGGGAGGTCTTGGGTTGTGATTGTTCCAGCGCTGTGCAGAGATCGCATACGCACAGCTCCCCCATCTCCCTGAGCAGTAGCACGATACCCAGGCGGGTTTCATCAGATAGTATTTTGAAAAGTTGTAGGGATGCAATTTCTGGCATTATGTACTCCTGCTATGAATGGGTATTGTCTCTCCACCAAAACAAGAAGTCAAAATCATATGTGTTTTCTCGCATGTGAGTGCAGGTGTCACTATGCGGTTGAAAAACGACCTGATGTGCGATCGTTACGTTAGTTGGGTAGGTAAAAAAGTCATTTGAGGCTAAAACATTGCTTAGTGCGGGCTTTCAGTTAATAGAGAAGAATGAATAATATCAATTATAACAATTGGTTATTTCCTTAGCGTACGTTTTCGTTCCATTGGCCCTCAGACCCCGATTTTAAATCAATAAGTAATAAATAATGCAAGTTCCATTCAATAACACATGATAATAAATTTACATTTATTTACATAAGTTCACTTTGTGCATACATTTTGGTCATGTAATAGTGAAACAGCACTTTATGTTAAAATTTATAAGAGGGATTTTTAATGTCAAATATCAGAGAATTGAGTTTTGATGAAATTGCATTAGTCAGTGGTGGCAACGCAAACAGTAATTATGAAGGAGGCGGAAGTCGTAGTCGTAACACCGGAGCCCGTAACTCACTGGGACGAAATGCACCGACACACATTTACAGTGACCCGAGCACAGTTAAATGTGCTAATGCTGTCTTTAGTGGAATGGTTGGTGGTGCCATTAAAGGTGGTCCTGTAGGAATGACCAGAGGAACTATTGGTGGGGCAGTTATCGGCCAGTGTCTCTCCGGTGGAGGAAATGGTAACGGAGGCGGAAACAGAGCTGGTTCCAGTAATTGTTCAGGAAGTAACGTCGGTGGTACCTGTAGTCGATAAGTAAGTATCAACGGAGGATACTGCAGTGTTTATTAAATTATTGTCTTTTATATTAAGTTTATTACTGGGTTTTGCGCTATTAAGTGGTTCCTCCATTATTGATTTGTCATGGTTTTCGTTGCCTGAGGAATTTTCAAAAATAGTAATTACATTGATCACCTTGTTTTCCACTGCTAAATTTACAGATATAGTTTTAGCAAAAATAATAACCTTCATAAAGTGATGTTTTGTAATGGATGAACGTTCGAGCCAGTTTAGATATAGTAAATACAGCGCTATTATTTTTCTTGCAGTGGTTATTATATCAACTATTGTAACATTATCGCCAACCTTTACACTGCGTTATGTTGGACTGGATATTGCATTTTTCATTGTGTTCATTACAGAGATTCTAATTTCAACTCTTGTTTACTTATTTTACCTAAAGGAATTTCCTGAGTGTAGAATAAAAATAAGAACAGACTCAGCTACAGTTAAATTTTCAGCCCTGTCATTCCTTATAATTATTCTGATACAGTTAGCTGTTTACTGCTACAGAGACTATTTATATCATTACGAACCATCACAGATAAACTGGATAACAGTTTTAGTGATGACACTGGTCGTACCCTACTATGAGGAGATCGTATACAGAGCCTGTGCCTTTGGATTTCTGCGTTCAATTTTCAAGGAAAACATTATCATTCCCTGTGTGATAACATCTTTGTTTTTCTCTCTGATGCACTTTCAGTATTATAATGTTCTGGATCAATCAGTCCTTTTTGTTGTATCTATGCTGTTATTAGGGGTCAGAATTAAAAGCAGATCCCTTTTTTATCCTATGTTAATACATTCAGGCATGAATACCTTTGTTATATTATTAAATATTCAAAATATTTTATAACCATGAGTATATTCAGGGAGGAAGCATTAGAACATAACAGTGATACAGAGTACGGGTGATGCTGCCAACTTACTGATTTAGTGTATGATGGTGTTTTTGAGGTGCTCCAGTGGCTTCTGTTTCTATCAGCTGTCCCTCCTGTTCAGCTACTGACGGGGTGGTGCGTAAC
>NZ_VDAY01000044.1:0-13438 GCF_019584005.1 Citrobacter sp. EC_71
TTGCAATCTTTTTGATTAGCAATCATTATCATTTAAAAATAAATTTAGATATATCGTATTATCTTCACGAAGGCGAAAAAATGACAAAAAACACCTCACGCTACCCACAGCGCGTGCGTAACGAACTACGTTTTCGCGAATTAACCGTGCTGCGCGTTGAGCGTATCGGCCAGGCGTTCCAGCGGATCGTGCTGGGGGGCGAGGCGCTGGATGGCTTTGTTTCACAAGGTTTTGACGACCACACCAAACTGTTTTTCCCGCAGGCGGGCAGCGTATTTACGCCGCCGGAAGTGACCGACGAAGGCATTAACTGGGGCGAGGGCGTGCGCCCGGCGACCCGCGACTACACGCCGCTGTACGATGCCGAACGCCACGAGCTGGCTTACGATTTTTATATCCACGATGGCGGTATTGCCAGCCGCTGGGCGCTGGAAGCCAACATCGGCGATAAGCTGGTGATCGGCGGGCCGCGCGGCTCGCTGGTGGTGCCGGAAGATTACGCCTGGCAGCTTTATGTCTGTGACGAGTCGGGCATGCCGGCGCTGCGCCGTCGCCTGCTGGGATTACGTCAGCTGCCGGTGACGCCGCAGGTGACGGCCATCGTCACCGTCGCGGATGCTTCGTATAAAGATTATCTGGCGGATCTCGACGGCTTTAATATCGAATGGGTGGTAGGCCACAACCCGGCGTTCGTCGCCGAGCGGCTGGCTCAGGTCAAGGTGCCGTCAGAAGATTATTTTATCTGGCTGACCGGAGAAGGCGGCGTGGTGAAATCGCTGCTGGCGCGCTTTGAGGAGCCGAGTATCGATCAGCAACTGGTGCGTTCGCAGGCGTACTGGCATAGCAAATAATCGGCAGTGTGGTAAACCCGGATGGCGGCGCGTTGCGCCTTCTCCGGGCTACCTTTCAATGGTGTTATGTCGCCCCGGTAAGCGCAGCGCCACCGGGTGAGGCTTAGCGTTCCGCCAGCGCCTTAAACACCATCGCCACCGCGTGGGCGCCGGGGTCCATATTGCCGAGCAGGCTCTCGCTATTGAGATAGGAGGCGCGTCCGGCGCCGGCTTTGCTCGACTGGCAGGTGCGATCCGCGCCGGCCTGCGCCGCGGCGAAAGCGGCCTGCAGATTATCCGGTTCGGCCAGCAGCGCCGCCAGCGCCGGCTGTAGAGCGTCAATCATCGTCCGGTCGCCCTCATCGGCGCCGCCGTAAAATTTCATCTGCCCCAGACCGGCGTTCAGCGCTTCCGCCATGCTGGCGCCTTGCTCCAGCTTCTGCCCGGCGGCGGTGAAGAAAATCGACATCAATACGCCGCTGGAGCCGCCCATCACCACCGTCAGGCGTTCGCCAATTAGCGCGAACAGCGTGGGTAAATCATTGAGCGGCAGTTGCTGGCGTTGCAATAGAGCGGCAATCTCACGCGCGCCAGCGGCGAAAGTGGAGCCGGTATCGCCGTCGCCCACTTTGGCGTCAAGCGCGTTGAGATGGGTTTCGAGGCCGGAGAGGGTGCTGGTCACCTGCGCCACGTAATCGCCCACCTGCGGGTTGGCCGATGGCGTAAAGGCGACGCGTGCGCTGGCGAGCGCGGACGGCATGATATTAACAGCCCGCGGCTGCACCGGCTTCTGCCAACTGGCGGTTTCGACATCCGACAGCAGCGCCTTTTCAATGCTCTCTTCCAGCACGATAGTGGTCAGCGAGAAGCCTTTCATATCCAGCGCCGTTACCAGCGAAGCCGGGCCAATCAACCAGTCAACGCGCGCATGGAGTGGGGTGTTGGCCAGCTCGCGGGTCAGAATCGCCATCTCGGCCACCGACACGCCGCCGAGATTATTGAGCATCACCGCCAGGCGGCCGGTTTCAGGTAGGGCGGCGGTCAGCTTCTCTACCATAATCTGCATGATTTCCGCGCTGTTATGGGTCGCGATCGTCGAGGCTCCCGGTTCGCCGTGGATGCCCATCCCCAGCTCGGCGTGGCCGGGCTGATGGCGCGGCGCGCTTTCCGCTTCCTGCGGCAGGTGACAGCTGGCCAGCGCCACCCCGATGCTGGCGGTATGGTTGGCGGCGTATTGCGCTTCACGCAGGACGGTGGCGAGGTTGAAGCCGCGCTCGGCGAAATAACCCGCCACCTTATGCACAAGAATAGTCCCGGCGATACCGCGCGGCTGTTTGTTATCCGGCAGCGAAATATCGTCGCCGACGATCAGCATCTCTACGTTATAGCCAAGACGGCGCGCTTTCTCCGCCGCGAGGCCGAAGTTAAGCCGATCGCCGGTGTAGTTTTTAACGATCAGCAGACAGCCCGCCTCGCCGGTCACCGCCTGAATCGCGGTGAGTACCGCATCGACGCTCGGCGAGGCGAACAGATCGCCGCAGACCGCGGCGGTCAGCATGCCTTTACCAATAAAGCCGACGTGCGCCGGTTCATGGCCGGAGCCGCCGCCGGAAATCACCGCCACGTTGTTTTTATTCAGATCGCGGCGTACCACTACACGGATCGCCGGGTCGCTCTCCAGGCGGGCGAGGTTGTTCCACGGGCTGGCAATAATGGTTCCCTCGATCACGTCGTTAACGAGGCTGGCGCGCTGGTTAAAAAAGAATTGAGACATAGTGGTTCCTGATCAGTAAGCGAAAACTCACCCTCCGGAGGCGGGCCCCCGGAGTGGTAACGGTCAAAGTGGATTTAGCGACGAATAAGACGTTGCAGACGCATATCGAGCGTGATGGCTTCGCCAGGCTGAATATCATTCAGCGCTTCGCCCTGCTGGCATAGCCAGGCGATCCCCGCCGCGCGGGCGATAATCGCGCCGTGGGCCTGTTCGCTGCCGTCGCGCAGGCACAGGCCGGTGACCTTGCTGGCATCCAGTTGGAGTACAGTCGAGGGATAAATATTGTCGGCGATAATAATCGTCGGCTCACTGGCGAATGGCAGCGTCTCCTTAATACCCTGCAGATGGCGCAGCGTGCGCTGCAGAATATCGTCGACATCGATATAACGGGCCTGCAGATAGGCGTCATCCAGCTGACGATACTGCTGGCTGAGCTCCATCAGCACTTGATGCCACGCCCATTCCGCCGAGCACTGTTCGGTGAGCAGGCGATCGTTGGCGGCATCAAACAGATCTTCATCGTCGAGCAAGGTGTGATGACCGGCGAAGATCGCCGCGATATCGGCGTTAAATTTGTGTTCCGCCAGCTCGGTGAGCGCATTGAGATCGGCCAGCGTCTGGTCGATCGCCTGGCGCAGGCGCTGCTGCTCGCGGGCGATGTCGGCGGCGGCGGGGAGCGCCGGTTGGATCGGCGCCTGCGGATAAATCATCGCGGCGCCTTCAACACGCGCAGGTATGGCGGGTTCCGCTGTCGGCTGCGCCTCCGGCGACTCGCCGAAGTTATCGGCGGCCAGCGCCTGAAACGCCGCCAGCGCCGCATCGGCGTCCGGACCGCGGGCCAGCAGGCGCAGCTTATCGTGGCGGCGCACCTGTAGCAGAGCGATTTGATTCAGACTGTCCGGGGTGACGCATTTGCCGTTTTTCTCCAGCACCAGGTCGGCGTTAAAACCCGCCAGCGCGGCGACCAGCTTTGATGCCGGACGCACGTGCAGGCCGTTGTGATTGTTAATAATGACTGAAACCGATTTAGCATCGCCGTCGTCAGCAAGCGTTGGGGCGGCGGCGTCAGGCGTGTGCGAAGGTAAACCCAGCTGAACCCGCTTGGCTTCCAGGGCGTTCATGGCATCGGCGATAACTTTGTCGATCCCGGCGCCGGAGGCGGCGCTGACGGTGGCCGCCAGCGTCCCTTCGACCAGCGGCGCGGCGCACAGCCGCACCTTTGCCGCCATCGCCGGATCGAGCAGATCGAGGGCGGTTTCGGCGCTGAGCAGGGCGCTGCCGATATCCATCATCACCAGAACATGGTCGGTATCGGCGACGGATTCGATCGCCTCCATGACTTTAATCGGATCGGTGCCGATCGGGCTGTCGGGATCGTCGATCCCGGCGGCGATCGCCAGCTTACAGCCATCGTTCATTAACATCTGCCGGGCCAGTTCTCCGACACCTTCGCCCAGCCGGGCGCTATGAGAAACAATAACCAGGTTTACCATCGCGATTTCCTTACTCTTTGGCGGCGGCAGCCAGCATCTGAACCATAAACAGCACCGAGGTCGCGCCGGGATCCTGATGCCCGATGCTGCGCTCGCCGAGATAGCTGGCGCGGCCTTTACGCGCCTGCATGGTGATGGTGGCGTGGGCGGCGCGCTCGGCCACTTCGCAGGCGGCATCCAGCGCGGCAGGGATAGACAGATGTTGCTCGCTGGAATGACGCAGGGATTCCACCACCGGCAGCCAGACGTCGCACATCGTCTTATCGCCCGGCTCCGCTTTACCACGGTTGACGACGCCGTCCGCGCCTTCGCGGATCATCTGATAAAGCTCGTCGAGGGTCAGGCTCTGATGCGCCTGGGTGACCTGGGCGGCGCGGATAAAGAAGGTGCCGAACAGCGGGCCGCTGGCGCCGCCGACGTTGGAAAGCAGCGTCATCCCGGTATTCTTGAGAATAAAACCGATGTCTTTATCGGCGATCGACGGCAGCTTTTCGACCACTTTGCTGAAGCCGCGATGCATATTGAGGCCGTGGTCGGCGTCGCCGATCTCTTTATCAAGGCCGGTGAGAAAATCGCTCTGTTTGGTGAAAATGTCGCCACAGCGGTACAGCCAGTCGACGATTTGCGTTCTGTTCAGTGACATGTCGTGCTCCTTATTTTCCCCAGTTCAGCGCTGGGGTATGGACCGGGGCGTCCCATAACGCCAGTGTGTCATCATCCGCTTTCAGCAGGGTGATGGAGAAACCCGCCATATCCAGCGAGGTGCAGTAGCTGCCGATGAGGTTGCGTTCAATCACAATGCCGGACGCTTCGCAGCGCTGGGCAAGGCGGTTGTAAACGCCGTACAGTTCGGAAAGCGGGGTGGCGCCGAGGTTATTGACCAGCGCGATAACCCGATCGCCGTTTTGCAGCGCGGTTTTGCTCTGTTTCACTTCCTGCCACGCTCCCTTGACGTTATCCCACTGGCGCAGCGTGCGGCTGTATGCGCCGTTTTCCAGCAGGGTATCGACCATCTCATCGACGGTTTGGTCGAGCGAGCTGAAGCGGCGGCGGTCGATACCCGGCTCGCCATGGATGCCGACGCCGAACTCCATCTCATCATCTTTCAGGGTAAAGGAGGGCTGTCCGGCGGCCGGTACGGTGCAGGCGCCCAGCGCGATGCCAATCGAGTGACCAAGGTTATTTAAACGGCGGCCCAGTTCAGCGCAGGCTTCCAGCGAGTCGCCGCGTTCGGCGGCGGCGCCGACCAGTTTTTCAATCAGCACGGTATTGGCGACGCCGCGGCGTCCGGCGGTATAGAGGCTGTCTTTTACCGCCACGTCGTCATCCACCACGACGGTGGTAACCTTAACGCCACTTTCGTGCAGCAGCTCGGTGGCGGTCTCAAAATTCAGGATGTCGCCGGTATAGTTTTTGATAATCAGCAGGACGCCTTCGCCGCCGTCAATCTGCATCGCGCATTCGAACATTTTGTCCGGCGTCGGCGAGGTGAAAATTTCCCCCGGACAGGCGCCGGAGAGCATGCCCTGGCCGATGTAGCCGCAGTGCATCGGTTCGTGTCCGCTGCCGCCGCCGGAGAGCAGCGCCACTTTGCCGGCGACCGGTGCATCAGCGCGGGTGACATAGACCGGGTCCTGGTGCAGCGTCAGTTCAGGATGCGCCTTCGCCAGGCCGATAAGCTGTTCACTCAGTACATCTTCCACACGGTTAATCAGTTTTTTCATTGTTTATGCTCCGTAGGGTAGGGGGAGGTCGCCTGTCTATAAGGGTAGCCCGGCGATGTAGTGATTCTGGCTGAGCGGGCGCAAAATAAAATGCCGTCAAAATTGGTTCCATAACGGAACGTAGAAAAGAATTTTTGTTCCTTTATGGAACATTAATTGCCGATAAACAGGAGAAATGCGAGCCAGCGCTAATAATTTGTCCGTTTTTTTCTGCTATCAGAAATGGGGCAAGGATGATTTTTTTCGCCATTGTGCCGCATTGAGGCGATTTTCTGCGTTAAAGAGGGGAGACGATAGCGGCTTTTTTGCCAAAATGATCCGATCGCGATCTCAATCCCATCGCTTTCTCAGTCACATTGTTTCAATGTGAAACGCATTATTTTTTTATCTGTTTCAGAACAGAACAAAAAAGGGAAAAATTTTTTTCGCCGCGGCTCGCCCTACAGTGGATGCATCGCTCCGGCAGCGTGGCTGTAAGCGCCATTGATATCAGGCGCCGCGGCATGACGGCCTGGGCTCACGTGTCAACATACGCACTTATTTGAGGGTGAAAGGAATGCTAAAAGTTATTCAATCTCCAGCCAAATATCTCCAGGGACCTGATGCCGCCATGCTGTTTGGCGAATACGCTAAAAACCTGGCCGACAGCTTTTTTGTTATCGCCGATGACTTCGTGATGAAGTTGGCGGGCGACAAAGTATTGAACGGCCTGCATAGCCACAATATTAGCTGCCATGCGGAACGGTTTAACGGCGAGTGCAGCCATGCGGAAATCAACCGCCTGATCGCCATTCTTAAGCAGCACGGCTGCCGCGGCGTGGTGGGTATCGGCGGCGGGAAAACCCTCGATACAGCGAAGGCGATCGGCTATTACCAGAAGCTGCCGGTGGTGGTGATCCCGACAATTGCCTCAACCGATGCGCCGACCAGCGCGCTGTCGGTTATCTACACCGAGGCGGGCGAGTTTGAAGAGTATCTGATCTACCCGAAAAACCCGGATATGGTGGTGATGGACACGGCGATTATCGCCAAAGCGCCGGTACGCTTGCTGGTGGCCGGGATGGGCGATGCGCTCTCCACCTGGTTTGAAGCCAAGGCCTGCTTCGATGCGCGAGCCACCAGCATGGCGGGCGGGCAGTCCACGGCGGCGGCCTTGAGCCTGGCGCGCCTGTGCTATGATACGCTGCTGGCGGAAGGCGAAAAAGCACGCCTGGCGGCTCAGGCTGGAGTGGTGACCGATGCGCTGGAGCGTATTGTCGAAGCCAACACCTATCTGAGCGGTATCGGTTTTGAGAGCAGCGGCCTGGCCGGCGCGCACGCGATTCACAACGGTTTCACCATCCTTGAAGAGTGCCACCATCTGTATCACGGCGAAAAAGTCGCTTTCGGCACCCTGGCGCAGCTGGTACTGCAAAATAGCCCGCTGGAAGAGATCGAAACCGTGATGGGCTTCTGTGAAAAAGTCGGCCTGCCGATCACCCTTGCCCAGATGGGCGTGAAAGAGGGTATCGAAAGCAAAATCCACGCGGTGGCGAAAGCCACCTGCGCGGAAGGCGAAACCATCCACAATATGCCGTTCCCGGTCACCGCGGATAGCGTCTACGCCGCCATCCTTACCGCGGACCTGCTTGGGCAGCAGTGGCTGGCGCGTTAAGTCTTTCACAAGGTTCTATGCCGCGGCGCATTGCGGCATCAACTCCTCCCTCCGGCAGCCGCTGCCGGAGGGTTTTGTCGTTTTAACTGTGTTAACTCCAGCGGAAAAGGGATATGACAGCTCAGACTCAGGGTGCGGAAAATGAAGTTTCAGCCGTTATCAGCCAGTCGTGGCATCGCTGCAGCAAATTTATGCAGCGTGAAACCTGGCAGGCGCCGCATCAGGCGCAGGGGCTGACCTTTGAATCGATCTGCCGTCGCAAATAAACCCAACGTGCGCGGGTTCGTGTCCTGAACCGCCGCCGGAGATCACCGCCACGTTATTTTTGTTAAGGTCGCGGCGAACCACGATGCGAATGGCCGGATCGCTCTCCAGACGCGCCAGGTTATTCCACGGGCTGGTGATAATTGTACCGTCGATCACGTCGCTAACGAGATGGGGGCGTTGATTAAAAAAGAATTGAGACATAACGGCTCCTCGAGGTTGAGTGTAAGACAAACCCCCGAATGCATGTTCATGGTGCGGAGGCGATAGAGAGATTCTGGCGAAGTCAGCATGGAAAAAAACAACACGAAAATGAGTTTCATTACGAAACGTGATTGCTGTTTTTTGTTCCGAAATGAAACTTAATTAGGCGAGAAATCATCACAATGCGAACTCGCTCGACTTTTTCCTCCTGCGATCAGAGCAGGCCACACGGCGCAGTCAGTCTTTTTTGCGGGGCTTTACCCAGGATGGCGCGTAATTGGGGAAATTTATCATCGTGTTTGTCGGTAATTTCGCGGTAACGGAACGGATCGAGATCGCAAATCTCATTATTTTTGTGGTTAAGCGTTCCAATATGAAACGCATGTCATTTTTATCTGTTCCATATCAGAACAAAATGACGAAAGATTTTTTTGTACACGCCTCGCCATACAGTTATTACATCGCTCCGGTACGTCCGCTTTCGCCGTCAACATCAGGCTAAACGGGTTAACGCCAGGGCTCACCATGTAAAAACATGTACTTATTTGAGGATGAAAGGAATGCTAAAAGTTATTCAATCTCCAGCCAAATATCTCCAGGGTCCTGACGCTTCTACCTTATTTGGTCAATACGCTAAAAATCTGGCGGACAGCTTTTTCGTGATTGCGGACGACTTCGTCATGAAGCTGGCGGGAGAAAAGGTACTCAATGGCCTGCACAGCCATGACATTAGCTGCCACGCGGAACGCTTCAACGGTGAATGCAGCCATGTTGAAATTAATCGCCTGATTGCCATTCTGAAAAAACACGGTTGCCGCGGCGTGGTTGGGATTGGCGGTGGGAAAACGTTAGATACCGCCAAAGCAATTGGTTATTACCAGAAGCTGCCGGTAGTGGTGATCCCGACCATCGCCTCAACCGATGCGCCAACCAGCGCGCTGTCCGTTATCTATACCGAAGCGGGTGAGTTTGAAGAGTATCTGATCTACCCGAAAAACCCGGATATGGTGGTGATGGATACCGCAATTATTGCCAAAGCGCCGGTACGTCTGCTGGTGGCCGGGATGGGCGATGCGCTCTCGACCTGGTTTGAAGCGAAAGCCTGTTATGACGCTCGGGCGACCAGCATGGCGGGCGGGCAGTCCACCGTGGCGGCGCTGAGCCTGGCGCGCCTGTGCTATGATACCCTGCTGGCGGAAGGCGAAAAGGCACGCTTAGCCGCCCAGGCTGGCGTGGTGACCGATGCGCTGGAACGTATTGTCGAAGCCAACACCTACCTCAGCGGTATCGGCTTTGAAAGCAGCGGCCTTGCGGGGGCACATGCCATCCATAACGGCTTTACGATTCTGGAAGAGTGCCACCATCTGTACCACGGTGAAAAAGTCGCCTTTGGTACGCTGGCGCAGCTGGTGCTGCAGAACAGCCCGATGGAAGAGATCGAAACCGTGCTGAATTTCTGTCAGAAAGTGGGCCTGCCGGTAACGTTAGCGGAAATGGGTGTGAAAGACGACATTGACGGCAAGATTATGGCCGTGGCTAAAGCCACCTGCGCAGAAGGTGAAACTATTCACAATATGCCGTTCCCGGTGACGCCTGAAAGCGTACATGCCGCTATTTTGACGGCAGACCTGCTGGGACAGCAGTGGCTGGCGCGTTAATCGGGCACAGGTAAATTTACCCAGCATCTTCTCCCCCTCTGACAGTCTCTGCCGGAGGGGTTGTCTATGGCAAAACAGCGGAAAGGGATATGACGGCGCACACGCATAGCATCGGGCAGGAAGTCTCTTCGGTTCTCGCCCAGTCCTGGCATCGTTGCAGCAAGTTTATGCAGCGGGAAACCTGGCAGGCGCCGCATCAGGCGCAAGGGCTGACCTTTGAGTCGATTTGTCGTCGCAAGACGGCGCTGCTGACGATTGCGCAGGCCGCGCTGGAAGATGCCTGGGAGTTTATGGACGGTCGTCCGTGCGCACTGCTGATTCTGGATGAATCAGCCTGTATTCTCAGCCGTTGCGGCGATCCGCAGACGATAGAACAGCTGGCGGAGCTTGGATTTCGCGACGGCAGCTATTGCGCGGAAAGCATTATCGGCAGTTGTGCGCTGTCGCTGGCGACGATGCCGGGGCAGCCGACAAAAACCTCTGGCGCTCAGCACTTTAAACAGGCGTTGCATCCGTGGTCGTTCTGCTCGACGCCGGTGTTCGATAACCATGGGCATCTGTTTGGCTCCATCTCATTGTGCTGTCTGGTAGAACATGAGTCCGTTTCTGATTTATCCCTGACGCTGGCGATTGCCAGAGAAGTCGGCAATTCATTGCTGACCGACAGCCTGCTGGCAGAATCCAACCGCCATCTGAACCAGATGTACGGGCTGCTGGAGAGCATGGATGATGGCGTGATGGCCTGGAATGAGCAGGGGGTGTTGCAGTTCCTCAATGCGCGCGCGGCGCTGCTTTTGCATCTCGACGCGCAGGCCAGCCAGGGCAAAAACATTCACGACCTGCTCAATATGCCCATGCTGCTGCGTCGGGCAATTAAACATGCCCGCGGTCTGAATCACGTCGAAGTCACTTTTGAAAGCCAGCACCAGTTTGTTGATGCTGTTATCACCCTGAAGCCGATTGTTGAGGAGCAGGGCAACAGCTTTATCCTGCTGCTGCACCCGGTGGAGCAAATGCGTCAGCTGATGACCAGCCAGCTTGGTAAGGTGAGCCACACCTTTGAGCAGATGTCGACGGACGATCCGGAAACCCGACGCTTGATCCATTTTGGTCGCCAGGCGGCAAGGGGGAGTTTCCCGATCCTGCTGTGTGGGGAAGAGGGCGTAGGGAAAGAGCTGCTGAGCCAGGCCATTCACAATGAAAGCGAACGCGCCAGCGGACCGTATATTGCCGTGAACTGTCAGCTGTATGCCAACAGCGTGCTGGGGCAGGATTTTATGGGCAGTGCGCCTACCGATGATGAAAATGGTCGGTTGAGCCGCCTTGAGCTGGCGAACGGCGGCACGCTGTTTCTGGAGAAAATTGAATATCTGGCACCGGAGCTGCAATCCGCGCTGTTACAGGTGATTAAGCAGGGAGTATTAACCCGTCTTGATGCCCGTCGGCTGATTCCGGTGGATGTGAAAGTGATCGCCACCACTACGGTTGATCTCGCTAATCTGGTGGAGCAAAACCGCTTTAGCCGCCAACTGTATTACGCGCTGCACTCTTTTGAGATTGTTATCCCGCCGCTACGGGCGCGGCGTAACAGTATTCCCTCGCTGATTTATACGCGACTGAATAGCCTGAAAAAACGCTTCTCATCCAGCCTGAAGATCGACGACGACGCGCTGGCACAACTGGTGGCTTATTCGTGGCCGGGCAATGATTTCGAGCTGAACAGCATTATCGAAAACATCGCTATCAGTAGCGATAACGGGCATATCCGGCTGAGTAATTTACCTGATTATCTGTTTGCCGAGCGTCCCGGTCTGGAGACCGCGTCTTCCCTGCTGCCAGCCAGCCTGACGTTTACCGCTATCGAAAAAGAGGCGATTATCCATGCCGCCCGTGTCACCAGTGGGCGAGTACAGGAGATGTCGCAACTGCTGAATATTGGTCGCACCACCTTGTGGCGTAAGATGAAGCAGTACGACATCGACGCCAGCCAGTTTAAGCGCAAACATCTGGAGTAGTTTCTTCGATTCTGGCCATGGAGAACAGCGCATCCGACAGCCGGTTGATATAACGCCTGGGTTCATCGCGTAACGTCAGCTTTTTGTCCATCGCGATGAGGATCCGCTCCAGCCGCCGTGCCAGGGTGCGCGCCACGTGTAGTTGTGCCGATGCCAGATTTTTCCCCGGAATGACAAATTCTTTCAGGGGGCCGCTCTGCGCCATATTGCGATCAATAAGTTGCTCCAGCGCCTGAATATCCTCGGCGTTAATCGTCTGCGTTAAGCGGGCGAGACCTTTCTCATCGCTGGCGAGTTCCGCCCCCAGCACAAACAGCATCTTCTGGATGGCATGCAGATCCTGGCGTAATTCTGCCTGGCGCGAGCTGGCATAGCAGACGCCAAGCTGGGAAATCAGTTCATCCACCGTACCATAGGCGTTAACGCGGATGTCGTCTTTGTCGATACGGCTGCCGCCAAATAGCGCGGTCGTGCCTTTATCACCGGTTCGGGTATAGATGCGATACATTTATTTTATCTCGCTGAAGGGAAGCACTTTGACCAGTTGGCCCGCATTGGCGCCGAGCGTGCGGATGCTGGCTATCCCAGCGGCGATATGCCCGCAGACCAGCGCCCGATCCTCGGGTAGCTGGGCGTGGGTTAGGGCAATATCACCACTGGCGCTGAGGCCGAGACCCACGCGTAGCGTTGAGCTTTTAGCCGCCAGCTTGCTGAGGGCCAGCGCGCAGTCATGCTCGTCGCAACAGATTGTCCGGCAAGGGACGCCTTGCTCTTCCAGCCCCCAGCATAGTTCATCAAGCACGCGCGTATCCTGCCAGCGTGAGTGATAAAACAGATGTACGCCCGGTGATGAAAGTGACATTGCGCCCCCTTATTGATCAGAATGCCTGACGGAAGATCCCGGCAATTTCTTTCTCGTTACCTTTACGCGGGTTGGAGAAGGCATTGCCGTCTTTCAGCGCCATTTCCGCCATATACGGGAAATCGGCTTCTTTGACGCCCAGCTCGCGCAGATGCTGCGGAATACCGATATCGGCTGACAGGCGAGCGATGGCGCGAATCGCCAGCTCGGCAGCATCCATGGTGGACAGACCGTCAGTGTTCTCACCCATAAACTCCGCGATGTCGGCAAATTTCTCCGGATTAGCGATCAGGTTATAGCGCGCCACGTGCGGCAGCAGGACGGCATTTGCTACGCCGTGCGGCATGTCGTACAGACCGCCAAGCTGATGCGCCATCGCGTGAACGTAGCCAAGGTTGGCGTTGTTGAAGGCCATACCCGCCAGCAAAGAGGCATAGGCCATATTCTCGCGAGCTTTCAGGTTGCTGCCCAGTGCTACGGCCTGGCGTAAGTTGCGGGCGATCAGACGAATTGCCTGGATAGCGGCGGCGTCGGTAACCGGGTTGGCATCTTTTGAAATATAGGCCTCAACGGCGTGGGTCAGGGCGTCCATTCCTGTTGCCGCAGTCAGTGGCGCAGGTTTGCCGAGCATCAGCAGTGGGTCATTAATGGAAACCGACGGCAGGTTGCGCCAGCTGACAATCACAAACTTCACTTTGGTTTTGGTATTGGTCAGCACGCAGTGACGGGTGACTTCGCTGGCGGTACCGGCGGTGGTATTCACCGCGACGATCGGCGGCAGCGGATTGGTCAGGGTTTCAATCCCGGCATAGCTATAGAGATCGCCTTCGTGCGTCGCCGCGATACCGATGCCTTTACCGCAGTCATGCGGGCTACCACCGCCGACGGTAACGATGATATCGCATTGCTCTTTACGAAAAACGTCCAGGCCGTCGCGCACGTTGGTGTCTTTAGGGTTTG
>NZ_VDAY01000045.1:0-11218 GCF_019584005.1 Citrobacter sp. EC_71
GCGTTGCATAGGTCGGGTCTCAGTCCAGGGCATAGCGAGTCTCCTCTTCTATGCCAGTTATAACTGTTACCCATGTATCCGGTCTAAAGTGTTACCCATGTTTCCGGTTCATACCGCAGCGCCACCGGGCAACCCGGCTAAATGACGCGTGAGAACTGCTGCATCCGCGCTTTCTGGCGCAGATACGCATCGAAGCACATGCAGATATTACGGATCAGCAGGCGGCCCTTAGGCGTAACCTGAATTCCCTTCTCATTCACATCCACCAGCCCATCTTTCGCCAGCGGCGCCAGCAGTTTCAGATCTTCGGCAAAATAGTCAGCAAAATTCAGATCCCATTGCTGTTCCACGGCGGCATAGTCGAGGCGGAAGTTGCAGATCAGCAGCTTAATCACATCCCGACGAATACAGTCATCGCGGGTCAGCGCAATTCCTCGCCATAACGCGTTCCCCTGCTCGTCTACCTGCTGATAATAGCGCTTCAGCTCTTTTTGGTTCTGCGCGTAGTTGTCGCCAATCATACTGATGGCCGATACGCCCATCCCCAGAAGATCGGTATCCCCCTGGGTGGTATACCCCTGGAAATTACGATGCAGCACACCTTTGCGTTGAGCAATCGCCAGTTCGTCATCCGGGCGAGCAAAGTGATCCATGCCAATGAACTGATAACCGGTTTCGGTCAGTGAAGAGATGGTCTCCTGCAGGATATCCAACTTCTGTTGCGCGCTGGGCAGGTCGGCATCTTTGATTTTGCGCTGAGCAGCAAACAGCGTCGGCAGGTGAGCGTAGTTGAAGACGCTCAGTCGGTCTGGATTCAGCTCAGCAACGCGTTTCAGGGTGAAGGCGAAACTTTCCGGCGTCTGTTTTGGCAAACCATAAATCAGATCGATATTCGTCGAGGTAAAGCCAATCTCCCGCGCATGATTCAGCAGCGCAAAGATAAACTCCTCATCCTGCTCACGGTTCACCAGGCGCTGAACTTCTTTATTGAAGTCCTGCACCCCCATGCTCAGGCGGTTAAAACCTTCAGCGCGTAAATGATCGAGCACATCCAGCTCAATTTCACGCGGATCCACTTCGATCGAGATTTCCGCATCCGCGTTAAAGTTGAAGTTGCCACGCAGCAGCGACATCAAACGGCTGATTTGCGCTTTATTCAGATACGTTGGCGTGCCACCGCCCCAGTGCAGCTGACTGACATGACGTCCGGCAAACAACGGTGCGCGATGAATAATTTCTTGTTCTAAGACATCGAGGTATTGATCGGCTTTATGCTGCTGACGCGTCACAACCTTGTTGCAGCCGCAGAAGTAACACAGTTTGTGGCAGAACGGGATGTGAACGTACAACGAGAGCGGACGCTCAGGGTAACGCGCCACAGCGTTTAAAAACGCCTCGGCGCCGTAGTCTTCAGAAAACTCCAGCGCGGTTGGGTACGAGGTATATCGTGGCCCGGAATAGTTATATTTCTGGATCAGGGCCAGGTCCCAGTCTATTAGCTGCTCTGACATGCTCACTCCTTCCGATGGCGTCTCTGGCGGGTACGGCGTACCGGCTTAACCCCTGTGCGGGTAATAAGCCGGTTGCGCAGCCACTTCTGTCGCCGCGACAACCGCTGTAGTTTAACGAATAACCACACCAGATAACATATAACCGGAAGGGTTATAAGCAGGACGGGAAGACCCACGGTGTAAAACCGTTAGTTGCCGCCTTTCAGCAGGCGCATCATGTCTTCCGGTTTTTCTTCTTCTTCCTCTTCTTCCTCGTCATCGTAAGAGAGACCCAGCTTTTGCATCAGCTCATCAATGCGATCCAGCTTGGCATCAACCCAGGTTTGATCTTCCGCACTCAGGGTTTCTCCTGCTTCAAGACGCTCCAGCAGCGCATCCAGGCGCTCATCCGTTTCCAGTAAATCCAACTCAGCCTGTGGTGAAAGCATAGGTTTCTCACTCTTCGGTTTGTGCTGTTTGGTGACTTTTTCGGTCACGCCCAATGGAATGGGGGTTTTGCTGCCAATACGAGGATCTTGTTGCTTATTTTGCTTTCCGCCACCAGATGCGCCATCGCTACCGGACGCACGGCTACCCGCCGCATGGCCACGGTGTTTTTTCTGGCGCTTACGGTCGCGAGCTTCCTGGTTAATTTCTTCGCGTGTTTTACGACGCGCTTTTGCAGGACCTTTACCGCGTGGTGTAGAAGTTGGTTTCATCATGATTCGTCTTTGGCTGTTTTAATTCAGTATATATTTGCGCCGGAATCTAGCAGAAATAAAGAAAAAAGGCGACAGAGTAATCTGTCGCCTTTTTTCCTGACTCTCAACCCTTACGGGCTCTACTATCCCTGTTGGCTATCAACACACCCTGTTTTTCCCTTAGCCTGAAACATTCCGTGTTGTTTCCATTTCCTTTTACTAACGTCTCCGGACGTTTGTCTTCCTGACAATCCTGTGTCTTCGCCTCCTGGCGCTCCTGACCCTCATCCTGAGTCGTCTATCCTGTCAGCTTCCTCGCTATGGGCACTACTTTACCGTTTTGGTTTAAACGTACAAGTAACCAAGGTAACAATTTCGGATTTTAAGAATAGTGCCTAACCGTAACGCTATGATTTATTTAGGCCATGTCATTTTTTACACTGTCATCTCGTATAGATACTATCGGCAATGTCTCACAAAGTGCGAGGTTTTTACTTACACAGGCCACGCGTCGAAAAACCAGCCTTTTGCTGGTGTTCAGGTATAATCGCTGCAAAGCCTTGATTGATGGAGAGGACCGCTTTGACTAACTTGAATTATCAACAGACGCATTTTGTGATGAGTGCGCCTGATATTCGCCACTTACCTTCCGATACCGGAATCGAAGTGGCTTTTGCTGGCCGTTCCAACGCAGGCAAATCCAGTGCGCTAAATACCCTGACTAATCAAAAGAGTCTGGCGCGCACATCTAAAACACCGGGCCGTACTCAGCTCATCAACCTGTTTGAAGTCGTTGACGGTAAACGCCTGGTTGACCTGCCGGGGTATGGTTACGCCGAAGTGCCGGAAGAGATGAAGCGCAAATGGCAGCGCGCACTGGCTGAATATCTGGAAAAACGTCAGAGCCTGCAAGGTCTGGTGGTACTGATGGATATTCGTCATCCGCTTAAGGATCTGGATCAGCAGATGATCCTGTGGGCGGTAGAGAGCAACGTTCAGGTTCTGGTGCTACTGACTAAAGCAGACAAGCTGGCCAGCGGCGCGCGCAAAGCTCAACTGAATATGGTACGTGAAGCCGTGCTGGCATTTAATGGCGATGTGCAGGTAGAAGCCTTTTCATCACTGAAAAAGCTGGGCGTGGACAAACTGCGGCAGAAGCTGGATAGCTGGTTTAGTGAACTGGCACCGGTCGAAGAGATTCAGGACGGGGAATAATCCCCCGCTATGCCGGATGGCGCCGCTGCGCGTCTTATCCGGCCTACGGTGTGAGCGAAACTTTTCTTGCGCACAATAAAAAACGCCCCAGTCATTACTGACTGGGGCGGCTAAAATATTCAGCCAAATCCGATTACGTGAAGTAAAAGGTCTGAAAGATAGAACATCTTACCTCTGTACCCTACGTGAATAACTTTACTCTTTTTTGAGCAGCTCAGAAAGCACTTTTTGTAATTTTTTTTCATTCCTTACATAGGGAATTCTAATGGACATCACAAAAAGTTCTATCTTATGTTGCTTAGTTACGAAAAAGGTCGTTATTCAGTAAACCCTTAGTGCGCTTGATCCCAGTTTTCACCACTACCGACTTCCACTAATAACGGCACGTCAATCTGGGTCTCGTTTTCCATCAGTTGATGGATCTTTTTAGACACACTTTCCAGGTCATCTTTGTGCACTTCAAACACCAGTTCATCGTGAACTTGCATGATCATGCGCACGCGCGGTTTCTCGGTTTGCAGCCATCCGTCTACGGCTATCATGGCTCGCTTAATAATATCTGCGGCAGTACCTTGCATCGGGGCGTTGATTGCGGCGCGTTCAGCACCCGCACGACGAGCGCCATTACTGGATTTAATATCCGGCAAATAGAGGCGACGCCCTTCCAGCGTTTCAACGTAACCCTGCTCTTTTGCCTGTGCACGCGTGCGTTCCATATATTCCAGCACGCCAGGGTAGCGTTCGAAGTAGAGATCCATGTACTTCTGAGCTTCTTTGCGCGGAATATTTAACTGGCGAGCAAGACCAAAGGCGCTCATCCCGTAGATTAAACCGAAGTTGATAGCTTTCGCGCTGCGGCGTTGTTCGCTAGTTACTGAATCCAGCGGTAAGCCAAAGACTTCAGCGGCCGTTGCGCGGTGAATATCTTTCCCTTCGGCAAATGCAGTAAGCAAGCCTTTATCACGCGAGAGGTGCGCCATGATACGCAGTTCAATCTGCGAGTAGTCCGCTGAAACAATCACGTAGTCTTCCGGTGCAATAAACGCCTGGCGAATACGACGACCTTCGTCATTACGTACCGGGATGTTCTGCAGATTCGGGTCCGTTGAAGACAAGCGCCCGGTAGCGGTAACCGCCTGATGATAGGAGGTATGTACGCGCCCGGTTTTCTTGTTAATCATCAACGGAAGCTTGTCCGTATAGGTCGACTTCAGTTTTGCTAACCCACGATATTCCAGGATCACTTTCGGCAACGGGTAGTCCAGCGCCAGCTCTTCCAGTACCTCTTCCGAGGTTGATGGCGCGCCGCCAGGTGTTTTCTTCAGCGGCTTAATACCCTGCTTTTCAAACAGGATGGTTTGTAGCTGCTTGGTGGAAGAGAGGTTAAACGCTTCTCCGGCGATCTCGTGCGCTTTTTGCTCCAGCTCGTTCAAACGCAGCGTCAGCTCTTCTGAATGCTTGTGCAGAACAGCCGGATCGATTTTCACACCGTTGCGCTCAACGCGAGACAAAACCGGCACCAGCGGCATATCGATATTTTCAAAGACGTTCAGCGGCCCTTTATGCTGCTGCAATTCCGGCCACATCTTCAGATGCAGTTGTAGCGTAACGTCGGCATCTTCCGCAGCGTAACGACCAGCTTCTTCCAGCGCTATCTGGTTAAAGGTCAGCTGGTTTTTGCCCTTTCCGGCGATCTCTTCAAAGGTGATGGTTTTATGTTTCAGCCAGCGATCGGACAGGCTGTCCATATCGTGTCTACCGGCAACGCTGTTAAGAATGTAGGACTCGAGCATGGTGTCAAAGACGATGCCGCGCAGTTCGATATCGTAGTTCGCCAGAATGCCGCGATCGTACTTCAGGTTTTGCCCGACTTTATGCGCGTTTTCGTCTTCCAACAGCGGCTTCAGCAGCGCCAACGCACGGTCGCGAGTGATCTGATCGGGGGCGTCCAGGTAGTCATGGGCAACAGGAACATAGGCAGCTACGCCCGGTTCAATGGCAAAAGACAGTCCAACCAGATTCGCAGAGATATTGTCCAGGCTGTCAGTTTCTGTATCAAAGGCGAAGACGGGCGCTTTTTTCAGCTTCGCGATCCACTCTTCCAGCGTCGCTTCATCCAGAATCGTCACGTAGTTATCGTACGAAAGAGCCGTCGCAGGTTCTTCCGGCGTAGCCTCGACGACGATTGTTTCCTGCGGTTTAGCCGCCGGCTTCGTTCCTTTCGCCTGCAGCCATTTACCGGCTTCTACGTCTGCAACCCAACGCTTAAACTCATACTGTTTAAACAGGCCAAGCAGTTCATCTGCGGCGGGCTGCTTCACTTGCAGTTGCTCGCAGGTTAACTCCAGCTCAACATCTGTTTTAATGGTCGCTAATTGATAAGAGAGGTACGCCACCTCTTTATTTTGCTCAAGCTTGCCCGCCATGGTTTTCGCACCACGGAAAGTCAGCCCCGCAATTTTGTCAGATTCAGCATAAAGGGTATCCAGCCCCCCCAAGCCCTGGAGCAGCGCCTGAGCCGTTTTTTCACCCACGCCAGGTACACCAGGAATGTTATCGGAGGAGTCGCCCATCAGCGCCAGGAAATCAATGATCAGCTCAGGTGGAACACCGTACTTATTCACCACTTCATCCGGGCCAAGGATAGTATTGGTCATGGTGTTGATCAGGGTGATGTTCGGTGTCACCAGCTGAGCCATGTCTTTATCACCGGTACTGATCAGCACCGGACGACCAACCTTTTCCGCTTCACGCGCCAGCGTACCGATAACATCATCCGCTTCCACGCCTGAAACAGCCAGTAATGGCAGCCCCATCGCTTTTACCATCGCATGTAGAGGTTCAATCTGCGCGCGCAGATCGTCAGGCATTGGCGGGCGGTGTGACTTGTAATGCTCGAATAATTCATCACGGAAGGTTTTACCCTTAGCGTCAAATACCACAGCAGCATGGGTCGGCTGATATTGTAGAATCAAGCTACGCAGCATGTTGAGAACACCGTACATCGCACCAGTAGGTTCTCCTGCGCTGTTAGTCAGCGGCGGAAACGCGTGATATGCGCGATAAAGGTAAGATGAGCCATCTACAAGGATAAGTGGGTTTTCTGGGATCTGAACCATAATGTCCGTGCCTGTTTATCAGATTATGGGTAAAGGATGCCACAGACGGGATGAAAACATGAGTTTTTCGCCGTTTTTGTCGAAAAACTTTTGCAGTTCTTCTGCTTTGCTCGCAAATAAGACTGTGGATAACTTTGTGAATAAATAATTTTCAGCTCTTTAAATATAGCAAGATAATTATTGATTCATTATATTTTTTCATATATTTCAGTTAATTAAATAAATCTACAGCATTTTATTCCATTTTTATCGCTTGTATCCCGATGTGGATAGATATTCCTTTTTTTTCTATTCAGGGAAGATCCATCATTTGGTTCGTTTTCTGATAAAATCAGCCCCTTGCGCCTTTTTAGCGCACTGTCTATGGCTAACTTATTGAATAATTTAATTATGACAAGAATACTCGCTGCGATAACGCTGTTGCTGAGTATCGTATTGACCATATTGGTTACGATTTTTTGTTCTGTGCCAATCATCCTTGCCGGGGTGGTAAAACTCCTTTTGCCTGTTCCTGTCGTCTGGCGCAAGGTTTCCATCTTCTGTAATTTCATGATGTATTGCTGGTGTGAAGGTCTGGCTATACTGCTGCACCTCAATCCACGATTGAAGTGGGACGTCGAAGGGCTGGAAGGTCTTAGCAAAAAAAACTGGTATCTGCTCATTTGTAATCATTACAGCTGGGCCGATATCGTCGTGCTTTGCGTTCTGTTTCGTAAGCACATCCCGATGAATAAATATTTTCTCAAACAACAACTCGCCTGGGTGCCGTTTATTGGCCTGGCCTGCTGGGCGCTGGATATGCCGTTTATGAAACGTTATTCACGCGGCTACCTGCTCCGTCACCCGGAACGGCGCGGTAAAGACGTGGAAACAACGCGTCGCTCCTGCGAGAAATTTCGCGTACACCCGACAACTATCGTCAATTTTGTCGAAGGTTCACGCTTTACTAATGAAAAACGTGAGCAAACCCGCTCCCCCTATCAAAACCTGCTCCCACCTAAGGCGGCCGGTATCGCTATGGCATTGAATGTGCTGGGGTCGCAGTTTGATAAGTTGCTGAACGTCACGCTGTGCTACCCGGAAAATAGCAGCCACCCTTTCTACGATATGCTGAGCGGCAAATTAACGCGTATTGTCGTGCGAGTGAACCTGGAGCAAATTCAAGAAGAGTTGCACGGTGATTACGTGAACGATAAAGGTTTCAAGCGTCGGTTTCAGCTATGGTTGAATACGCTCTGGAGCGAGAAAGACGCGCAAATAGATGCGATTAAAGCCACAAACAAAAAAGCCGGTCAATGACCGGCTTTCGCTTTTACTTCTGACTAACCAGGAATTTCACGGTATCCGCATATTGCTGTACAAAGATATCCATGCTGCTGGTATCCATGCCCTGCGGGTTTACCTGGTATTTACCATTCACGAACATCGCCGGAACGCCCTGCAGCTGTAAATCAGCTGCCGCTTTTTCCTGCTGCGCCACGAGTGATTTCACCACAAAGCTGTTCCATGCCGCATCGTAGTCTTCACCTTTAATACCCGCGTCGACAAACACTTTACGGATATCTGCAACAGACTGAACGGTTTGGGTTTTCTGAACCCCTTCAAACAGCGGAACAGTGACCTTATCTTCAACGCCAAGTGCCATAGCAACAGCCCAGGCCTGCGTCAGATCTTTACCCAAAGGCCCAAGAAACTCGACGTGGTATTTGGTCATCTTGGTGCCTTCCGGCAGTTTTTTCTTCACGTTATCAGACACATGAAGCACTTCTTCAAACTGATAGCAGTGCGGGCAGTAGAAGGAGAAGAACTCCAACACTTGCGGTTCACCCGCAACAGGCTTTTCCAGAGTGATGTATTGTTTACCATCCTGGAACTGCGCCGCAGATGCGCTAAAAGCTAAAACCATACCAGCCAGCGCCAGCCATATTTTTTTCATGTTCAAGTTTCTCCGATTAATACATTGGCGTTAATTGTAAGGGGGGCTCTTGCAGAATTTTTGCCTGCTCAATAAAAGTTGCGGTCTGACGATGCCAGTAATCTTCCCCGGTTAACCACGGGAAGTTTTTTGGAAACGCAGGGTCACCCCAACGTCGGATCAGCCATGCAAGATAATAAACTAAACGCATAGCACGTAAAGGTTCGATCAGTCCGATTTCTGTCGTGTCGAACTCACTAAACTCTTCATAAGCCTCGATAATGGTTTCAAGCTGCATGCGTTGTTCAGCTTTATCACCATTGAGGAGCATCCATAAATCCTGAATAGCCGGACCATTGCGGGCATCATCTAAATCGACAAACATCGGGCCATCGCGCCACAGAATATTACCGGCATGACAATCACCGTGCAGGCGTAACGTAGTAAAACGCGTATGCCAGCATTCGGAAACTACTGTAATAAGTGAATCCGTTGCTTTCAGGAAGGCTGCTTTTTGCCCTGAAGGAATAAGTTGGGCCTGTTCAAACAGTTTACGCGGTTCGGTCAGATACTCTTCAAGGCCAATCGTGGGACGGAAAGCGAAATTACGCTTGCCGCCAGTCTGGTGCATACGTCCCAGATAGCGCCCAACCGCCTCCATCTGATCGATGTTATCGGCCTCAAACTGGCGTCCGCCGACGCTTGGGAAGATCGCATAATGAAAACCCTGATGGCTTAACAGTGTTTGGCCGTTCAGTACCAGCGGAGCAGCAACCGGCACTTCATCGCTCACCAGTTCCAGCGCAAACTGGTGCTCTTCCTGGATCTGATCAACGGACCAACGCTCAGGGCGATAAAACTTAACGACAAAGCGTCGACGGTCTTCGTCCTGAAACTGATAGACACGGTTTTCATAGCTGTTAAGCGGGGTTAGCCCGGAGTCCACCCGGATCCCCTGCTCAAACAGTGCATCCATGATGGTGTCCGGGTGTAGCGTCTGGAAAGTAAAAGCGTTGTCGTTCATCCCATCATCCGGAAAATACTACGAATGATTCAGGATATCATTTCGCAGCGCTTTCGGTGGCGGCGATTACAAGCTTTTACTCTTTAATTACGCCACGTGCGCGGAGAAGGGCTGTTTTAAAATCTTCTTCATAATCTTTCTGAATACCTGGGATGACGGCGTCTTTCGCCGAGTCACGCATTTTCAGGTGATAGATCAGAATGTCATCAGTTAAATCCGCCAGTTCACCGTCAAAACCTGACTCTTGCGCCAGTTTCTGTAAAAATTGCATCAGGTTAAGATCAGGTTCTTTCTGCCAGGCTGGCTGGAGGAGTTCAATAACTTCATTCAGGCGTTTACATTTCATGGTTGTGCTCCTTAGGCTCAATACGGATACGTTAGCAGGGTCAATCCCACATTAAAAGAGGCGATATCAGTGATTCTGGATAGTGCAATAACAGGGGTTGTACTGGCGGGCGGTAAGGCCAGACGAATGGGCGGAACCGATAAAGGTCTGCTTGAGCTGGACGGTAAACCGCTTTGGCGGCATGTAGCCGATACCCTCGCTTTGCAGGTCGAAACCGTAGTAGTGAATGCCAATCGCCACCGGGATATCTACCAACAAAGCGGCCTGAAAGTTATTCCCGATGCCCTGGCCGATTTCCCTGGCCCACTGGCTGGGATGCTGTCGGTATTCCTGCAGCAAGCGGGGGACTGGTTTTTGTTCTGCCCGTGCGATATGCCCTATATTCCTCACGATCTGGTCTCCCGTTTAAAAGAGCAGCGCAAAGCTGCACCAATCGTCTGGGTGCATGATGGGGAAAGAGATCACCCGACAATTGCCCTGATGCACCGCTCCTTGCAGCCCTTGCTACAGGATTATCTTCAGTCAGGTGAACGACGCGTCATGGTCTTTATGCGTCAGGCTGGCGGTCATGCCGTCGATTTCAGCGATCATAAAGATGCCTTCGTAAACGTGAACACACCTGAAGAACTTGCAAAATGGCAGGAAAAATCATGATCCCATTACTTGCCATTGCGGCATGGAGCGGTACGGGAAAAACCACGCTGCTAAAGAAACTGATCCCTGAGCTGCGTGTCAGAGGTATTAGACCCGGATTGATTAAGCATACTCATCACAATATGGATGTCGACAAGCCCGGTAAAGACAGCTATGAGCTGCGCAAAGCAGGGGCGGCACAAACACTGGTCGCCAGCCAGCAACGTTGGGCGTTAATGGTAGAAACACCGGAAGAACCCGAACTGGATTTAGCGTATCTGGTAAGCAGAATGGATGCTTCGACGTTAGATATGGTACTGGTTGAGGGATTTAAGCATGAACCTGTTGCGAAGATCCTGCTTTTTCGTGAGGGCTGCGGACATACTCCTGAAGAGTTGGCGATGGATGAGTTTGTTATCGCGGTTGCCAGTGATGTTCCGTTATCTGTGGATGTTCCATTATTAGATATTAATGATATACAGCAAGTTGCTGATTTCGTTACGCAATGGGCAAGACGATAACTACGGTGTGGTGATGCGCCTGATGCGCCTGATGCGCTTTGGTAAGCCGGATAAGGCGTTTACGCCGCATCCGGCAGGTTTCATTTCGTACACGCGCAAAAAAGCCCATCCGGCAGGATGGGCTTCTTCACTTTAATTAATGCCTGGCAGTTCCCTACTCTCGCATGGGGAGACCCCACACTACCATCGGCGCTACGGCGTTTCACTTCTGAGTTCGGCATGGGGTCAGGTGGGACCACCGCGCTACAGCCGCC
>NZ_VDAY01000046.1:0-5140 GCF_019584005.1 Citrobacter sp. EC_71
CTGGCACGGCTGGGACGGAAGTCGCTGTCGTTCTCAAAATCGGTGGAGCTGCATGACAAAGTCATCGGGCATTATCTGAACATAAAACACTATCAATAAGTTGGAGTCATTACCCAGAGTACGGAGATATTGTCTTACCCGCGTCATTTGGCATGTCAGTATGCGCCGTTGCTACATTACTTATATTTCTGAGCGTCTCATTATTCGTTTATTATGGTAGTTATACCCGCAAGGCTCATCTTACAGGTATAGTGATGCCTTCATCAGGACTGGTGAAAATCACACCGCAATATGCCGGATACGTCACCCGACAGACTGTTTCAGAAGGTCAGCACGTAGCTGCCGGTGAGCCTGTTTACCATATCAGCGGCGAGCATTACAACGGGCAGGGCACAGGTACACTGGCAGCCATGAGCATGTCCCTGAAGACTCAGTATGCCATGCTGTCTTCCCAGCAGACTCTGGAATTGCGTGACAACAGTCAGCAGCAGCAGGCCATACTACAGCGAATTGCCTCCCTGAAACCACAGATTAAAAGTGCAGAGCTGCGCCTGTCGCTTGCCGGGCATCAGGCCACGCTGGCCGTGTCCGTCATGGAGCGCTATAAAAAACTGGCTGGAACGCATTACGTATCAGATATCGAATACCAGCAGAAGCAAATTGACGTTTCTACGTCACTGCAAAACGTTGAGGATCAGCGTCAGGGGCTTCTGCAACTACACACTGCAATGGAGGCTGCTGAAGAAGATCTTAACCATCTCATCGTTCAGGGGGAAAGCCGTAAAGCTGAGCTGGACAGGCAGTTGCAGGGGATCAGGCAACAGCAGGACGAACTGGCCGGACAGGAGAACTTTACGCTGACGTCACCGGTATCCGGAACCGTTGCTGCCGTGCTGATCAGACAGGGACAGTCTGTCAGGGCATCTGAACCGGTCATGACTCTGGTTCCCGACAATGCTCGTCTGCAGATAGAACTCTATGCCACCAGTCAGAATGCCGGTTTTATTCAGCCGGGGCAGCGTGTTGCACTTCGGTTCGCCGCATTCCCCTATCAGAAGTTTGGCGTTCAGTACGGGACTATCCGAGAGATAAGCCGTACAACGCTGACCCCTTCGGATTTACTCTCCGTATCCCCTGTGACCTGGAAAGAGAATGAAGGGCACTACCGCGTCATCGTCGAACCTGAGAATACCTTCATTCTGGCTTATGGAAAACAGGAACCCCTGCGCCCCGGCATGACCCTTGAGGGGGATGTCAGCCTGGATACCCGCCATTTGTGGGAGTGGCTGACCGAGCCACTCTGGAGCCTGAAAGGAAAACTGTAATGGATACCCTTAAATGGACCGGGAGAAAACAGCTCCCCCTCATCCGGCAGACAGAGTCTGCGGAATGTGGTCTGGCATGTCTGGTCATGATGGCCTGCTGGCATGGTCTGCAGACAGATTTACCCACCCTGCGCGAACGTTTCAGTATCAGCACACAGGGGATGACCCTGCAGAGGCTGATAGAGTGTGCAGCCGGTATCCGGTTGTCCTCCCGGGCCGTCCGGCTGGAGCCGGAAGACCTGAAATCCCTTTCTCTCCCGTGCATTCTCCACTGGAACATGAACCATTTCGTCGTGCTTTATAAAGTTCGCGGGAGCAGGCTGGTTATCCACGACCCGGACAAAGGGAAGATAACGCTCTCCCTGCAGGATGCAGGAAAACATTTCACCGGTGTCGCGCTGGAGTTGACGCCGGCCAGTGATTTTACCGCCCGGGATGAAAGAAAAAAAATTCGCCTGCGCCAACTGACAGGCAGGACACCCGGGCTGCTGGCCGCGATGTCGCGCATCATCATTTTTGCCCTGGCGCTGGAAATCCTGACGCTGAGTAGTCCACTTCTCAACCAGCTGGTAATTGATGAAGTGCTGGTTGCCGCCGATCGAAGTCTCCTGACCGTTATAATCATTGCCCTGCTGCTGCTGTCAATGACCCAGATGCTGCTGTCGCTGGCACGCCAGTGGGCCAGTATAACTCTGTCCGTCAATTTTAACATGCAGTGGACAGCCCGGGTTTTCCATCATCTGGTGCGTCTCCCGCTGGGCTGGTTTGATGCGCGCAGTAAGGGAAGTATCAATGCCCGTTTTGAGGCCGTGGATACCATCCAGGAGGCGCTGACCACGCAGGTACTGGAAGGTATTCTGGACGTGTTGCTCGTGATAACTGCGCTCTGTATGATGCTGCTGTACAGTCCGGAAATGACGCTGATAGCCGTACTGGCAGCCATTATCTACGGTGTGCTGAGGGCGTTGTGGTATCCGTCCCTTCGACAGTCGGCAGAAGATGCCTGGGACGCAGGTGCCAGGGAGTCCGGGCATTTTCTTGAAACCCTCAACGGTATTCTGAGCCTGAGAATTAACGGCGTGACAGCGCACCGTGAGGCCGCCTGGCTGAACCTCAACATTGTTCGCAGGAATACGCAGCTGCGACAGAGCCGTCAGCTGATGTGCTATGACATTGCACACACCCTGACCGGCAGCGTGGTATCAGCGATTATTTTGTGGAAAGGTGCCGGGGAAGTACTGAACGGTACCTTCACCGTCGGCATGCTGGTTGCTTATTTGTCCTACCAGATGCGTTTTTCATCCAGTATCAGCAGCCTGACCGATAAGTATTTTTCCTGGCGTATGCTTGATATCTACAACGAACGCCTGGCTGACATTGTGCTGACCCCGACAGAAGACTATCAGCAACAACCCGCTCAGGAAGACAATGATACTTCTGTCTTCCCGTCCGTATTCCGGGGGGATGTGGCCGACGGTGCCCGTGTTCCTTTATCCCTTGAGCATATAACCTTCAGCCACAAGGGAGGGAATAAACCGATACTCCGCGGGGTGTCGCTGACACTCCATCCTGGCGAGGTGATGGCCATTACCGGTCAATCCGGATGCGGGAAATCGACACTGGTGAAGCTTATCCTGGGGATCCACATCCCGGATGAGGGAACAATCAGGGCATTTGGCATACCGCATACCCACTCGGATTATTTTCAGGTACGTCAGCGAATCGGTACCGTACTGCAGGATGACCATCTTTTCAGGGGCTCCATTGCAGATAACATCATTTTTTTCAGTGGAGACCGCAATCATGAACGAATGATCCAGTGCGCCAGACTGGCACTTATCGACAGCGATATCATGTCTATGCCGATGGGGTATCAGACGCTGATTGGTGAAACCGGTGGAGGGCTTTCCGGAGGGCAAAAACAACGCATTCTGCTGGCCAGGGCTTTGTACAAGAAACCGGGATTTTTATTACTGGATGAAGCGACCAGCCATCTTGATGTTGAAAGTGAAATTCAGATAAGCCAGACACTACGTCAGCTGGGGCTTCCTGTCCTGCTGATAGCCCATCGCCCGGAAACCATAGCCTCTGCAGACCGGGTTCTGTATCTGGCAGACGGCTGCTTTATGGAGCTGAGGCACAAGCGCACCATTGATGATGGGCTGAACAAAAATTAACCTTAACGAATGGAAGGGACTTCCCCTGATTATGCGCCTGATTAACTCTTGTGCAATCATGGGGTACACATCGTCCCGGAGGAATTCGTTATGACTATCACGACTGTCGGTATCGATCTTGCTAAAAATGTGTTTGCTGTTCACGGTGTTGATCAAAATGGTAGAACTGTTCTGGTTAAGCCTAAAGTATCGCGTGCTGCACTTCCTGAGTTAATTGCAAGTTTGCCTCCCTGTGTTATCGGGATGGAAGCATGCTCCGGGGCTCACTACTGGGCAAGATTGTTTCGGCAGTATGGTCATGAGCCACGTCTGATGGCTGCTAAGTTTGTATCGCCTTATCGTATGGCCGGAAAATCAGGAAAAAATGATGCAGCTGATGCTCAGGCTATCTGTGAAGCTGTTCGTCGTCCGCATATGCGGTTCGTACCAGTGAAAGACGAAAGCCAGCAGGCCATGCAGTGTTTACATCGTACCCGTCAGGGTTTTATCGAAGAGAAAACAGCAACGTATAATCGTCTGCGAGGATTGATATCTGAATTCGGTGTCATCGCGCCACAAAGTGCTGATGCCCTGCGCCACATGGTTTCTGTGCAGAAGAGCTCTTTACCGCTTCAGGTTCAGCAATGTGTTGATGATTTGATGGAACACGTTGATCGCATTGAAGCTAACATCACTGAATATGACCGAATTTTGTCCCACATAGCCAAAACAGATCATCGCAGTCAGCGGCTGATGGAGCTAAAGGGCGTTGGTCCCACAACGGCCTGTGCACTGGTCGCCAGTATCGGTAATGCACATGATTTTAAAAATGGACGTCAACTGGCAGCCTGGCTGGGGCTGACGCCATCACAATACAGCAGCGGGGGAAAGTCGAAACTCGGCAGGATCACAAAAGCCGGTGATTCGTATCTGCGAACGCTTCTGGTTCAGGGGGCTCGTTCAGTGCTTATTGGCGCCGGGAAAAGGACTGACTCATTCAGCCGTTGGGTTTGTATGTTGGTTGAGCGCAGAGGGTACTGGCGGGCTGTTGTGGCCATCGCCGCCAAAAATGCGCGGCTGTGTTGGGCATCACTACATTACGGTGA
Source organism: Citrobacter sp. EC_71 (assembly GCF_019584005.1). Lineage (NCBI taxonomy): Bacteria > Pseudomonadati > Pseudomonadota > Gammaproteobacteria > Enterobacterales > Enterobacteriaceae > Citrobacter > Citrobacter sp. EC_71. Next base: position 4,588 of record NZ_VDAY01000046.1, read on the forward strand.
TGATTTCCGGCTGTACTCAGTCAACTAAAGCTCGAAGCTGTATAACCATCTGACCTGCAATTCGTTGATGATAAAGGGTTAGACCCCGTGAGGCCTATCTGGCTATTGTACAGGATATACGTATCCGCTTAACGAACAAGAACCTCACGCGCGTCTTTCATCAGGGCCCGAATCGATGACGATTCATCATGGCCGTTTATAGTACCGCAGTCTCTCCCCTTTATTTTTACTGAAGAGCAGACAGAAACCATAAATACCGGCTTTGACATGCCGGGGAAGTCCTTATAGTACAATAATTTTCGATATCCAAACTGCCCCCAAACAGGTTGGCCAGCGTGAATAACATCGCCAGTTGGTTATCGTTTTTCAGCAACCCCTTGTATCTGGCTTTCACGAAGCCGAACTGTCGCTTGATGATGCGAAATGGGTGCTCCACCTTGGCCCGGATGCTGGCTTTCATGTATTCGATGTTGATGGCCGTTTTGTTCTTGCGTGGATGCTGTTTCAAGGTTCTTACCTTGCCGGGGCGCTCGGCGATCAGCCAGTCCACATC
>NZ_VDAY01000047.1:0-4487 GCF_019584005.1 Citrobacter sp. EC_71
GGCTGTAGCGCGGTGGTCCCACCTGACCCCATGCCGAACTCAGAAGTGAAACGCCGTAGCGCCGATGGTAGTGTGGGGTCTCCCCATGCGAGAGTAGGGAACTGCCAGGCATCAATTAAGTGAAGAAGCCCATCCTGCCGGATGGGCTTTTTTGCGTCTGTGCGAAATGAAACCTGCCGGGTCCGGCCTACCAAAGCAACTTCCCCTCGCATCCATAACACAAGCCATCCTGCGGCATATGCGGTAAACTAAGTGCGATTTTGCATCAGGAAAGCGTTTATGAATCACTCCCTTAAAGCCTGGAACACCTTCGGTATCGATCAACAAGCTAATGAGCTTGTCTGCGCCGAAAATGAGCAACAACTGCTGAATGCCTGGCAATCAGCGAATGCATCACATCATCCAGTACTGATCCTGGGCGAGGGGAGTAACGTCCTGTTTCTCGATACCTTCCATGGAACGGTGATCGTCAATCGAATCAAGGGTATTGAGATCACAGAACAACCTGAGGCGTGGCATCTGCACGTAGGTGCCGGTGAGAACTGGCATCATTTGGTACAGCACACGCTGCAAGAAGGTATGCCTGGGCTGGAAAATCTGGCACTCATTCCCGGATGCGTCGGTTCATCTCCCATTCAGAATATTGGTGCTTATGGTGTGGAGCTGCAGCGTGTCTGTGAATATGTGGACTGTGTTGAACTGTCAACCGGCAAACATCTGCGCGTCAGCGCCGCGGAATGCCGTTTTGGTTACCGTGACAGCATCTTCAAGCATGAATACCAGGATCGTTTCGCAATTGTTGCCGTTGGTCTGCGCTTGCCTAAACAGTGGCAGCCCGTTCTCACTTATGGCGACCTGACTCGTCTGGATCCCGCAACCGTGACGCCTCAGCAGGTTTTTGATTCTGTCTGTCATATGCGCACAACAAAGCTGCCCGACCCGAAAGTTAACGGTAATGCGGGTAGTTTCTTTAAAAACCCGGTTGTTACAGCGCACGTTGCGCAGGAACTGCTGGCTAAATTCCCGACCGCGCCTCATTACCCACAGGTTGATGGTTCAGTGAAACTGGCTGCCGGCTGGCTTATCGATCAATGCCAGCTAAAAGGCATGCGTATTGGTGGTGCAGCGGTACATCAGCAGCAAGCACTGGTACTGATCAATGCAGACCGTGCGACCAGTCAGGATGTGGTGCAACTAGCGCATCATGTACGCCAAAACGTCGGTGAGAAATTCAATGTCTGGCTTGAACCTGAGGTCAGATTTATTGGCCCACAGGGTGAAGTGAATGCTGTGGAGATCATCGCATGAAAGATAATACCGTCCCCCTGACGCTTATTTCCTTGTTAGCCGATGGTGAATTTCATTCCGGTGAGCAGCTTGGTGAACAGCTGGGAATGAGCCGCGCGGCAATCAACAAGCATGTTCAGACGCTACGCGACTGGGGCGTTGATGTATTTACTGTTCCCGGTAAAGGATACAGCTTACCTGAGCCTATCCAGTTATTAGACTCATCACTGATTCATTCTCAGTTGGATAGGGGGAATGTCACGGTTCTGCCGGTTATCGACTCAACCAACCAGTACCTGATGGACCGCATTGGTCAACTGGAGTCAGGGGATGCCTGCGTCGCTGAGTATCAGCAGGCCGGTCGTGGCCGTCGCGGACGTAAGTGGTTCTCGCCGTTTGGCGCCAATCTGTATCTCTCAATGTTCTGGCGACTAGAGCAAGGACCGGCAGCCGCAATTGGTTTGAGTCTGGTGATTGGTATTGTCATGGCGGAGGTTTTACGCGATCTGGGTGCGGATAAAGTTCGCGTGAAATGGCCGAACGATCTCTATCTGCTCGATCGTAAACTGGCCGGAATTTTGGTTGAACTCACGGGTAAGACGGGCGATGCCGCGCAAATTGTTATCGGTGCGGGTATTAACATGGCCATGCGCCGGGTAGAAGAGAATGTCGTTAATCAGGGCTGGATTAATCTCCAGGAAGCGGGAATTAATATTGACCGCAATACCCTTGCTGCCCGACTGATCCGCGAGCTGCGTGCTGCGCTGGTACTGTTTGAACATGAGGGCCTGGCACCTTATCTGTCCCGCTGGAAGAAGTTGGACAACTTTATCGACCGTCCGGTAAAACTCATTATTGGCGATAAAGAAATATTTGGGGTATCGCGTGGAATAGATGCACAAGGCGCATTATTGCTTGAACAAAATGGCGTGATAAAACCCTGGATGGGCGGAGAAATATCGCTCAGAGGCGCCGAATAATAATAAGGGGAGCTGCGGCTCCCCTTATTAATTTATTTACGTAGCCTGACCTCTTCAACGGCATGATTGGCGCTTTTGGTCATAATCAAGCTGGCTCGCTCACGCGTTGGTAAAATATTTTGTTTTAAATTCAGCCAGTTAATCTCTTTCCATAACGATGTAGCTGTGTTGATTGCCTCATCTTCCGACAATTTCGCATAATTATGGAAATAAGAGTCTGGGTTGGTAAATGCCCCTTCGCGGAATTTCAGGAAGCGGTTGATATACCACGTCTGGAGTAATTCTTCTGGCGCATCAACATAAATAGAAAAGTCGACAAAATCAGAAACAAATACATGATGTGGATCGTGAGGATAATCCATCCCGCTCTGTAATACATTAAGCCCTTCGAGTATTAATATGTCAGGCTGGGCAACGGTTTTGTCGCCATCAGGGATCACATCATAGATAAGATGAGAGTAGACTGGCGCCGTGACGTTAGGTACGCCTGACTTCAAATCGGAAACGAATTTAACCAGGCGGTGCATATCATAGGACTGAGGGAAGCCTTTCTTCTTCATGAGTCCACGATCTTTCAACACCTGATTAGGATGAAGAAAACCGTCGGTCGTAATCAACTCAACCTTACGATGCTCAGGCCAGCGACTCAACAGTGCCTGTAAAACACGAGCTGTGGTGCTTTTGCCAACGGCGACGCTGCCAGCAATGCTAATAATATAAGGAATACGCTCGCCGTTAGTGCCTAAAAATTGCTCCAGTACTGCCTGACGTCGCAGGTTCGAACTGATGTAAAAATTTAGCAAACGCGATAGAGGCAAATAAATTTCGGCAACTTCTTCCAGCGACAAGTCTTCGTTAATGCCTTTCAGACGAGCAATCTCTTCCTCGGTCAGGGTCATTGGCACGGAATCACGAAGCGCAGCCCACTGGTTGCGATCAAACTGTAGGTAAGGCGACGTTAACGCTTGCTCTTTTATACTCATACGCATGGTCTGGCTGTCATTGCTATATCAGGTCTGCGGTAAAAAAACGAAATCATCCCCGGCACGCAATGGCACGCACATTTCAGTTAATTTGGACAATGGGCAGGAGGGTAACACCAGATGAGGGGGAATAATAAGAAAAAATCATCCCCTGAAAAGCAATGTGACGGCTATTCCAGATGTATAAAGAGGTACTTTCTCTCTATGGATGAGCGCATGGCGGCGCAAAACTTGCCTTTGGAAGGGTGGGCGCCGTTGGAAATTTGTCCAATCATACGAAGAAATAGATTATTTATCGGACGTATAGTGCAAAATGTGAGCGATAGAACATTTTATGCAATTTTTTAGTTGCATGAGTGCGCAGGTCTCCATAAAATGCGCGCTACTTGATGCCGACTTAGCTCAGTAGGTAGAGCAACTGACTTGTAATCAGTAGGTCACCAGTTCGATTCCGGTAGTCGGCACCATCAAGTCCGGTGGGGTTCCCGAGCGGCCAAAGGGAGCAGACTGTAAATCTGCCGTCACAGACTTCGAAGGTTCGAATCCTTCCCCCACCACCACTTTCTGGCAGCGTTATCGCCGCCTGAGTTGGTTAAAAAATTAATCAGCTCGAACATAAAAGAGAGAAATCTCTTTTTTGTTACAGAAAGAACTGGGTAGCCGAGTTTCAGGATGCGGGCATCGTATAATGGCTATTACCTCAGCCTTCCAAGCTGATGATGCGGGTTCGATTCCCGCTGCCCGCTCCAGACGTGCTGATATGGCTCAGTTGGTAGAGCGCACCCTTGGTAAGGGTGAGGTCCCCAGTTCGACTCTGGGTATCAGCACCACTTCACTTCTCCTTCCCGTTTCTCTCTGTTTACTTTTAAAAGCATTCAACAGCTCAGGTATATTGCCTGGTTGATGTGGTGATATCACCGATTTATCCGTGTCTTAGAGGGACAATCGATGTCTAAAGAAAAATTTGAACGTACTAAACCGCACGTTAACGTCGGTACTATCGGCCACGTTGACCATGGTAAAACAACGCTGACCGCTGCAATCACTACCGTACTGGCTAAAACCTACGGCGGTGCTGCTCGTGCATTCGACCAGATCGATAACGCGCCGGAAGAAAAAGCTCGTGGTATCACCATCAACACTTCTCACGTTGAATATGACACCCCGACTCGCCACTACGCACACGTAGACTGCCCGGGCCACGCCGACTATGTTAAAAACATGATCACCGGTGCTG
>NZ_VDAY01000048.1:0-4001 GCF_019584005.1 Citrobacter sp. EC_71
ACGGTATAGGTCACGATAATTAAAAATACAAAAAAACTGACAAGCAAAAGGGTAACCTGCCCCTGTGTGGTTTTCCACGTCATGATAATAGTGTCTCGTTGTGTCTGGATAAGCGGATATAACGGCGTTCACCGGTATTTCTTTAATTAAAAAAATGATGTGTATGACTGATTTGTCTTGTGATAAATATCCTTAACAGACGGCGAGCTCGTCCGCCCATTTTGTTGCGGCCTGCATGGTTTCTATAACAGTGAACTCGCTGATATTGAGGGTATTACATATTTTCGCGGTTTCCTCCCAGTTAAGTTTCTCATAACATAACGACAGGGTCAGTATGTCAAAAAGTTCACCTTTATGTTCACAAAGCGCGGCAGTTACGTTTTGCGGGATTGAAATCTGTTTAATTAAATCGTCCATGGGGAGTTCAAGAATGACATCCAGCAATGAAAACAGACCGCATATAAATGCGTTATAGGATAATGAAACATTATTTATTTTTCCAGCAATTAATTCGCAGAATTTTCCGCGAACCATGCTCAGATGATAAAGTTCACTGATGCCGGAACGCCCCATATTTGAAAGGGCGGCCACCGCAACAAACCGCCGGAGTTCTTTGCCCCCCAGATACATCAGCATTTCTTTCAGGGTAAGATTGTCCGCCTGAATTATGCCATGTGAGTTAAACAGCATGTTTCTGACGTAGCGCATGATTTTATATGACAGCGTCAGATCGGTTTTAAGCAGACGTTCGACCGCGGCAAAGTCCGGGTTTTCCCTGTTCACCTCCATCATCAGCCTGGAGAGTGGCAGGGGGTTCTGGGAAAGGCATTTATTTCTGAGGATTTCCGGGCGACTGAAGAAAAATCCCTGGAAAAGCGCGAAACCCGCCCGGCTGTAAAGCTCAAACTCGTCCCTTGTTTCCACTTTTTCAGCAAGGAATTTTATGCCCTGCAGAAGCTGACTTTTTCTGTGGATATATTGCCGGATATCTTCATAGTCATTGTCTCTGACATCAAATTTGATGACAGAAATATACTGCATAAAGCGGTCCCATTCATCATCCATCGTGAAATCATCGAGCGCAAGCTGGTAACCCCTGTCGTGCATATCCTTTACGGCACAGAAAAGCGCATCATCCGGGACTGCATTTTCCAGAATTTCGATGACCACTTTTTCATTCGGCAGCGTATCGCCCAGTCCGTTAATGATCATCTGGTGCGGCACATTAATAAAAGAACTGTGATTGTTGGCTATACGGGGAACAGGGATGCATAAAAACTGGTCAGAAATCATTCTGGACGTGGCGTATTCTGGTGAAACATCGGGAAAGGCATTGTTCATTCCGTCCCTGAAAAGCAGCTCATAAGCGACGGTCTGCATTTTTGTGTCAAAAATAGGCTGGCGTGCGATAAATGAATACATATTCCCGGTCCCCAGGTCAGCGTTATAATTTTTAGAAATGTAACCTTTCCATGCTTATAACACGCACTACGGGCAATAAATTTGATCCGGAGCACAACTCAAATCATAAAAGAACCGGGATGATGCGACATCACCATTCCCGGCCAACAGAATTGTTCACTGATTTATTACTTCCCTGCAATTTAATTTTCGGGGTAAATTTCATTTATGTCCATAGAAAAAATCATTTTATCCACAGTTTTTGACAGACGCCATATAATTTTTTAACCGTTACACAGAGAATTAAACCGGTACCATTAATACCGTAACTGATTATTATTACCAGTGGGCATCCGATAATAACAAGTCTGATAATGATCAGGCTATTATTAATTCCCGTCTGCCGCATCACCTGATGAATAATAAATCGCCATCAATGCAATAATAATCATTACTGACAAGAAAACGGATGGCCGCCATGTTTTCATCTGTCCATCATGAAGAAACACTCGCCTTCCTTTGCCTGACATTACGGCAGACGGTTAGCGCCTGGTGCGCACAGAGGATCTCATCGAGCAGGACAAACCTGTCAGACACAACCAGGATTGCACCACTTGCCCCGTTAAGGTATGTGGCAAAAACGATCTGTACAGTCATCCCCCAGACTTTCCCGTCACGACAGAGATACGATATTCTCGTTCTGTACGTCGATGCTCTGATAATTTTAGGGAAGGTGCGAACAAGTCCCTGATATGAGATCATGTTTGTTATCTGGAGCCATGGAACAGGGTTCATCATGAGTCATCAACTTACCTTCGCCGACAGTGAATTCAGCAGTAAGCGCCGTCAGACCAGAAAAGAGATTTTCTTGTCCCGCATGGAGCAGATTCTGCCATGGCAAAACATGGTGGAAGTCATCGAGCCGTTTACCCCAAGGCTGGTAATGGCCGGCGACCTTATCCGCTGGAAACCATGCTACGCATTCACTGCATGCAGCATTGGTACAACCTGAGCGATGGCGCGATGGAAGATGCTCTGTACGAAATCGCCTCCATGCGTCTGTTTGCCCGGTTATCCCTGGATAGCGCCTTGCCGGACCGCACCACCATCATGAATTTCCGCCACCTGCTCGAGCAGTATCAACTGGCCCGCCAATTGTTCAAGACCATCAATCGCTGGCTGGCCGAAGCAGGCGTCATGATGACTCAAGGCACCTTGGTCGATGCCACCATCATTGAGGCACCCAGCTCGACCAAGAACAAAGAGCAGCAACGCGATCCGGAGATGCATCAGACCAAGAAAGGCAATCAGTGGCACTTTGGCATGAAGGCCCACATTGGTGTCGATGCCAAGAGTGGCCTGACCCACAGCCTAGTCACCACCGCGGCCAACGAGCATGACCTCAATCAGCTGGGTAATCTGCTGCATGGAGAGGAGCAATTTGTCTCAGCCGATGCCGGCTACCAAGGGGCGCCACAGCGCGAGGAGCTGGCCGAGGTGGATGTGGACTGGCTGATCGCCGAGCGCCCCGGCAAGGTAAGAACCTTGAAACAGCATCCACGCAAGAACAAAACGGCCATCAACATCGAATACATGAAAGCCAGCATCCGGGCCAGGGTGGAGCACCCATTTCGCATCATCAAGCGACAGTTCGGCTTCGTGAAAGCCAGATACAAGGGGCTGCTGAAAAACGATAACCAACTGGCGATGTTATTCACGCTGGCCAACCTGTTTCGGGCGGACCAAATGATACGTCAGTGGGAGAGATCTCACTAAAAACTGGGGATAACGCCTTAAATGGCGAAGAAACGGTCTAAATAGGCTGATTCAAGGCATTTACGGGAGAAAAAATCGGCTCAAACATGAAGAAATGAAATGACTGAGTCAGCCGAGAAGAATTTCCCCGCTTATTCGCACCTTCCTTAACAGACCAGTATAATTCTTGAAAGGCTTGTATTTTCCAAACGTGGAAATCCGAAAAGGTTTAGATGATATCAAGTCCAGCCCGGAATCTCAGTGAGATAAAAGGATATGATTGTCTGATACCTGATACTGACCATTTCACGGACAGAAACTGAGTAACAGTTCATATAGACAATTCCTTAACAAAAATGAGGCATATTTACCCCCTTATTTGTCGTTTTGTTCATGACAATAGACGCTATCCTACTGGAACCCTGACGTACACAGAACCAGGATACTATTATTCGACCATTTTTCCCCCGTGAGGAATGGTCTTTTTTTCATTAACTTGCCATTACCCCGATGAATTTGAAGCCCAGAATACCGGTGCATTAAGTCCTAAAAATAACGATTACCTACACATACCTCACATTTGTTACATTGCACAACAATTAAGCAACGTGGCTATCTGAACCATAAGCTGGTATGATATTTGCACACTGATGAATACATAACATCAGACAGTTTATTGAAGCGGTCCGGGGGATGTCGCCGGACCGCTTTTTTTATTTGAAGGTATTATTAAGGAAGGTGCGAATAAGCAGGTCATTTCTTCCCAAGCTGACTCGCTGATTAAAATTTCGCGGATCTGGGCCGATTTTTTTCCCGCAAACACATCGAATCAGCCTATTTAGGCT
>NZ_VDAY01000049.1:0-2882 GCF_019584005.1 Citrobacter sp. EC_71
CTTGGAGCGAACTGCCTACCCGGAACTGAGTGTCAGGCGTGGAATGAGATAAACGCGGCCATAACAGCGGAATGACACCGGTAAACCGCAGGGCAGGAACAGGAGAGCGCACGAGGGAGCTACCAGGGGGAAACGCCTGGGATCTTTATAGTCCTGTCGGGTTTCGCCACCACTGATTTGAGCGTCAGATTCTGTGATGCTTGTCAGGGGGGCGGAGCCTATGGAAAACCAGCAACGCCGTGGCCTTTTCTACTGCCCCTCCATCTCCTCTCATTGACTCTCCTTTGATGTGCCTGCCCCCTCCGCTCGCCGCAGCCGAACGACCGAGCGCAGCGAGTCAGTGAGCGAGGAAGCGGAATATCTCCGGGCTTATCTTTGGCACCGTACGCGCCATAGCTGCATTTTTTAATACGATGCAGGATAGGGCTAACGCCGCAAAATGACGTCATCTGACGTTCCTGGATTACAAAAGTTAACGCAGCGGACAGGATGTGCATTTGTAATACCGCGCACACGTTGCTCCACAAATGCCTTTTGTCAGGGCTCGCCGCCCCGACACCCTGCCAGCGCCTCACGACCCCGCAATAAATTGCGTGCCCGTTCACCGCTTCATCTCCGTATCTTCGGAAGTGTGTTTAATGTGTGTCTAAAGTGTGTTTATCGGCTGTTCGGGTGTGTTTAAAGTGTGTTTGAAATGTGTCTGCCGGCCTTTTTAGGTGTGTTTAAAGTGTGTGTGCTGCTCCTGTCTTCAGTTTTACTTTCCAGGGATCAGGCACGACGGCGATGTATACACGGGGTGATACATGCGCGGTGCCAAAGGGTGCCCCTTTGAAACCTGTTGTGGTTCTACGAACCACGGAAGAAAACTGCCTGAAACACTCCTTTTCCGGCACATCTGGTGTGAAACCGCCCGCCAGTCAATCTCATGCATAGCCATGCAGCCGCGCCAGAATCATCAGGGCCGTTTTTTCTCGATATGGGTATAGAAAGGTGCCGGAAACAGGCAGGAGGCCGCAGAAACGCGCTGAGGGCGTCTGAGGGGGTGCGGGCAACGGGTGTTATGGTAAATTTCGGTGCATTGTGACTCGTTTGGATATGTTATTTGGTTGCAGTATTGAACGACCCAGAGGATTGAAAATGGATCTAGCAAAAGCACTGAAGGAAGCGGAAACCGGATATAGCCTCAACTTAACCAGTACAGATGAGGCTGAAATGCTGGCTTATATCTCAACCGTACTTGAACTCCACGCTAAAGGTGAGCTACTACATGAGTCTGCCATAGACAGGGTTATGACGTTATGTGTGCTTATTAACAAAGGAAACCGACAGGAGTTAAGCCGGACGCTTCGCGGGTTTAACAATGGTGGTAACTGGCCTAGCACTACGGGAGCTTCGTCAGGCTGCGGAAGGGGAAACGCTTAGCGCTGAAATCCCGGAGGTATTTAAGATCTTATCGAAAAGCCCACTGATAGTAGGCTTTTCTGCATCTGGCGTATATCGGATGTTATGAGGAATATGGTTATTAACCGTTATAGGTTATCAAAAGACCGGTTGAATTTGTTTTTATATTCAAGCACAGATCTTTTGATTATATGATATGCGGATGAAAAAAGAACAGAAAGAATTAAAGATAGAGTCATAAACAAGGCTGGTTTGTAACTTTTGCTTACCGTTTCATTGCTGATTGAAATGAATTTATTTTCTCCAGCAGTGTTGCTGTTTGTTAACAATGCAATCTTCGCATATATCTCAGAACCATTTATATAGTTGTTACTCTGATTGTTAACTATGCTTTTATAATTTTGATAATCTTGGATGTACCAATCATCAATAGCTCGATGGATAGTGTTTACTTCAGCGATTAAAACAGGTTTATCACGGACGTCGCCAGACCATGAAAGGTTTATTTTTTGTGCTTTTTCATCTATGTTTGATGTTATGCTCTTGCTTTTGTTGTTTATTATTGATTGTATGGCGTTCGCTTTACAATAAAAATTATCCCCACAATTAATAATCATGGTGGGTGAATTGTTGATCATGTTTAATTGGTATTTTATGGTGACTTTGTCTTTTGTTATAAACAGGAAGGTAAATGACAAAATTAATGAGAAAATAACAAATAAAATGATGCTCGCAATTTTTGTCTTAAGAAAGAGAAATAGCTCTATTAAATCAATATCCGATGAATTGTGTTGCATTTTCATACACCAATAGTCTTTATTAAAGCATAAGTTAAATAAAGGAATGAAATAAAAAGAGCAGTGATGAAAATTTTTGCCGATGCGGTGTATTTCATTTGAAAGGCCAATAAGATAAAAAAATATTTTATCCTATTATGTGCTTGTAGGAAAAGTCCTAAAATGCAAGTTTTGTCGTTTTTTTGTTCGGTTGTGCCTGTGGAGGGCATTGTTGTCAGCCAACATCCTTTCCACATATTTTAAGATCTTCTTGAGATCCTTGCGTTACAGCCGTAATCTCTTGCTCTGAAAACGAAAAAACCACCTGCCAGGGTGGTTTTTTCGAAGGTTCTCTGAGCTACCAACTCTTTGAACCGAGGTAACTGGCTTGGAGGAGCACAGTCACCAAAACTGTTCGTTTAGTTTAGCCTTAACCGGCGCATAACTTCAAGACTAACTCCTCTAAATCAGTTACCAGTGGCTGCTGCCAGTGGTGCTTTGTCATGTCTTTCCGGGTTGGACTCAAGTTGATAGTTACCGGATAAGGCGCAGCAGTCGGACTGAACGGGGGGTTCGTGCATACAGTCCAGCTTGGAGCGAACTGCCTACCCGGAACTGAGTGTCAGGCGTGGAATGAGATAAACGCGGCCATAACAGCGGAATGACACCGGTAAACCGCAGGGCAGGAACAGGAGAGCGCACGAG
>NZ_VDAY01000005.1:0-292880 GCF_019584005.1 Citrobacter sp. EC_71
GCTCAATGTGGCAGTTACTGAAAAAGGTCCGCCATTTTATGGAAACCGCCAGCCCATTCCCCGGAGGAAAACATGGCCAGGCAAAAGTGTAGCGGTATTAGGCGCAGCTATTTAGCTTCACGCCAGCGGTTTTAAGCGCGCTTTTTAAGTCCGTCTGGAACTGATTGAAGTCATCGCTGATATGGGAAATACCGCCGGGCTTGTCGCCAAACGCTGCCTGAATATGCCGGGCTTTTTCCATCAACTCACGCTGGGCCAGCCATAGCTTGCTGTCGAGCAGATCTTTGATTTGCTTCTCTTTTAGCTCGGGGAATTCGGCTTTGATAATGGCGCGAGCTTCGGCTTCCAGCGCAGAAAAATCGCCGTAGTTATCCGCATGCCAGTGGACGGCAAACGCGTCAAACAGGCATTCCATCGGGGCGTTGAAGGGTTTCGGTGCAAATAGCAGGGTGGCGATGGCCTCATCGGTAATCTGTGCCGACAGGCGCAACGGGCGCTCAATCGTCAGGCGGCGGTAGCCAAAATCGGTGCTGCTGAAGAGTTTGCTGGCGAAGGTTTTCGGCGTTTCGCTTTTCGCGGTTGCAGACTGACGACCACGACTGGATTTTTGCTCCGGCGCTTTCTCCAGGCCCAGCGCTTCCAGCGTGGTGGTCTCTATCGCCGCAAAATCGCCGAAGGTTTGGGTGATGAGCCGGATATCGTCTTCCCCCATCAGATTACGCTTTGAACCCAGCGACTTGCGCATTTTGCCGCACAGATTGCTACCATCAATGAGTTGGACTTTGCCTTTGCGCTCCGGCGCTTTCTTGTTGGAGAGGATCCACACGTAGGTGGCGATACCGGTGTTGTAGAACATATCGGTTGGCAGGGCGATGATGCCTTCCAGCAGATCGGCTTCGAGGATGTAACGGCGGATTTCGCTTTCGCCGCTGCCTGCGCCGCCGGTAAATAGCGGAGAGCCGTTAAGGATGATGCCGATGCGCCCGCCGCCGCTGTGACTATCGCGCATTTTACTGATCAAATGCAGCAGGAACAGCAACGATCCATCGGAGACGCGCGGCAGGCCGGGACCAAAGCGTCCGTCAAAACCTTTCTGCGCGTGTTCGCTGTTGATCTCGCCTTCGATCTTTTTCCAGTCCACACCAAACGGCGGGTTGGAGAGCATGTAATCGAATTTCTCGGCGGGGAGCTGATCGTTTGAAAGCGTGTTGCCGAGCTTGATGCGGCTGACATCCTGGCCTTTGATAAGCATATCCGCTTTACAGATGGCGTAGGACTCCGGATTTAGCTCCTGACCAAAAGCGCGCATCACCGCATTAGGGTTCAGCTCGTGCAGAAATTCCATCCCGGAGGAGAGAAAGCCGCCAGTGCCCGCCGTTGGGTCGTAGATGGTGCGAATAATACCGTCTTTGGTGAGCGCGTCGTCGTCGCCGATAAACACCAGTGAGGTGGTCAGGCGCACGATATCGCGCGGGGTGAAGTGCTCGCCGGCGGTTTCGTTAGACCCTTCCGCAAAGCGGCGGATTAACTCCTCAAACACCAGCCCCATATCATGGTTTGAAATGTCCTTCGGGCTTAAATCCACCGTTGCAAACTTTTGCACCACCTTATAGAGCAAGTTGGCCTCTTCCAGTTGACCCACAAACTCGTTGAACTTGAAGTGTTCGAAAATCTCCCGGGCATTGGTGGAGAAGGATTGAACGTACTTCTCCAGATTGGCCTTGATACCGTTTTGCCCCATCTTGCTGAGGTCCATCGGCGAGGTGTTAAAGAACGTCAGACCATCAGCGGCACGCAGGAGCATCTTCTCTTGCGCTTCTTCCGGCAAATTAAGTGCTTTAACTTTTTCAGCCTGGGCAAGTACGGCCTTTTTGCTGTCTTCGAGTACGCACTCCAGTCGGCGCAGCAGGGTGAAGGGGAGAATAATGCGGCCATACTGCGATTGTTTAAAATCGCCGCGCAGCAGGTCGGCGACCGACCAAAGAAAAGCGGCCGTCTGGGAGAAATTTCCTGATGTCATAAAAACTGTCCTGGCCTCTGTTAGGAGGCTTATTTTTTCTTCGGGTAGATAGTCTCCTTTTTACCAGAAATTTGTAAGTTGATCATTTATAAAGGTTTTTTATAATCAAGGGTGATCATTTGTTATTAAAGATCATTTTAATGAATGTTTTGAGAGGGGAGAAAAAACAGCATTCCCAGTCTGTAAGAATGCGATAAATGATTGAGGAAAGATGCCGGATGGCGGCTACGCCTTATCCAGCCTACAAGGCGCGGGATTTCCAGGCCCGGCCACATCGCGCCGCCGGGCAAATAAGCAGAGGATTACTTCTTCAATCCCGCAAACGCAGCTCTGATCTCATCTTCCGGCAGGTTAATACCGATAAACACCAGCAGGCTGTGCGGCGTTTCGTCACCCCACGGGCGGTCCCAGTCGGCGCTGTACAGGCGCTGGACGCCCTGGAACAGCAGGCGGTTTGGCTCGCCGTCAATCCACAGCATGCCTTTGTAGCGCAGCAGTTTCTCGGCGGATTCCAGCAGCAGATTTTCCATTACCCGCGACACGTCGCTGATGTTCACCGGGTAATCCAGTTCAACGACGATCGAGGAAATATCGTTTTGCTTGTCGGCGATAAAGTGGAAGCGCGGTTTGGCGCTGACCACGTTCTCTTCCAGCATAAAACCGTTGGTATCGAACAGCAGCGAAAGGTCGATGTCGCCATGCGTGACGGTGTAAATCGGCGCACGGGCGTTAATGCGCGCCAGGCGTTCACGTAGTTTCTCGCTTTCACCTGCAACGTCGGTTTTGGTCAGCAGGATGCGGTCAGCATAGCCTACCTGCGACTGGGCGATGGTGAACTGGTTCATCTGCTCGTCGGCATGCACCGCGTCAACCAGCGCAATTACGCCGTCCAGCAGATAGCGTTCGCAAATCACTTCATGGGAGAAAAAGGTCTGGATAATCGGGCCGGGGTCGGCCATGCCGGTGCACTCGATCACCAGACGGTCAAAACTGATGGTGCCTTTGTCGAGGTTGTCGAGCAGATCTAACAGCGCATCTTCCAGCTCACTGGAGCGGGTACAGCAAATGCAGCCGTTGGTCAGGGTTTTGATCTGCGTGGCGCGGTCGCCAATAAGCTGATCGTCCACCGAGACTTCACCGAATTCGTTTTCGATAACGGCAATCTTGTAACCGTGCTGCTCGTTGAGAATATGGCGTAGCAGGGTGGTTTTACCTGCGCCAAGAAAACCGGTGAGTAGGGTAACTGCAATCGGGGTCATTCACTTCTCCTTCTAACAGCAACTGCTTCCGCCGCTACCGTAGCGGGCTTCCTGGCGCTCGCGGAAGAATTCTTCGTAGGTCATGTACGGCTTATCGGGATGGTTGGTCTTCATGTGCTCGACGTAGTTGTCGTAGTCCGGAATGCCAATCAGCATCTTCGCTGCCTGACCGAGATATTTTTTAGCTTGCCCTAAAGTACCAAACATAAACAATCCTGATAAGCGAAAAGCCCCGCCGGAGCGGGGCTGAATACATCTTAGTGGTGTGAAGAGGTCTTCACGCCGCCTTCCGGCACCGGTACATACGGCGTCTCTTTATCAGAGCGACCGTTGATGGCGCGGGCTTTCTGCCAGGTACGGAACCCGTAGAAAATGATGCTGTACACCACCACCAGGAACAGAATACTCAGACCTGCGTTGGTGTAGTTGTTGATGACGATATGGTTCATGTTGGCAATCTGCTGAGCGGTCAGTTCGCCGCCGTTAGCAATCTTCTCTTTGTACTGATTCGCCATAAAGAAGAAGCCTTCCATCTGCGGGTTGGTGCTGAACAGTTTCAGACCCAGCGCCCAGGTGGTGCAGATAAGCAGCCATACTGCCGGAACCACGGTAACCCAGATGTATTTGGTGCGCTGCATTTTAACCAGCACCACAGTGCCGAGAACCAGCGCCACGGCAGCCAGCATCTGGTTAGAGATACCAAACAGCGGCCACAGGCTCTTCACGCCGCCCAGCGGGTCAACAACGCCTTGATACAGCAGGTAACCCCACAGGCCTACGCAGCCCGCAGTACCGATGATGCCCGCCACCAGTGAGTCGGTTTTCTTCAGGAACGGGACGAAGTTACCCAGTAAATCCTGCAGCATAAAGCGGCCAGAACGGGTACCTGCATCCAGTGCGGTCAGGATGAACAGCGCTTCAAACAGAATACCGAAGTGATACCAGAAGCCCATATCCGCCATCGGCAGCACTTTGTGGAACACGTGAGCGATACCCACGGCCAGCGTCGGTGCGCCACCTGCGCGGTTCAGAACGGACGGTTCACCGATGTCTTTCGCGGTCTGCAGGATCTGCTCAGGCGAAATCACGAAGCCCCAGGAGCTGACGGTCGCTGCCGCATGTGCGGTAACATCTTTCAGCTGCGCCATAATCAGCGGTGCGTTTTCGCCGCTCATTTCATGCAGGTTCGGCATGGTGATGCCAAGGCCCGCAGGCGGGGTGTTCATCGCGAAGTACAGACCCGGTTCGATGATAGACGCAGCAACCAGCGCCATAATCGCCACGAAGGATTCCATCAGCATCGCGCCGTAACCGATAAAGCGCGCATCGGTTTCACAAGCCAGCAGCTTCGGCGTGGTACCGGAAGCAATCAACGCGTGGAAGCCAGATACCGCACCACAGGCGATGGTAATAAACAGGAACGGGAACAGAGCGCCTTTCCACAGCGGGCCAGTACCATCAACGTACTGCGTCATCGCCGGCATTTTCAGTTCCGGATTGAGGATAACAATCCCCACCGCCAGACCGACGATAACGCCGATTTTCAGGAAGGTCGCCAGATAGTCGCGCGGGGCGAGGATCAGCCATACCGGCAGCAGCGCAGAGATAAACGCGTAACCAATCAGGGTAAAGGTAATGGTGGTGTCTTTAAAGGTCAGCGCCGGACCCCAGTACGGGTCGTGCGCAATCACGCCGCCGAAGTAGATGGAAGCCACCAGCAGCACAATACCAATTACCGACACTTCACCCACACGTCCTGGGCGCAGGAATCGCATGTAGATCCCCATGAATAGCGCAATCGGTACGGTTGAGCAGACGGTGAACACACCCCATGGGCTTTCCGCCAGCGCTTTCACCACGATCAGCGCCAGTACCGCCAGGATGATGATCATGATTAAGAAGCAGCCGAACAGAGCAATGGTTCCCGGGATTGGGCCCATCTCTTCTTTGATCATCTCGCCGAGAGATGCGCCGTTACGGCGGGAAGAGATAAACAGCACCATGAAGTCCTGTACCGCACCGGCCAGTACCACGCCTGCCAGCAGCCATAACGTTCCGGGCAGGTAGCCCATCTGCGCGGCCAATACCGGTCCAACCAGCGGACCTGCACCTGCGATAGCGGCAAAGTGGTGGCCAAACAATACGTTACGGTTGGTTGGAACGTAGTTCAGACCGTCATTGTTGATGACCGCTGGCGTAGCACGCGTTGGGTCAAGTTTCATCACCTTTTGGGCGATGTACAGGCTGTAGTAACGATAGGCCACCAGATAAACAGAAACTGAGGCGACCACGATCCACAGGGCACTAATGTGTTCACCCCGACGTAATGCCACTACCGAGAGGCAGAATGCACCGATGATTCCGAGAATCACCCAGGGTATGTGCTTGAATATCTTTTTCGTATCCATAGTAAAACCTGGTATCTAATTAATAATTGGCCGAAGCCGCGTGGGTTTGATCTTGTGTTTGAGGAGGTTATTTGACTGCTATGTTGGGGGGATCTTGCCAGAGAATTACGCGCGTAAAGTAAGGTAAATAAGTGAGCGGTTGTATGTCAGCTTAAGCGGTCCCAAGTGTCAGTGAGCGGTTCACAGTACCGATGAGTGAAGGTAATTATGTGATTGAGATCACTAATAATCCCATTGAGATCCTTAACGGGCTGCGTGGATCGACGAATCTTCGATGATGAGATCGATTCAGTTAGCACGAATTCCATAAAGTTTTCCCTTTCCAGGCCGAAAATTCTGACATCTGTCTAGCGGAAAGAGAAAACATGTTAAAACGAATGAAGATTGTTACCAGCTTACTGCTGGTATTGGCGCTATTTGGCCTTTTACAGCTCGCCTCAGGCGGCTTGTTTTTTAACTCACTGAAGAATGACAAAGAGAACTTTACCGTTCTGCAAACCATTCGCCAGCAGCAGTCTGCGCTGAACGCTACCTGGGTTGAACTGCTGCAAACGCGTAATACCCTGAACCGGGCGGGTATTCGCTACATGATGGATCAGAGCAACATCGGCAGCGGCGCGACCGTTGCAGAACTGATGCAGGTGGCGAGTAATGCCCTGAAGCTGACCGAAAAAAACTGGGCGATTTACGAGTCGCTCCCGCGCGATCCGCGTCAAAGCGAAGCCGCGTTCCAGGAGATCAACCGCACCTATGACATCTATCACGGTGCGCTGGCGGAGCTGATCCAGTTACTGGGTGAAGGCAAGATCAACGCGTTTTTCGATCAACCGACGCAGAGCTATCAGGACGGTTTTGAGAAGCAGTACATGAGTTACATGCAGCAGAACGATCGCCTGTATGACATCGCGGTTGAGGACAATAACGCTTCCTATAGCCAGACAATGTGGGTGCTGGCATGTGTACTGATTACCGTGCTGGCCGCTATCGTTGCGGTTTGGTTTGGTATCAAACTGACGCTGATCTCTCCGATGAACCGCCTGATTGAAAGCATTCGTCATATCGCCAGTGGTGATTTGGTGAAGCGTATTGAGGTGGAAGGATCCAACGAGATTGGACAGCTGGCGGAAAGCCTGCGCCACATGCAGGGTGAACTGATGAACACCGTGGGTGACGTGCGTAACGGTGCCAACGCGATTTACAGCGGCGCCAGCGAGATTGCGATGGGCAACAACGATCTCTCCTCGCGTACCGAGCAGCAGGCGGCTTCTCTGGAAGAAACGGCGGCCAGCATGGAACAGCTGACGGCGACCGTGAAGCAGAACGCCGAAAACGCGCGTCAGGCCAGCCATCTGGCGCTGAGCGCTTCGGAAACCGCGCAGAAAGGCGGTAAAGTGGTTGATAACGTGGTGCAAACCATGCGCGACATCGCTTCCAGTTCGCAGAAAATCGCCGATATTATTAGCGTTATCGACGGGATTGCCTTCCAGACCAACATTCTGGCGCTCAACGCCGCAGTAGAAGCCGCGCGTGCGGGCGAGCAGGGGCGTGGTTTTGCGGTGGTTGCGGGTGAGGTTCGTAACCTGGCCCAGCGAAGTGCGCAGGCCGCGCGCGAGATCAAGAGCCTGATTGAAGACTCGGTCAGCCGTGTGGATGTGGGTTCAACGCTGGTGGAAAGCGCCGGTGAAACCATGGATGAGATCGTCAATGCGGTAACCCGCGTGACCGATATCATGGGTGAAATTGCCTCCGCCTCTGATGAGCAGAGCCGCGGCATCGACCAGGTGGGCCTGGCCGTTGCAGAGATGGATCGCGTGACGCAGCAGAATGCTTCGCTGGTGGAAGAATCCGCCGCCGCCGCTGCGGCGCTGGAAGAGCAGGCCAGCCGCCTGACCCAGGCCGTTGCCGTGTTCCGTATTCAGCATGACCAACAGCGCGCGCGCGACGTTGCCGCCGCAAAACCGGTTTCAACGGTCCAGCCGCGTAAAGCTGCGGTAACCGATGCCGGGGATAACTGGGAAACGTTCTAAATGATTGCGCCCTCAATTTGAGGGCGCTTTTTATGAGATGAATAACAGTATGTGTATCAGTCTATGGAAGCGGATGTTGCCGTCGTTGTAGAGTCAGAGGAGCCCTTAGCGTGGCTCTTTTCTGGCGCAGGGCTGTCCAAATCACGACGTATACCAATGCGGAATATCCCGGCAAGCATAATGGCGCCGATAATCGCAATGCCGCCCAGCAGGTAAAGCCCAGCAATATTCGAATCAAACGCATTCTCAGCCCATACTCGAATGTTAGGGGCCACGAATCCGCCAAGATTGCCTAGAGAGTTAATGAGCGCTATACCCGATGCTGCCGCAGCACCACTGAGATAGCTGGTTGGGAAAGTCCAGTATATAGGCTGGACGGCCAGCAAGCCTGCGCAGCCAACGCAAAGTGCGATGAAGGCCCAGAACGGCGAACCTGCAAGCATGCCAGATAATGCAACGCCAAGACCACCGAAGAGCAGTGTAATCGTACTTATCCAGCGGCGTTCTTTCAGCTTTGTGGAAAGATGTGGGATATACCACGCGGCAAAAAGTGCACATAACCACGGGATACCGGATAAAACTCCAACGACGAAGCCAACGCCTTGCCCTGATAATGCAGCGACTTGGGACGGTAGGAAGAAAGCAATACCGTAAGAACCAACCTGAATGGTGAAGCAGATCAGACACAGATACAGCACTCTGGGATCGCACAGTGCTTTCAGGATCCCCTGCGGGCCATGGCTTGCTTTTGTGTGCTCTTCTTTTTCCATAATGACGCTAAGCGCCTGTTTCTCATGCACGGTCAGGAATGTGCAGCGTTTATCTGATGGCTTATCATCAAGATAGAAAAATGCGACAACCCCAACAAGTGCGGCGAGTAATCCTTCAACCAAAAACATTAATTGCCAGTTATGTAATCCCCATAAATCATGGATAGTTAATAATCCACCGGATACCGGTCCTCCGAGAATAAATGCGATCGGCGGCCCAAACCAGAAATAACCTGCCACTTTTGCCCTGATATTAAGCGGGAACCAAAACGTCAGATATAACATTACACCGGGCATAAATCCTGCTTCAGAGGCTCCGAGAAGAAAACGCAAGATAATAAATGTTTTCTCATCATGGGCAAACATCATTGCAGCAGAAATAAGCCCCCATGTTACCATGATGCGGGAAAGCCATAAACGTGCACCCACTTTATATAAGAATATATTGCTGGGAACTTCAAATAGTGCATAACCTATAAAAAAGACCCCGGCGCCCAAAGCATATGCTGCATTACTCAGCCCGGTATCAATCTGGAATGCCTCTTTTGCAAAACCAATGTTGGCGCGATCCAGATAAGCCATGACATACATGAGTGCCAAAAAGGGTAAAAGCCGTATAATTGACTTTTTAACTGCCGAATTGACAATCTTTTCATTATCACTATGACTCATAAATATGCTTCCAATCAAATGGTGGAAAGCTACTGTTATCTCTCATCATAAAAACGATGAAAGAGAGTAGGAAATATTATGCAAGAACTTTTAAACAGGTATTTTATGACATACCTGTTTAGTATGTATGTTAACTCAACCATTCCTGGCCATCAGGCCATGAATAACGTGTTAGTGTATCTGGTTTCATCTTTACACCATAGCCAGGTTGCAGCAGTGGATAATATCGTCCACGTTTTATCACCAGCGGCTCTTCGAAATTCTCGTGTAAGTGATCAACATATTCTAAAACTCTGTTTTTCAGTGATGCTGATACGGCGATATAGTCAAATAAAACAATATTCAATGAATACTGACACAGACCGACGCCTCCGCCATGGGGGCATACCGGTATGCCAAACTTCGCCGCCATTAATACGACTGCGAGTACTTCGTTTAAACCGCCCAAACGGGCAGGGTCTAACTGGCAAAAATCCATTGCGCCTGACTGGAAGAATTGTTTAAACATTACCCGGTTATGGGCATGTTCACCGGTGGCAATGCCAATGTCGCCAATTCGTGCTTTTATTGCCGCGTGACCGAGAATGTCGTCAGGGCTGGTAGGCTCTTCGATCCATAGCGGATCAAATTTAGCGAGTTTGCGCATCGCCGTAATGGCTTCATCAACGCCCCATATTTGGTTGGCATCCATCATCAGTTTGCGTTCCCAACCCAGCTCTTCACGCAGGATAGTCGCCCGGCGAATGTCCTGCTCGAGATCTGCACCGACTTTTTGCTTCAGATGAGTCCAGCCGTCAGCCACGGCCTGGCGGGCAAGCTGACGCATTTTTTCTTCTGAATACCCAAGCCAGCCTGCGGCCGTTGTGTAACCAGGGAATCCCGTTTCCAACATTTCTCTTTCACGCTGTGCTTTACCTGTTTCAACTCTACGCAATAATGTGATGGCTTCTTCTGGCGTCAGAACATCCTTGATGTAGGTAAAGTCAATGCAGCGAACCAGCTCTTCCGGTGACATGTCAACCAGCATTTTCCATACGGTTTTATTTTGCGAACGCGCCCAGAGATCCCACAATGCGTTAATAATTGCCGCGGTGGCCAGATGGATAACACCTTTTTCTGGGCCAACCCAGCGTAACTGGCAATCACCAGAAACAAGTTCATGCCAGAATTGGCCGAAGTTATCCGTAATGTCTTCCAGAGAACGGCCAATAACAAATAGTTCAGCTAAAGATTTTACTGCGCTTACACACAAATCGTTGCCGCGACCAATAGTAAAAGTCAGACCATACCCTTTTAAATTTTCTGTGTGGTCGGTAATTAATGTGACATAAGTCGCGGAATAGTCGGATATTGCATTCATTGCATCAGAACCATCTAGGTTCCTGGAAGTAGGGAAACGGATATCTTTAACGATTATATCCTTGATTGTAATAGCCATGTTGACTCCTATTGTGATGTTCTTTTGCTAATAAAATAGAAAGATTTGTTTAGCAGACACCCCGAGTGTAAGAGGGAGTAAATTACTCAATATGAGTTGATAATAATATTGTGGGGTATTTTGCAATTTTGTGTTTTTAATCTGCTTTTAATTTTTTCGATTGTTTTGCTGGATAGAGCGCAGCATTGACTGTTTTGCCGTTTCAAGATGGTTCCGAAGTGCGAGGATCGCATCCAGATCGCTGCGGCAAATTAGCGCGCTGAGGATGGTCATATGCTCATCGATGGCAATGATATTGCGCTGTTTAAGATCGCTTTCATCCCACTGATAGTGGAAGTGGAAAATCACAGAGATGATTTCAAGTGATTGATTAAAAAATATATTATCAGCAGCGGAGAGCAGTAAAGCATGAAACTCACGGTCTAACTGCGAGAACATACGAAAGCTGCTGCCGATGCTGTCGCGCAGGATGCGATGGCGCTCCAACAGCATTTTTGCCTGCAGCCAGCGCGGGTCATCATCGGGCAGATTGAGGAAATGCTGCAAAGAATGGGTTTCCAGCATTTCTCTGAGTTCAAACAGCTGTTCCGCATAGGCCTGATCGAACTGCTTCATGCTCCACTGACCGCGTTTTTCGTTTTTAATCAGGTTGTAACGTTCGAATTTTAAAAGATATTCGCGCACAACTACCGGACTGACGCCTGCGGCTCTGGCAAGCTGCAGTTCGGAGAAACTCTCGCCTGCGCGCAGTTGGCGCTGGTTGATCATGGTGAAAAAAGCCTGCTCGAAGATCCGGTTTTGCTCGGTCATGGAGGCGGTGGTGCAGGCAAAACCGTCGTCATGGTCAGGTTTACGCACGATGACATAGTGGCTGCCGACCTGCGTTAGTACGCCGCATTCGCCTAAGTGGCTCAGCATATGGCGCACGGTGGTGCGGCTGATGTTGTACATCTCCGCCAGCGCGCTTTGCGACGGAAGTGGGGAAGGGATATGACCCCGCGCCATATCATCGATTATTTGGTTAATCACATTGTGGCGTAAGTTCTGTGAACGGCTCATGGCGTCTCCTTTTTGGCTATTAAAACCCGATTTAAAACATTTTTATGCGCTGAAATTCACAGATTACGTTTCCGCTTTCTTCGGTTTTTTTTATTTTCGTTGATATCTGAGGTAACAAAAAACAGGAGAGCAGAATCATGTCTACGATGAATACGTTGATTTGCCAGGAACCTAAAAAATTAGTCTGGAAAGAGCGTGAAATACCTATTCCAGGTGAGGGCGAAGCATTAATAAAAATTAAGTCGGTGGGTATTTGTGGCACCGATATTCATGCCTGGGGGGGCAATCAGCCTTTTTTCAGCTATCCACGTGTATTAGGCCATGAAATATGTGGGGAAATTGTCGGGTTGGGCAAAAATATACAAAATCTGAAAAATGGCCAGCAGGTGGCGGTTATTCCTTACGTGGCCTGTCAGCAGTGTCCGGCGTGCCTGAGCGGGCGCACCAACTGTTGTGAGAATATTTCAGTGATTGGCGTGCACCAGGATGGCGGCTTTAGCGAATACTTGTCCGTGCCGGTGACCAACCTGCTGGATGCGCAGGGCATTGACCCGCAGGCGGCGGCGTTGATTGAGCCTTATGCCATCAGCGCACATGCGGTACGTCGGGCGGCGGTAGCGCCGGGTGAGCAGGTGCTGGTGGTCGGTGCCGGTCCGATTGGTCTGGGCGCGGCGGCGATTGCCAAAGCCGATGGCGCACAGGTGGTGGTGGCGGATACCAGCCCCGCGCGTCGGGAGCATGTGGCTTCCCGACTGGGTCTTCCGGTTATCGATCCATCCGCTGAGGATTTTGATGCGCAATTGCGCGCTCAGTTTGGCGGCTCGTTGGCGCAAAAGGTCATTGATGCTACGGGGAATCAGCATGCGATGAACAACACAGTGAATTTGATTCGCCATGGCGGCAGCATCGTTTTCGTTGGGCTGTTCAAAGGCGATTTACAGTTCTCCGATCCTGAGTTCCATAAAAAAGAAACCACCATGATGGGCAGTCGCAACGCGACCCCGGAAGATTTCGCCAAGGTGGGGCGCCTGATGTCGGCAGGCAAACTGACCGCCGACATGATGCTCACGCACCGTTACGCGTTTGCCCAGCTTGCAGAGATCTACGAGCGGGACGTGATTAACAACCGGGAACTGATTAAAGGCGTGATCACGTTCTGAGAGGATAAGAGTGATGAAAACATTGAATCGACGTGATTTTCCGGGGGCCAGCTACCCTACGCGCGTGATCCAGTTTGGTGAAGGTAATTTTCTGCGGGCGTTTGTTGACTGGCAACTGGATATCCTTAATGAGAAAACGGATCTCAATGCTGGCGTGACCATTGTTCGCCCGATTAATACCGATTTTCCGCCGTCGCTCAACGCTCAGGATGGGTTATATACCACGCTTATTCGTGGGTTGAACGAGCAGGGCGAGGCGGTAAGCGAGGCGCGGCTGATTCGTTCGGTGAATAACGAAATCAACCCGTATAAGGATTTCGCCGAATATCTGGCGTTAGCGCACAATGCGGATATCCGCTTTGTGTTTTCGAACACCACTGAAGCCGGGATTAGCTATCACGCGGGGGACAGTGTGGATGATGCCCCGCCGGTGAGTTTTCCGGCCAAACTGACGCGACTGCTGCTGGAGCGCTTTAACCATTTTGCGGGGGCGGTGGATAAGGGCTGGGTGATTATCCCGTGCGAGCTAATCGACTATAACGGTGAGTCGCTCAAAACGCTGGTGCTGCGGTATGCGCAGGAGTGGCACCTTCCTCCGGCGTTTGCCGACTGGGTGGAAACGGCGAACACCTTCTGTTCCACGCTGGTCGACCGCATTGTTACTGGCTACCCGCGTGAAGAAGCCGCCGCGCTGGAAGCTACGCTTGGCTATCACGATGCGTTTCTCGATACCGCGGAACACTTTTATCTGTTCGTGATCCAGGGACCGGCATGGTTGGCCGAAGAGTTAAAACTGGCGCAATGCCCGCTGAATATCCGGGTGGTGAGCGATATCAAGCCGTACAAGGAACGTAAGGTCGCGATTCTAAACGGCGCGCATACGGCGCTGGTGCCGGTTGCCTGGCTGTGCGGGCTGGAGACCGTTGGCGAAGCGATGCAGGATGCTGATGTCCGCCATTATGTTGAGCGAGCGATTGGTGAAGAAATCATTCCAGTATTGGATCTCGATGCCGATGAACTGCGCGAATTTGCCGGTGCGGTGAGCGGGCGTTTTCAGAACCCCTACATTCGCCATCAGTTACTTTCCATCGCGCTTAACGGCATGACCAAATTCCGCACCCGTATATTGCCGCAGCTGCTGGCGGGCCAGCAAAATGGATGTTGGCCTGTACGCTTAACCTTTGCTCTGGCCGCGCTGTTGGCGTTTTATCGCGGCGAACGGACCGGGGAAAGCTATCCATTGCAGGACGACGAGCAGTGGATAAATCTGTATGCCAGCCTGTGGCCGCGAGTCGGCAATGACCTGACGCTGCGTGAATTGGTGGATACCGTGCTCGGCGATGCCGCGCACTGGGGGGAAGATCTGACGTTGCTGCCAGGCCTTGCAGAGCAGGTGACAGCCAACCTGGAAATGATTCTGGTGCAGGGAATGCGTCAGGCGGTGAACAGTCTGGAATAAGGTTGCCATGCAGCGCCCGGAGTTGTGTTGGGCGCTGTTTTTTTTACCCCTGAGCTGCCACCACTTTGATTTCAACCATCCCGATCCCCAGCTTACGCGGCGAGTGGCCGAGAATATTACCCTCGTTGGTAGCGACCGGATCGGGTGGGATAATCACCAGCGTATCGGCATCCGCCGGATTATCAAAATGTAAGGTAGTGGTGCTGATATCATGGCTTAGCACCAGCGTCTGTTCCTCATTGCCAACGCGTACGGGGATTGGGCGATTGGCGTTATTGCCATAGGCTTTGGCAGTGATGACCAGATCGAATTTTTTCGGCAATGGCGCTTTGTATTCGATTTTTACCTCTTCACTGAGCTGCGCATTGGACCAGCGTCCCCACGATTCAGGGCGTGAAATACCGCTAAATTGTTTCACCCCTTCCGGCGCGCCCGCCACGTTAAAGACGAAGCTGTCTGCCTTGTAGCGAATATCGTTATCGACAATTTTCAGCGTATCGACGTTGCCTTTGTAGCGCTCCATGTCGATCACCGTGTCTTTAAAGACGGTTTTGCTTTTCCATTTGGCTTTGTCAACGTGCTGCACGATTTGTTGCCCGCCCAGTTGCCCCTGCGAGACGCACCAGTCGGTGGAAAGCGCCAACTCCGGTGCCCACAGCTGCGCCATTTTGTAGCAGCGATCGATCCAGACAAAGTTATCGCGCGGCGCGAAATCTGCCAACTGGAAGCGCAGCGGGGCCGAGTATTCGCTTTCTGGTAGTGGTTCGACGCGTTTATCCGATACGCGCAGCAGCAGTGGCAGGCGGAAATGACTGCCGGAGAACGCGATCATATTTTTGTCCTGGTCGACGGTGAACTCTTTCATCTCTTTGGGGAAATTCCACAGGCGGATGATGTCGGGTTTCCACGCCAGCATTTTTTCTTTGATGTTGAGGAACACTTCCGACACGGATTCGCCCGACAAACTGCTGCGGCCAAGGCCGATAAAGTTATCGCCGCCCAGGATATCCAGCACCGTTGCGCCGTTATCCATCGTGTTACGTTTCACCGCCAGTGTTTCCTGTTGTGGCTGGTCGCCGCGCAGCACGAAGAACAGGTTGTTGCGATCCTGCTTGTTCAGATACTTCCATGCGGTGTTGTTCATCGCCAGATGATCGGAAGAAACCACGATCACGGTATCTTTAAACCACGGGGATGCTTTGATTTTATTGATAAATTCAGCGATGTTTTCCTGGCTGCAACTCACCGCGCTGAAGGACTGATTGGCCTTACCGTCGATGTCATAACGTTTGCGGTTACAGCTACGTGAGATAAATCCATCCGGATGATGGGTATCCACGGTTAGGGTAAACAGCGAAAAACGTTGTCCTGAACGCGATAGCTCTTCAAATTTTTTCCAGGCTTCGTCCAGCACGGTGTCATCGTAAAAACCCCAGTCGTTACGATATGCGGGATCCGCCACCACGCTTTTTAACTCTTCTGCGCCGTACAGATGATCAAACCCGTGAGATTTCAGGAACACATCCTTCCCGGCAAAGCGCAGGTTGGCTCCCTGCACAAAGTAGTTTTGGTAGCCGGAGTTTTTCAGGATGTCGCCGAGACAGATATTGTTGGGGAAAAAGCTGGAAACCGATGCCGAGGCATTGCCTTCAAATGGCGCAAACAGCGGGATGCCACATTGTGAAGCGACCATACCAGCGATGGTGTAATCCGTCCCCGGTAGCTGCATGGTGTTGCTGAAATCCATGCCTTCGTTTTTCAACGCGCCGAGTTCCGGGGTCAGATCCGGGAACGCATCGTTGTTAAAGTAGGTGCGTTCGAGGCTTTCGCCGTAGATATAAACCAGGTTCAGCTTCGGATGAGAGATGGTTCTCGACGGCTCTTTATAATAGGTCAGGAAATCCGGATCGCCATCGCGCGACTGAGATTTCACCAGTTCAGTTATCTGGTGAAACGCCGGGCTGGCGTCAACGGAGGCCAGCGCCAGCAGCAGGGCCAGCAGGCTGTAACCCACGTGATGCGGGTGATGGCGACGGCGGCGAAGGATCCAGCCGAGGGCGACGAAGACGGTCGTCAGCGCCAGCGCAATTCCGACGCCAGGCAGAATATATTTCCCGATACCCGCGCCGGTCAGGCTGTTGGTCAGAGTGTAAAGCACTGCGTCGTTGATTCCGTCGCCGGTGAAATAGTCACTGGCATACAGTGTGATATTCAAGACGATAAAAATCCCCAGCACCGTTAACGTGGCGGCAAACCACCAGGTATTGCGACCCGCTTTCCAGGCGTAAATCAGCACTGAAGCGAGAAACAGAGTGATGGAGATTAATTCTGACACGATCGATCCTCAGTAAACCGGGCACATGCCTGGCAGGCTAATCATTCGGTGAGAGAACAATGTAATAGCGTTGTTATATTGCTGCAATTGTAGTGACATTAAATTACGTTGTTATTCAGAATTGGTTTAGATATGCGCGTTTTTTTGCGGGTAATTACGGCTTTCGTGATGGCGGTATGTATCGGCAGGAATGGGGGATGCCGCGCAGGGGACGCGCGGCATTTAATGCCTCAGGAAATGAAGTTCATGCCCTGTTTTAACACCAGATCGCAGGCCTTGGTTTTTACCTGCTTCGCCAGCGAGCTATTACCAATCGTGTTCAGGTCCAGCTGTTGGCCATCTTTGGCATTGAGCAGGCCCTGAATGCCGTCCATGTAGTTGGTATCTTGTTTCTGCTCTGGAGCACTGAGGCCGAGTTTATCCAGCACCTGGTTTTTGACGTTTTGCGTGTCGGTAACCGAGGCCAGTTTCTGTTTGGCGCAATATTCCAGGATCCCGGCGGCGTTATTCATGCTGCTTGAGGTCAGTGACTGATTGCTGCCATTCAGCAGGCTGGTCAGGGAAGAGAGCGACGAGCTGCCCTGCGAGCCGGTGCTTTGTTTGCTCAGTTCGCTGGCCGCGCTGGAGAGCGAATCCTGCCAGGAGGCAGCAAAAACGCTGGTGGAGATGAGCGTGCTGGCGGCAAGCGCACAGCACAGCAGACGTTTGGTTGTTTTCATCATTATATGCAACTCGTGTTATGCCTTTTCAGCGCAGTATAGCGCTGGCTGCTTTAGGAGTGGTCCTAATACGTTTAATACTCTTTGCCTGTTACCCGGCTACGGTAGCTGTCCCAGTTAAAAATCACCCACAGGCTGTTGCCAAGGCGCATACGGTCCATCACGCGCTCTCCCAGCAGTTTGTTCATTTCATCCATATTGCTGTTGGTTAACATGCCGGTTGGGCGTTTTGAGGACGATCGGCGATCGACGATCTGATTGATGATCACTTTTTCATAGCGCGATTCGGTCTGCATGCCGATCTCATCGATCACCAGCAGATCCACATTGCTAAGATCGTTGAGCAACTGTTCTTCGCTGGTTTCACGGTTACTAAAGGTTTCTTTCATCGCCGACATGATATCAGCCACGGTGATGATCAGTACCGACTTACCGCGGAGCAGCAGTTCGTTGCAGATGGCTGCCGCCAGATGATTTTTGCCGGTGCCGGGTTTGCCCGAGAAAATAAAGCTGGCGATGTTGCCGTCAAACTCATCAACGTACTGGCGGGCTTTGCTCAGGGCGTTCATCTGACCTTCGCATTCCACCCGATAGTTATCGAATGAACAGTTTTGGTGCAGCGGACGGATACCGGAGCGGTTAAATGTGCGCTGCATTTTCATGGCCCGGTTTTCGCGGGCCAGCGCTGCGGCACGAATTTCACCTTGCTCTTTTTGCCATGCCAGTAGCTCTTCGCCCGTTTTAAAGGCAGGCTCGACATTGGGCGGCATCATTTTTTGCAGACGTTTCATCAGATCGCCAACGTTTTTCATCGTTATCCTCTAAAACCTGGTGGAATATGGCTGTCAGGTTCGCTGACACTGTTCACATCGCGCTTTGGCATTCCGCCATTGCTGGCCCGGCCAATCTGGATGCTACGCGCCAGTTTTTGCTGCCACTGAATATGGTGAAAGACTTTGCCTTCGGCCTGCCAGTAGGCGACGAATGAGGCCAGTTCCTCGGCGGTGACCGGTTCTCTTAACGCCACGCCCCACAGAGCGGCCTGGCGCTGAAAGTCGGCATCGGGCTGCCAGTCAGCGTACATCGCAAATTTCCCCATTGGCACGGCAACGGGCGCAGCTTGCGGCTCTTCATAAAATTGCGCATCCAATGTCACATCACTTCCTGGACGTGACAGCTTCTCTTCAAGCTCCAACAACTGAGCCAGTCGCGCAGGCGTCAGCGCGTAAAAGGCTGGCGCATTGTTGGCGAATACCGCTACGGCGCCACCCGCAGACTTTGCCAGTACTGCGTGATGATCGTGTAGTAAGGCGTCAATGCTGATGACGTCCGGCGTCAAAATTTTGCAGGGCATAATGTTTCTCAAAACTGAACAACAACTGAGAAGGGACTGCTTTTATAGTAACACAGAGAACCAGGAGAGCAGCAGATGAGGGGGAGATTCCCCCTCTGCGATGTGCTTAGAAATTACCGCGCTAGACGCGCGGGCGTTTGCGATACAGCCATAAGCCTGGTACGGATAAGCCGATAGAGAGCGCACCGACAATTGATGAGGCTTTCAGGAAATTGGTTAACAGGGTGATCATCAGCGCTTCGCTATAGCCGAAATGGCCGATTTTTACCGCGGAGATCATGGCGGTGTAGGCTGAGATCCCAGGAAACATGGGGATCACAGCCGCGACGGTGAAGACCTTAGGATGCGCCAGATACCAGCGCGACCACTGGATCCCAATGCAGCCAATCAGCAGCGACGCCATAAAGGTTGACCATTCAATATTAAATCCTGCGCTCATCATCACCATTCGTGAACCGTGGCCCAGCGCACCGAGTAACGCACACCAGGGAAGCGCGCGATGCGGGACGTTAAACACCATGGCAAAGCCCAGAGCCGGAATCGCCGACAGGATCATGTCCTGTATTAGCGCCAGAATGAAATCGATCACGCCCATCCGCGTAGCCCCCATAAGGTCATCGACATAACCACCCCAATGCAGGTCGCCAACGTTAGCAGGCTGGCAATGGCCCAGCGAGCCAGCCCGGTATTAATATGCCCCTTAAACATATCCGCGACAGAGTTGATCAACGGAAAACCCGGAACCAGCAGCAGCACGCTGGCCGCCATGGCGATGGTTGGGGTGTGATTAAAGGTCGGCAGCGTCAGCAACAGGCCGGATATCGTGGTTGCCACAAAGGCGGTGATACAAAAGTTGATTTGCGGGTGCAAATGCCGGGACGCCAGGACCTGGCGGATATACATTGCTACCATGCTGGCGAAAAAGGTGATCACTGCGCCATCCCATCCGCCGTTATTAAGTTTACAAAAGCAGGCGCAGGACAAACCAACCATCAATGCGACCAGCCATCTTGGATAGCGTAGCGGCTTAATCTGGCTAAAGCGCTTCTCAACGCCTTTTATATCCAGCAGCTTGTGTTCCGCTAAAATAACGATGTGCTGCACTTCCGTCACGACGTGCATGTTAATGCCGCGATCATGATTTTTTCGGGTCGACGTCAGGCATTGCCCATCTTTAATGGTGGTCAGGACAATCGCGTTGGAGGAGATGGCGCTTTCTACGCTATCCATGCCAAGCGCCAGGCCGAGGCGAGTGGATAGCTCGTCAACCAGCGCGCTTTCTGCACCATGCTGGAGTAAAAAAAGCCCACATTGTATACATAACCGTGTAACCGTTCGCTGTGACGACTGCTCTGTTTGCATGGCTCGCTCTGACTGAAAAGGATCTCATTGAAGGGTGAATGCTTTCTTTTTATCATGAAGCACGAGCCCGTTGGCTCTGGCAAGATCAATCTTTGCGTTGAAAAAAGACGCAGGTCGCAGCCGCTTACATGCCTTACCTGCTTATCAATAAAGATAGCGCTACATGAAAAGGTCGTGTTATTTATAAGGATGGCAAATACGTAAGCAATGCTAATGTTCTATTGTAGTTCTTTTAATTGTACATAGAATGTATTTGTGCGTAATTTTGTAATAACGGTTCAATAGTTTGACGCTATTGGAATTATAGCGCCATCACTTTAATATTTTAATAAAATCCAAGGATAAACAATTCACCTCGTCTATTGTTTAAGGTTTTCTGTTAATTAATATATTTAATTTATCAGGAAGCTTTTAATAAGTGCGAATACGGACTGGTGAATGTGGAGGGGATATGTTGCCAGGACGCTGCAAAAACGCAATTATTATTAGTAAATTACCGATCGTACAAACTGGGCTTAAAGGTGTAATGCAAGGACAGTTCGCTGATTGCGAATTGACTTACTGTCGTTCCGTTGAAGAACTGACATTATTGCAGTTGCGGTGTGCTGATTTGGTGATTGCTGATTTATCCGCAGACTGCAATCATCCTCGCCCAGTCTGCGAACAATATTATTCTTTATTATCTCAATATCGTGATATTCATTGGGTATTTCTTGTATCTCGTGTTTTTTACCCTCTCGCCATCGAACTGCTGATGTGCCCGATCAGTTCGCTGTTATCCGATGCAGAACCGATTGAAAGTTTAGTGAATGTCATTCACGCGGGAAATACCCGAGCAGAGAGAATTAGCAAGTCGCTGCTCTCTCCGCCCGTAATGCCAGAGTTGGCTGACCATAGCGTCCGCTCAATTGCACTTACCCTCTCGGAGAGGAAAGTGCTGAGACTCCTGGGAAAAGGTTGGGGAATTAACCAGATTGCGTCGTTGCTTAAGAAAAGTAATAAAACAATCAGCGCCCAAAAGAACAGCGCCATGCGTCGCTTATCAATACACAGCAATGCAGAAATGTACGCATGGATAAACAGTTCTCAAGGATCGCGAGAACTGAATTTACCTTCAGTATATGGAGAGACCACGGAATGGAAAGCAGAAGCATTAAAAGAAACGTCGCACTTATAGAAAAATGTGCGATGAGTAGCGTGGGCATTGAGAGTTTATTTAATACCATGCCGGGTGACCAATACGCACTTCATCTCTTTTCGAATCAGCTTGCTTTTAGTCAGGCGATGTTAAAGATGTCATTTTCGGCAGTTATTTTTTCTCTTTCTGCTATCAGGACCGATCGCAGAGCAGGGCTCGCCTATCTGACGGAACTGGCGATAAATTTCCCTCGCATCAGGCGTATAGTTATTGCCGATGACGATGCTGAGGCGCGTTTAATTGGCTCTCTGTCACCATTGCCATTGGATGGGGTTGTTAGCAAAGCTTCTTCGTTAACTGTGTTGCAGGACGCGTTATTTACGGCATTGAATTGCCCTACCCAGGTAACCGAAAGCGCGAAAAACCATTGGTTTATCAATCAAAGCCGTGTGCTTAGCCCTACAGAACGAGAAATTCTGCGTTTTATGTCGAATGGCTATTCGATGCCGCAGATTGCCGTTCAGCTTGAGCGGAATATTAAAACCATTCGGGCGCATAAATTTAACGTAATGTCCAAGCTGGGCGTGAGCTCAGATGTTGGGTTACTGGATGCCGCCGATATCCTGCTGTATCTGCGCGCAGGTGAACCGACACCTTTTCTACAAGCGGCGTCGTAACGGTCAACGTAGACCTATTTTGTGTCGGTTTCAGTCACCGGGCTGGGGCGTGAAACATCATTGGCACACATCAACCCAGGTGGCTGAAGTTAGCTCAGCCATTCGTTCCGGTGTGATACGAACCGCGCTGTGAATGGCTCCTGCCGCAGGCAGCACTTCAGCATAGTGCTTCAGAGAGACATCGCAATAAACCGAGATCGGTGTTTCCAGCCCGAAAGGACAAACGCCGCCAACGGGATGACCCGTCGCGTTCACTACCTCATCACTACTCAGCATACGGGCTTTGGCACCGAACGTGCTCTTTAGCTTTTTATTATCCAGCCGGGCATCGCCTTTGGCGACAACCAGGATGATGTCGTTCTTCACCTTTAGCGAAAGTGTTTTCGCGATCTGACCGGGTTCGACATTATGGGCTTTAGCTGCCAGTTCAACAGTTGCCGTGCTCTGGTCTAATTCGATGATCTCAATATCTGGGGCATGCTGCGCCAAAAATTGGCGTACTGATTGCAAACTCATTCTTCTCTCCATGGTGCCTACAGGCAGCTCCGCACAGCAGAAAACCGCATGGCGTAATTTGTCATAGGGCTCACCTCACTGTAAATATTTTATTGTAACAACATGGCAACATTGGCAGTTTTTCGATCGTCTTCACAATCAAAGAAACCGGTTACAGTAACCGGTTGCAGATTGTTGAAATGACGATTAATACTGAAGTTGTCACTTCCTCTGTATCACATAATAAGAGCCATCTATGAAACTTAACTCAAAATGCAGTTGCGCTGGTGCTCTTCCCGGCACGGTTGCGAAAAAGTGTAATGGGCTTTACGTGGTGGTGTTGATGACTGCATGGCTGTAGGGTTTTGCGCAACGGGAGAGCGGCTATGTCTACTAACCATGCTGTGTTTAATGTGATTTTCCGCTTTGTTGAAAACTACGTCAGTCCTGTCGCCGGGCGTATCTCTTCGCAACGTCACGTGATGGCAATTCGTGATGGTTTTATTTCGGCTATGCCATTTATGATCGTAGGATCATTTCTGTTGGTTTTTGCCTACCCGCCATTTTCTCCTGATACAACATGGGG
The DNA here is from genome assembly GCF_019584005.1 of Citrobacter sp. EC_71. Taxonomy (NCBI): domain Bacteria; kingdom Pseudomonadati; phylum Pseudomonadota; class Gammaproteobacteria; order Enterobacterales; family Enterobacteriaceae; genus Citrobacter; species Citrobacter sp. EC_71. The sequence continues at coordinate 22,939 of NZ_VDAY01000005.1, forward strand.
ATTTGCCCGCGCATGGCTGGACATGGCAAAACAGTTTGAAGGCCAAATCCTCACTCCGTTTGATATGACGATGGGGATCATGTCGGTCTACATATGTGCGGCTATCGCTTATAACCTGGGGAAGCACTATGTGAAGTCGCATCAATTAGATCCGTTTATGTGCGCGATGTTGTCCATTATGGCTTTTTTGCTGATTGCTGCGCCGAAAACCAAAGGCGCGATGCCCGTTGATAGCCTGGGTGGGACGGGGATTTTCACCGCTATCCTGGTGGCGATTTACTGTGTTGAAATGATGCGTTTCCTGAAGGCGCACAACATCGGTATCCGTTTACCCGATCAGGTGCCGCCAATGATCAAAAACTCCTTCGATCTGCTGATCCCGGTGCTGGTGGTGGTGCTAACTCTGTACCCTTTGAGTCTGGTTATACAGTCGCAGTTTGACATGCTAATCCCGCAGGCCATTATGGCCATCTTTAAACCACTGGTATCCGCCGCTGATTCTCTCCCGGCGATACTACTGGCCGTGCTGATTGGTCATCTACTGTGGTTTGCTGGGATCCATGGTGCGGCGATTGTATCGGGGATGCTGCAAATGTTCTGGCTAACCAATCTCGGAATGAACCAGTCGGCGCTGGCACAGGGCGCGCCTTTGCCCCATATCTTTATGGAAGCATTCTGGACGTTTTTCATCGTGGTTGGTGGGTCCGGCGCGACGATGGGGCTGGTGATTTGCTATCTGCGCAGCCGTTCGGCTCATTTACGCTCGATTGGGCGTTTGAGCGTGGTCCCCAGCATTTTCAATATTAACGAACCGGTGATTTTCGGTACGCCGATTGTTATGAACCCGGTGTTCTTTATCCCGTTCCTGTTGGCCCCGATGGTGAATGCGGTGCTGGCATGGGCGGCGATGAAGCTGGATTTAATTGGTCGGGTGATTTCCGTCGTTCCCTGGACGGCCCCGGCTCCGGTTGGCGCGGCATGGGCGTTAGGCTGGGATTATCGTGCAGCCATCCTGGTTGTCCTGCTGGCATTGGTGTCGGCGATCATCTATTTCCCATTCTTTAAGGTTTATGAAAAGCAGCTTCTGGCACAGGAAAAAGAAGAAGCACAGCGTATAGAAGAGGAAAATCAGCAGGTTGCATAATTTGTTGGCGAGGGGCTACGGTTCCTCGCTTATTTCAGCGTACAGTCACCGCATTGCTGAACGTCAGGCAGGCGATAGCGCTGGCAGCAGGTTCTGCGAACTAACAGTCCCTCGCGTGGAACAACGGTACGCCACAGGGGGTTATCCTGGCCGCAGGAGAGTTGTTTCTCAAAAAAGCAGGTCTGGCGCAGCGTGTTCAACAGTTCTTCACCTAACAACGGCTTCATTTCCGTTAAGTACCAGTGAATTAAGTATCCCGTATTACTCCAGATAAGCTTTGCGTTGATCTCGCCTGTCGCTTCCAGCGCCTGCACAACCGGCGTCAGCGCCGTGAGAATCAGCGTTTCCATACGTTGTTGAGGAGACAGGGCCGTGGTCTGGTGATCCTGATGCACATCGATCCAGAAGCAGGCTGCACGGCCCGTTTCGTGGAATTCTACGTGCATGTGTTCAGGAGAGACATCGATAGCCTCTTTTTGCGTCAGCAGAGCTACCATGAGCGGAGGCATCATCAGGCCGATATACCACTGGGCCCAGAGAGAAATCAGCGGTTTATTTTCGCGTGTCAGCGTAGGTTGGTTGCGATAGATATGGTCTGAATAAACGGCCAACAGCGAACTGAGCGTCGCCGGTTGCGTCCATTCATGTAGTGTCATCGCACCTGGAACGGGGGTTTCGTCAAGACGAATGAAGTCCAGTAGGTGCTCACGGGTCTTGGCTATCGTTTCGCGTACAGCAGCAGCCAGCGAGGGCATCTTTGCTGGGAGGTGGCTACGCCAGATGACATCTTCAACTATCGGTGCGGAACGATAAGCCATGGCAATATAAGGATGTTAATCTAAATGATAATGATTGCTAATCCTATAGTTGACAATGAACGATGGCAAGATCTTTGTCACGATGCTGGGTGCCACCGCACAGATAGCTCAGAGTGAAGGGCGGTTTACCCACAGCTCATCGCTGACCAGCGTGTTGTTACGCCCAAGGTTTTTCGCCTCGTATAGGGCTTTATCCGCTCTGGCGATAGCGGCCTCAATATCCTGTTCTACCAGAGGCGCAATGCCAATACTGACGGTCACGTTGGTTGCCACGCTTTCGTTAAACATGTGGGGTATTTTAAGGTCGTACACTTTCTGACGAATACGCTCGGCGGCAGCCTGTGCCTGCTGCGGATCGATCGCGGTCAGCAAAACCATGAATTCTTCGCCGCCGAATCGCGCCACCACATCCCGGGAGCGTACGGAATCACGAATGGCCGCTGAGACGCGGATCAGCGCCTGGTCACCCATCATATGCCCGTAATGATCGTTATAGGCTTTGAAGTGGTCGATATCCAATAACAACACGTAGTGCTTCGAGTTGCTCAGCGCCAACAGTGTATCGAGTCTGTGTTGCAACCCCCGGCGGTTATATAAACCAGTAAGCGGATCAAGCATGCTGAGTCCGCTGAGCGTTTCTCGTTCCTCCAGCAGTTTGTACATCAACTGCTGGGCGAAACCATCGTAGCGCTTTTGAATCACATGCTGGATGGCGATCCCGGCCATCGGTAACGCCATAAAATAGAAAATTCGTAAACCGTGCTCGTTGCCGCTAAGCCATAAACAGACGGCGACGGAAGGCAATGAGTGAAGCGTAAACGCGATGATATTATTGGCAAAAGCAATAGATCCAATAAACAGTACACTGAGCAGTGCGATTAACAGAAAATAATAGTCATTATGACCGAGCGTGGAATATTTCTGAAAAATATGGAACGCCCATAACAAGCCAAAAATTATTGAAATAAAAGGGAGATTAATTTTTTTATCCGTATATTTCCCATGCCATATAAGCAGCAGCGTGCTGGTGATCAGTATCAGCAGAGCCGGTACTGATACGGCTTTGACGGCAAAAAGTGGGAAAAAAAGCGTAAACAGCGCGGAGACTGCGTTGAGAAGCAGAAACAAACGCAACGAGAGTTGATATTTTTTAGTGCGCAGAGTTCGCCAGGATTGTACTGTCATAGGTAAATATTGTTAGTTATCTGTAATATACGAAGATGTGTTGGTAAATAAAACAAATAACGAACGGGGCATCATTCGCTGAGGTCTTTATTTTTAGTTGAAGCGTTAATCGGCGAGCAATTTATCACCTTAGGTTATTCATGTCATCAATCGTTAAGTAAAACTCATATAATTGATAGTGCCTCCCAGCTGACAAATGAGAAAATATATCATATGATATTGGTTATCATTATCAATGTCGTAGGTGGAACCATGTTGCAACGTACGCTGGGCAGTGGATGGGGAGTTCTGTTGCCGGGGATGCTCATTGCCGGGATGGCATTTACCGATCTGTCAGTCTATGTATGGAAGGTAATGATTGTATTAGGATTACTACTGACTTCGCTCATGCTATATCACAAGCGCTTACGGCATTTTGTTCTGTTACCTTCATGCGCGGCGTTGATCGGCGGCATTGTGCTGGTAATGATGAACTGGAATCAGGGATAGGCGAAACAGGGAAGAAAGCGAGAGGGAAATAAGATAATTGGTGCGAGGGGGGGGACTCGAACCCCCACATCCTAAGGACACTAACACCTGAAGCTAGCGCGTCTACCAATTCCGCCACCTTCGCACAGTCATCTTATTTTTTTGATATCGCCTCGTTGGTGCGAGGGGGGGGACTTGAACCCCCACGTCCGAAAGGACACTAACACCTGAAGCTAGCGCGTCTACCAATTCCGCCACCTTCGCCCAGTGCGAGCAATATCAACGTGGATTATGGTGCGAGGGGGGGGACTTGAACCCCCACGTCCGAAAGGACACTAACACCTGAAGCTAGCGCGTCTACCAATTCCGCCACCTTCGCATACCATCGACACTCAAAAAGTATCGTTACCACGGAGGCGCATTCTAGTTGTTTTCAACTTTTCGTCAATAGTTAATTGTACAGGCTGGGCCGATTGATGCAAAAACGGCCATGTGAATGGCCGTTCGCTGCGAGACAATTACGCTTTTTTCGCCTGACGCGTCATGATGGTGCGATAGACCTTGAAGCGTCCGGTCTGTGCGATAACTTCATGGAATCCGAATACCTCATCCAGCACTTTCGGATAGGGCAGGAAGGCGTTCGCCACGATACGCAGTTCACCGCCGCTGTTGAGATGACGCACCGCGCCGCGAATCAGCGTTTGCGCGGCATCGAGGCTGGTCTGCATCCCATCATGGAACGGTGGGTTGGAGATGATCATATCGAAGCGGCCCGTCACGTCAGAAAAAACGTTACTGGCGATCACATCACCTTCAATACCGTTGGCGGCAAGCGTGGCGCGGCTGGCTTCAACAGCGGCCGCACTTACATCACACAGGGTTAAGCGGACTTTGGGTGAATGGCTGGCTAAAGCGACGGAGAGTACGCCTGCGCCACAACCGACATCCAGAATTTTACCTTTGGTATGCGGCGTCAGTGTGGAGAGTAGCAATTGGCTGCCAACATCCAGGCCGTCACGGCTGAATACGCCCGGCAGCGTTTTGATGGTCAGATTATCAACCTGATATTCATCCCAGTATTTTTCTGCCTCAAAGACCGGCTGTTTTTCCAGACGGCCGTGGTACAGGCCACAGCGACGGGCGCTGTCGACTTTGTTCAGCGGTGCGTATTCGGCCAGCATCTGCTCTGCGCTACGTACGCCACTGCGGTTCTCACCGACAACAAAAACATCGCTGCCCACCGGTAACAGCGACAAAATGTTCATCAGTTGGAACTGCGCTTCCGGCTTATTCTTCGGCCAGTAGTAGATTAGCGTATCGCTATCGGCAACGTCATCGGCCTTAGCGACGAGGCTGAAACGGACGTTGTCACCCATCTGGCGGTTCAGCACCTGCCAGTGATGAAGTTGTTGAGTGTGCGCACGGCTGGCGGCGCTTTCGAAGTGGGCAGGTAGGTCATCCTGCAAATCACCGGCAAACAGAATACGGCTTTGTTCGAAATCATCACTGTGGCGCAGCAAGACTTCACTTGCCGGGGTAAAAGCAGACATGGAGTGCTCCTTAAATTGTACAGCCGGGGATTATAGTTGTTTGATGGCATGGATTCGACAAATTTGCTATATTTGCGCCCCTGATAGACAGGAGTGTTTCGCTATGACATCCCGACGAGACTGGCAGTTACAGCAACTGGGCATTACGCAGTGGTCGCTGCGTCGTCCTGGCGCACTGCAGGGCGAAATCGCGATCTCCATTCCTGCGCATATCCGTTTAGTGATGGTTGCTGCACAGCTACCCGCGCTAACCGAACCGTTAATGAGCGATATTTTACGCGCAATAACCGTCAGCCCGGATCAGGTTTTACAATTGACGCCTGACCGTGTCGCCATGCTGCCGCAGGGCAGTCGCTGTAATAGTTGGCGGCTGGGAACCGAAGAGCCGCTGCTGCTGGAAGGCGCTCAGGTCGAGAGTCCTGCGTTTAATGAATTACGGGAAAACCCAGCGGCCCGCGCCGCGTTATGGCAACAAATCTGCGCATATGAACACGATTTCTTCCCTCGAACCGACTGATTTACCTGCAGCATTTCAGATTGAAAAACGCGCCCACGCTTTTCCGTGGAGTGAAAAAACATTTGCCAGCAACCAGGGCGATCGCTACCTCAATTTTCAGTTGAGGGTTGACGACGTGATGGCCGCCTTTGCGATTACGCAGGTGGTGCTGGATGAAGCTACGCTGTTCAATATCGCTGTCGATCCTGACTTTCAGCGCCAGGGCATGGGGCGCGAGCTGCTGGAGCACCTGATCGATGAGCTGGAAAAGCGTGGCATTTTGACGCTGTGGCTGGAAGTGCGCGCCTCAAATGCTGCCGCTATCGCGCTGTATGAAAGCCTGGGCTTTAACGAGGCGACGATCCGGCGCAATTATTATCCGACGGCCGATGGTCATGAAGACGCCATTATCATGGCATTGCCAATCAGCATGTAAGACAAGGTGTAATGATGAAGAAGTGGGACTGGATTTTCTTTGATGCCGACGAAACGCTGTTTACGTTTGACTCGTTTACCGGCTTACAGCGGATGTTTCTCGACTATAGCATTACCTTTACCGCTGAAGATTTTCAGGACTACCAGGCCGTGAATAAACCGCTGTGGGTGGATTATCAAAACGGCGCGATTACGTCATTACAACTGCAGCATGCCCGTTTCCAGAGCTGGGCTGAACGCCTGAAGGTCGAACCAGGCCAGCTTAATGACGCATTTATCAATGCGATGGCGGAGATCTGCTCGCCGTTGCCTGGGGCGGTTTCTCTGCTCAATGCGATTCGTGATAAAACGAAAATCGGTATCATTACTAACGGCTTTACGGCGTTGCAGCAAATCCGCCTTGAGCGGACGGGGCTGCGCGACTATTTCGATCTGCTGGTGATTTCTGAGCAGGTTGGAGTGGCAAAACCCGATCCCCGTATTTTTGACCACGCGCTGGAGCAGGCGGGCAATCCTGATCGTTCCCGCGTGCTGATGGTGGGCGATACCGCAGAGTCCGATATTCTGGGCGGCATTAACGCCGGGCTATCCACCTGCTGGCTAAATACGCACCATCGCGAGCTGCCAGCGGGCATTCAGCCGACCTGGACGGTGGCGTCATTAAGCGAACTGGAGCAGCTCCTGTGTAAACACTGATTGCCTCCCCCCCGTTGATGGGTAAAATAGCCGCAATTTTTTCGTATTCAACATGCGCGGCGCATTGCCGCGTTTACTAAGAAGATTGAATTATGACGTTGTCTCCTTATTTGCAAGAGGTGGCCAAACGCCGCACTTTTGCCATTATTTCTCACCCGGATGCCGGTAAAACGACCATTACTGAAAAGGTCCTGTTATTCGGACAGGCGATTCAGACCGCCGGTACGGTAAAAGGCCGTGGCTCCAGCCAGCATGCAAAATCTGACTGGATGGAGATGGAAAAGCAGCGTGGTATCTCCATTACCACTTCTGTGATGCAGTTTCCGTATCACGACTGCCTGGTGAACCTGCTGGACACCCCGGGGCACGAAGACTTCTCCGAAGATACTTACCGTACTCTGACGGCGGTAGACTGCTGTCTGATGGTTATCGACGCCGCGAAAGGCGTTGAGGATCGTACCCGCAAGCTGATGGAAGTTACCCGTCTGCGCGATACGCCGATCCTGACTTTTATGAACAAACTCGACCGTGACATCCGTGACCCGATGGAGCTGCTGGATGAAGTCGAGAACGAGCTGAAAATCGGCTGTGCGCCGATCACCTGGCCGATTGGCTGCGGGAAGCTGTTCAAGGGCGTTTATCACCTTTATAAAGACGAAACTTACCTGTACCAGACGGGTAAAGGCCACACCATCCAGGAAGTGCGCATTGTTAAAGGGCTGAATAACCCGGATCTCGACGCCGCCGTGGGTGAAGATCTGGCGCAGCAGTTGCGCGACGAGCTTGAGTTGGTGCAGGGCGCGTCTAACGAGTTCGACCATGATCTGTTCCTCGCGGGCGAAATCACCCCGGTCTTCTTCGGTACCGCGCTGGGTAACTTCGGCGTTGACCATATGCTGGACGGCTTAGTGGAGTGGGCGCCTGCGCCGATGCCGCGTAAAACTGATACCCGCACCGTGGAAGCCTCAGAAGAGAAGTTCACCGGCTTCGTGTTTAAAATCCAGGCCAACATGGATCCGAAACACCGTGACCGCGTGGCGTTCATGCGCGTGGTTTCCGGCAAGTACGAGAAAGGCATGAAAATGCGCCAGGTGCGCATTGGTAAAGACGTGGTGATCTCTGATGCGCTGACCTTTATGGCCGGTGACCGTTCTCATGTGGAAGAAGCGTATCCGGGCGATATTCTCGGTCTGCACAACCATGGCACTATTCAGATCGGCGATACCTTCACCCAGGGTGAAATGATGAAGTTCACTGGTATTCCGAACTTCGCGCCGGAGCTGTTCCGTCGTATTCGCCTGAAAGATCCGTTGAAGCAGAAACAGCTGTTGAAAGGGCTGGTTCAGCTGTCGGAAGAGGGCGCGGTGCAGGTCTTCCGTCCAATTGCGAATAACGATCTGATCGTGGGCGCTGTTGGTGTGCTGCAGTTCGACGTGGTAGTTTCGCGTCTGAAGAGCGAGTACAACGTTGAAGCGATTTATGAATCGGTCAACGTGGCGACCGCGCGCTGGGTAGAATGTTCTGACGTGAAAAAATTCGAAGAATTTAAGCGTAAAAACGAAATTCAGCTGGCGCTGGATGGTGGCGATAACCTCACCTATATCGCACCGACCATGGTTAACCTGAATCTCACCCAGGAACGTTACCCTGACGTTCAGTTCCGCAAAACGCGCGAACACTAATCGCCTTCCAGGGCACGGTATCCGCCGTGCCCGGTAACTTTCCCTGTCTTTTAAAACCCTTGCGGAATGTTCTTAAAACCTCTCGTTTTTCTGTTGTTTGCCTGTTTTTTAGTCAATCCGGACTGCGATCACGAAATCCTGAACTATATTTAACAATGTGATGACATAAATATCGGCGTTAAATGCTTTTTAGGCTGCCTGTTGCAGCTTCTATTGCTGATATTTATTCCACTTACAAGATTAGTTGCTGGTTAACGCCGTTTACGGCAGACCATCGCTTTTAGCAAAACATACAGGAATACATCGATGACAATGACAGGACTTAAGATTTCTAAAACGCTGCTGGCCGTGATGCTGACCTCCGCTGTTGCAACGGGTTCTGCTTTTGCAGAAAACGCCACGACGGATAAAGCGCAATCTGGTGTCGAAAGTGCGGGGCAGAAAGTCGATAGCTCTATGAACAAAGTCGGTAATTTCATGGATGACAGCACTATCACAGCAAAAGTAAAAGCTGCGCTGGTGGATCACGAAAGCATCAAGAGCACCGATATTTCCGTGAAAACAGACCAGAAAGTGGTGACGTTAAGCGGGTTTGTTGAAAGCCAGACACAGGCTGAAGAAGCCGTGAAAGTGGCCAAAGGCGTTGAGGGCGTAACCTCAGTGAGCGACAAACTGCACGTACGCGATAGCAAAAGCACCTCAGTAAAAGGCTATGCGGGCGACACGGCAACCACCAGCGAAGTGAAAGCAAAACTGCTGGCTGATGACATTGTCCCTTCCCGTAAAGTGAAAGTAGAGACGACTGATGGAGTGGTTCAACTTTCCGGCACCGTTGACTCAAAAGCACAAAGCGATCGTGCTGAGAGCATCGCCAAAGCGGTTGATGGCGTGAAAAGCGTCAAAAACGACCTTAAAACTCAGTAATTCGACTTAATTCGTCCTCCTGACGTTTGTCGGGAGGCGTGTTGTGCACCACACTAAAAATATCGCCGATGAGCAGCCTGAGCGCTCATAACAAGCGGTGACATTAACTATGGTAAAGGAGAAGCGCATGTTTCGATGGGGCATCATATTTCTGGTTATCGCGTTAATTGCCGCCGCACTGGGTTTTGGTGGACTGGCTGGTACCGCTGCAGGCGCAGCGAAAATTGTTTTCGTGGTGGGGATCATTCTGTTTCTGGTCAGCCTGTTTACAGGGCGTAAACGACCCTAGTAAGTAAACCGTAAAGATAACTTGCTACCAAGCCAGTCCAGTGGACTGGCTTTTACGGTTTTAGCGTCAGGCAATTTGCGTTACTTTGTTGTTCTATTACAAAAACAACAGGAAGGCAGAGGTGGGGCAGAGAATACCCGTCACGCTCGGTAATATTGCGCCATTATCGTTACGTCCGTTCCAACCAGGCAGTATGGCGCTGGTGTGTGAGGGCGGGGGACAAAGAGGCATTTTCACCGCTGGCGTACTGGATGAATTCATGCGTGCGCAGTTTAATCCCTTTGACCTTTACTACGGGACGTCCGCCGGTGCGCAAAACCTTTCAGCCTATCTGTGTAACCAGCCTGGTTATGGCCGTAAAGTCATTATGCGTTACACCACCCGTCGTGAGTTTTTTGACCCGGTACGCTTTGTGCGCGGGGGAAACTTAATCGATCTCGACTGGCTGGTGGATTCGACCGCATCCCAGATGCCGCTGGCGATGGATAACGCCGAGCGTTTGTTTGCCGCAGGGAAAGCGTTTTATATGTGCGCCTGTCGGGGTGATGATTATACACCAGGTTATTTTTCGCCGAACCGACAAAACTGGCTCGATCTCATTCGCGCCTCCAGCGCTATTCCGGGATTCTACCGCACAGGTGTTGCGCTGGACGGTGTGAACTATCTGGACGGGGGAGTAAGCGATGCCATACCCGTGCAGGAGGCGGCGAAGCACGGCGCAAAAACGCTGGTGGTGATCCGCACTGTGCCTTCGCAAATGTACTACACCCCGCAGTGGTTTAAACGTATGGAGCGCTGGCTGGGCGAAAGCAGTCTGCAACCGTTGCTGAATTTGGTCCAGCACCATGAAACCAGCTATCGCGCGATCCAGAGCTTTATTGAAAAGCCGCCGGGTAAGCTGCGAATCTTTGAGATCTATCCGCCAAAACCGCTCCATAGCATGGCGCTGGGCAGCCGTATTCCGGCGCTGCGAGAAGACTATAAGACCGGGCGTTTGTGTGGTCGTTACTTCCTGGCCACCGTCGGCAAGTTGTTGGCGAAAAACGCGCCATTGCCTCGTCAGACGCCGAAGATTGTCGTGCCGGGACCGGTGGTGGTTCCTCCCGCACCGGTGGCCAACGATGCCCACGCGCCGGTGGTGACCAATGCGCCTCAGGCTAACGATACAACGTTTGATAACGAGGATCTGGCGTGAGTTTTCGCTTCATTGATACACATTGTCACTTTGATTTCCCGCCGTTTACTGACGATGAGCCCGCCAGCATTCAACGTGCTGCGGCGGTCGGTGTGAATTGCATCATTGTTCCGGCGACGCAGGCGGCAAACTTTTCCCGCGTACTGGCGTTAGCGGAAAAGTATCCGCCGTTGTTTGCTGCTTTGGGTCTGCATCCCATTGTTATTGAACAACATGGCGATGACAGTCTGGACCAACTGCAGCAGGCGCTGGATACGCGCCCGCAAAAGCTGGTAGCCGTAGGCGAGATTGGACTGGATCTTTACCGGGACGATCCGCAATTTGATAAACAAGAACGGGTGCTGGAAGCGCAGCTTAAACTGGCGAAGCGTTACGAACTGCCGGTGATCCTGCATTCGCGACGGACTCATGACAAATTGGCGATGCTTCTGAAACGTCATGCTCTGCCACGAACCGGCGTGGTGCATGGTTTTTCCGGGAGTTTGCAGCAGGCGCAACGCTTTGTGCAACTGGGGTACAAAATTGGCGTTGGCGGCACTATTACCTATCCACGCGCCAGTAAAACCCGTGAGGTGATGGCGCAACTGCCGCTGGAATCACTCCTGCTGGAAACCGATGCGCCGGACATGCCGCTCAATGGTTTTCAGGGGCAGCCTAACCGCCCGGAGCAGGTAGTCAGAGTCTTTGACGTCTTATGCGAACTGCGCCCGGAACCTGCCGACGTGATCGCTGACGTGCTGTATCGTAATACCACGGCGTTGTTTAATATGTGATTGGATTGCGTACCCAGCCGACAAAAGTGTCCGCTTCGTAGGCCTGATAAGCAAAGCGCATCAGGCATATTTTTGCCGGATGGCGGCTGCGCCTTATCCGGCCTACAAAAGTATGCGCTCCGTAGGCCTGATAAGCGAAGCGCATCAGGCATAACTTCGTCGGATGGCAGCTGTGTTTTCTCCGGCCTGCAAATGATGTAGCTGCATCCGGCAATCACAGATACAGCGCCGGGAAAATCAGGTTATCTACTCCACGCTCGCGCAATCCTATCGCCAACTGCTCCACATCCTCTGGCGTTGCGCTCGGCCAGTCTTTTGCTTCGCCATACACCCCATGCGCATGAAAGGCATTCAGCCGCACCGGTACGTCGCCTGACTGCTTAATGAACGCTGCCAGCGCATCAATATGTTGCAAATAATCCACATGGTCGGGGATCACTAACAGGCGTAGCTCAGCAAGCTTTCCCTGCCTTGAAAGAAAGGTAATGCTTTGTTTAATCAGCGTATTATCTCTCCCGGTAAGCTGGCGATGGTACGTGCTATCCCACGCTTTTAAATCGAGCATTACGCCGTCGCACACCGGCAATAGTTTTTGCCAGCCGGTTTCGCTCAGCATGCCGTTACTGTCGACCATGCAGGTCAGATGTTGCAGCAGAGGATCGCTTTTGAGCGCGGTAAACAGCGCCACAATAAACGGTAACTGGGTAGTTGCTTCGCCACCGCTGACCGTAATTCCCTCAATAAACAGGGCTGCCTTGCGAATATGCTGCAGCACCTGATCAACGCTCATGGTTTGCGCCATCGGCGTCGCCTGCTGCGGGCACAGGTGCAGGCAGGTGTCGCACTGCTGACACACATCGGACTGCCACCATACTTTCCCTGCACTCAGGCTTAGCGCCTCATGCGGGCAATGCAACACACATTCTCCGCAGTCGTTGCATCGCCCCATCGTCCATGGATTGTGGCAGTTTTTACAGCGCAGATTACACCCTTGCAGGAACAGAGCCAGGCGGCTGCCCGGTCCGTCGACGCAGGAGAAAGGGATCAGTTTACTTACTGAAGCGCATCTGCTGTTCATGGCTTATCACACGAGGTTGTCGTTCCAGAATACGCGTATTGCGTGCGGCCTCTTCACCAAGCCAGGTGGTATTAGTGCGAGATCCTTCGGCACGATATTTTTCCAGATCCGACTGGCGTACCATATAGCCCGTGACGCGGACCAGATCGTTGCCGCTCACGTTGGCGGTGAATTCACGCATTCCGGCTTTAAACGCGCCGAGGCACAGTTGCACCATCGCCTGTGGATTACGCTTGATGGTTTCATCCAGCGTCAGGATATCGCTGATCCCGGCGTGATAATATGCGTGATGCGGCGCGACGGTTTGCAGATGGGTGATCGGGTCAGGTTCATCACCATAAGGCAGACGCGCGCCGGGCGTGGTGCCGATGTCAGAACTGATCCCCGACTGCGCATGCAGCATCGCGCGCTGCTTCCAGCCATACTTCACCGGTGTGCGTTCGACAAACTCCGCCAGTTGGGCGCTAATGCGGTATCCGAGCTGATTGGCGAACGCATCTTTCCCATAGCGGGCGCTTTGTCCTGCCTTTTCACATAGCAGGTTTACCGCTTCCGCCAGACCATACATCCCGAACATCGGCACAAAACGTTCGGGATCAATCAACCCTTCCTGCACGAGGAAGCTATTCTCAAAGAAATGTGATTTCTCGTAGAGGAATTCACATCGTGAATTAATGATAGCGATTTGCTGCTGGCAGTAGTGCGGCAGGGTGCGCGTAAAGAAGTCATCGATAGAGGTGCTGCGCTCTGCGATGGCTTTCAGATTAAGCCTGACCAGCGTGCTACCGCCTCCGGAGAGCGGTAAAGAGTTGTAACAACTCACGACGCCATACTGACCTTTTGTGAAAATTTTATCATTTTCGGGGCCGTTGGATATATGTGGCTTACTGCACTCGCAGATATTTTGCGCCACGTTGAGCAGCAGATCGTCAGGGGTGATTTGCGGATCATAAATAAATGTCAGATTCGGTGAAACCTGCTTTAGCTCTGCATCTGCGCGTAAAATTGCGCGGGTAACTGGCGTATCGGCGGGGCCGATATTGGCATGCATAAACGCGTCTGGCAGGGTCCTGTCGAGATAACGCCAGAAACGTTTTATTCGAATATCGATCTCATATTGTGTTAGAATTCTAACATACGGTTGCAACAGGGCGTCGAGCTGACCGAGGTAGACCGGCATTGAGGTCACTGATGGAACGTGGTGGTACAGGATGGTGAGCAAGGACAACGCATCATCAAGGTCGCTGGCTCCTTCAAGCTCCAGCCATGAGGAACCGTTGGCCAGAAAACGCGCATAGTCGGGTAAGACATAGCGCGGTTTGAACGGGGCATGACCCTCGTACATATCGCAGATCACCCCGTCATCCAGCGCCTGGCGGGCTTCAGCGGGCAGTTGCGGATAAGGCAGCGCGTTTTCAGCCTCCAGCGCCAGAAAGTGGCGTTTCTGCTCAGGACTGAGCGTCGGGCTGGTCACGATTTGTTGGCACCGCTGTTGCAGCGCGAATTCGCTTGAAGTGGGCATCGTTGGTTCCTTTATGTGCCGAAGGTATCGCGCCATTGTAGAAAGCAACAGCGCCCCAACCTTTGATCCGGATGCGCCTGATGCCACCCCATCGTGTCTGGAAAGGTGAATTATTTGAAGTAGATCTCATTAGAGTAATGCAAATCTGTATGTGGTTTTCATTAACTGTGATGTATATCGAAGTGTAATGGCGAGCGGATGTTAGAATACTAACAAACTCGCAAGGTGAAATTTTATACGGCGAAGCCGTTGGAGAATGTTATGACCGATTTAACAGCAAGCAGCCTGCGTGCCCTGAAACTGATGGACCTGACCACCCTGAATGACGACGACACCAATGAAAAAGTGATCGCGCTGTGTCATCAGGCGAAGACCCCGGTTGGCAACACGGCAGCAATTTGCATCTATCCACGTTTCATTCCTGTTGCGCGTAAGACTCTGAAAGAGCAGGGCACGCCGGATATCCGTATTGCCACCGTCACCAACTTCCCGCACGGCAATGACGACATCGAGATCGCGCTGGCTGAAACCCGCGCGGCGATTGCCTACGGTGCTGACGAAGTTGACGTGGTGTTCCCGTATCGTGCGCTGATCGCGGGTAACGAGCAGGTTGGTTTTGACTTGGTGAAAGCCTGTAAAGACGCCTGTGCTGCGGCAAACGTGCTGCTGAAAGTGATCATCGAAACTGGTGAGCTGAAAGAAGAAGCCCTGATTCGCAAAGCGTCTGAAATTTCTATCAAAGCGGGTGCTGATTTCATCAAAACGTCTACCGGTAAAGTCCCGGTCAATGCGACCCCTGAAAGCGCTCGCATCATGATGGAAGTGATCCGTGATATGGGCGTTTCTAAAACCGTTGGTTTCAAACCCGCTGGCGGCGTGCGTACTGCAGAAGATGCGCAGCAGTTCCTGGCGATTGCTGACGAACTGTTTGGCGCCGACTGGGC
Source organism: Citrobacter sp. EC_71 (assembly GCF_019584005.1). Classification (NCBI taxonomy): domain Bacteria; kingdom Pseudomonadati; phylum Pseudomonadota; class Gammaproteobacteria; order Enterobacterales; family Enterobacteriaceae; genus Citrobacter; species Citrobacter sp. EC_71. The sequence continues at coordinate 38,138 of NZ_VDAY01000005.1, forward strand.
GGATTCTCGCCATTACCGCTTTGGCGCATCCAGCCTGTTGGCGAGCCTGCTAAAAGCGCTGGGTCACGGCGACGGTAAGAGCGCCAGCAGCTACTAAGTTTAAATTGCCCATCGTAGGCCGGATAAGGCGCTAGCCGCCATCTGGCATCAATACGACTTGCCGGGGAGCGCACTGCTTACCCGGCCCATAATCGGGAGGTTAACGTGTTTCTCGCACAAGAAATTATTCGTAAAAAACGTGATGGTCATGCGCTGAGCGATGAAGAAATTCGTTTCTTTATCAATGGGATTCGTGACAACACCATCTCTGAAGGGCAAATCGCCGCCCTGGCGATGACCATTTTCTTCCACGATATGACAATGCCCGAGCGTGTGTCGCTAACCATGGCAATGCGTGATTCAGGAACCGTGCTGGACTGGAAAAGCCTGCAACTGAACGGCCCGATTGTGGATAAACACTCTACCGGCGGCGTGGGTGACGTAACGTCCCTGATGTTAGGTCCGATGGTGGCTGCCTGCGGCGGCTATATTCCGATGATTTCAGGGCGCGGCCTGGGTCATACCGGCGGTACGCTCGATAAACTGGAAGCGATTCCTGGGTTTGACATCTTCCCGGACGACGCACGTTTCCGTGAAATTATTAAAGACGTGGGTGTGGCGATTATTGGGCAAACCAGCTCGCTCGCACCGGCGGATAAACGTTTTTATGCCACCCGCGATATTACCGCGACGGTGGATTCCATCCCGCTGATTACCGGCTCTATCCTGGCGAAAAAGCTGGCGGAAGGGCTGGATGCGCTGGTGATGGATGTGAAAGTAGGCAGCGGCGCGTTTATGCCGACCTATGAACTTTCTGAAGCCCTTGCCGAAGCGATTGTCGGCGTGGCGAACGGAGCGGGTGTACGAACGACAGCACTGTTAACCGATATGAACCAGGTGCTGGCTTCCAGCGCAGGTAACGCGGTAGAAGTCCGCGAGGCCGTCCAGTTCCTGACCGGTGAATACCGTAATCCACGTCTGTTAGACGTCACCATGGCGCTGTGTGTGGAAATGCTGATCTCCGGCAATCTGGCGAAAGATGACGCCGAAGCCCGCGCGAAATTGCAGGCGGTGCTGGACAACGGTAAAGCGGCGGAAATTTTTGGCCGTATGGTTGCGGCGCAAAAAGGCCCGACCGACTTCGTCGAAAACTATGCGAAGTATCTGCCGACGGCGATGCTCAGTAAAGCCGTCTATGCTGATACCGAAGGTTTCGTCAGCGCGATGGATACCCGTGCGCTGGGTATGGCAGTCGTTTCTATGGGCGGCGGACGCCGTCAGGCATCGGATACCATTGATTACAGCGTCGGCTTTAGTGACATGGCCCGTTTGGGCGACAGCGTAGACGGACAGCGTCCGCTGGCAGTGATCCACGCGCAAGATGAAGCCAGCTGGCAGGAAGCGGCGAAAGCGGTCAAAGCGGCAATCAGCCTTGACGATAAAGCGCCAGAAATTACACCGACAGTCTATCGTCGTATAACCGAATAACTGTATACTGATCTGATCGCTTTTTTGCGGCGCAGATGTATGGAGAACAAGATGAAACGTGCATTTATTATGGTGCTGGACTCCTTTGGTATTGGTGCGACTGAAGATGCGGATCGCTTTGGCGACGTAGGCTCAGACACTATGGGACACATTGCAGAAGCCTGTGCGAAAGGCGAAGCTGATAATGGTCGCAAAGGCCCACTGAATCTGCCTAACCTGACCCGTCTGGGCCTGGTGAAAGCTCACGAAGGTTCTACCGGTAAAATTGCTGCAGGTCAGGACGGTAACGCGGAAGTCATTGGCGCCTACGCCTGGGCGCATGAACTCTCTTCCGGGAAAGACACGCCGTCTGGCCACTGGGAAATCGCCGGTGTTCCGGTTCTGTTTGACTGGGGCTACTTCAGCGACCACGAAAACAGCTTCCCGCAGGAGCTACTGGATAAACTGGTTAAGCGTGCCAACCTGCCGGGTTACCTCGGTAACTGCCACTCTTCCGGTACTGTGATTCTGGATCAACTGGGCGAAGAACATATGAAAACCGGGAAGCCGATTTTCTATACCTCCGCTGACTCCGTGTTCCAGATTGCCTGTCATGAAGAGACCTTTGGCCTGGATAAACTCTACGAGCTGTGCGAAATCGCCCGTGAAGAGCTGACCGAAGGTGGTTACAACATCGGTCGTGTTATCGCGCGTCCGTTTATCGGTGATAAAGCCGGTAACTTCCAGCGTACCGGTAACCGTCACGACCTGGCCGTTGAGCCGCCAGCGCCGACCGTGCTGCAGAAACTGGTTGACGAGAAAAAAGGTCATGTTGTCTCTGTCGGTAAGATCGCGGACATTTACGCCAACTGCGGTATCACTAAAAAAGTGAAAGCGACCGGTCTGGATGCGCTGTTCGACGCCACCATCAAAGAGATGAAAGAAGCGGGTGACGAGACCATTGTCTTCACTAACTTTGTGGATTTCGACTCTTCCTGGGGCCACCGCCGCGACATCGCGGGCTATGCCGCAGGTCTGGAACTGTTTGACCGCCGTCTGCCGGAGCTGATGGAGCTGGTGGGTGAAGATGATATTCTGATCCTCACCGCCGACCACGGCTGCGACCCGAGCTGGACCGGTACCGACCATACCCGTGAGCACATTCCGGTGCTGATCTACGGCCCGAAAGTCAAACCGGGCTCTTTAGGTCACCGTGAAACCTTCGCGGATATCGGCCAGACGCTGGCGAGCTACTTTGGCACATCGCCGATGGACTACGGTAAAAACATGCTGTAATACCCGTTGCCGGATGGCGCTACGCTTATCCGGCCTACGAGGAACCGTTTTGTAGGCCTGATAAGGCGTAGCCGCCATCAGGCAATAACAACAAATTTAAAGGGAACTGAAGATGGCAACTCCACATATTAATGCAGAAATGGGTGATTTCGCTGACGTCGTATTGATGCCGGGCGACCCGCTGCGCGCGAAGCACATTGCTGAGACTTTCCTCGAAGATGTCCGCGAAGTGAACAACGTTCGCGGCATGTTAGGTTTCACCGGGACTTACAAAGGCCGTAAGATCTCCGTGATGGGCCACGGTATGGGTATCCCGTCCTGCTCCATCTACACCAAAGAGCTGATCACCGATTTCGGCGTGAAGAAAATCATTCGCGTCGGCTCCTGCGGCGCTGTGCGCATGGACGTCAAACTGCGCGACGTGGTGATCGGTATGGGGGCCTGCACCGACTCTAAAGTGAACCGTATCCGCTTTAAAGATCATGACTTTGCGGCTATCGCTGACTTTGACATGGTACGTAACGCAGTTGATGCGGCAAAAGCGCTGGGCGTTGACGCGCGCGTAGGCAACCTGTTCTCCGCTGACCTGTTCTACTCTCCGGACGGCGAAATGTTCGACGTGATGGAAAAATACGGCGTACTGGGCGTGGAAATGGAAGCGGCGGGCATCTATGGCGTTGCTGCTGAATTTGGTGCGAAAGCGCTGACTATCTGCACCGTGTCCGACCATATCCGTACCCACGAGCAGACCACTGCCGCTGAGCGTCAGACGACATTCAACGACATGATCAAAATCGCGCTGGAATCCGTTCTGCTGGGCGATAAAGAGTAAGACTGTGTGATGCCCGGTGGCGCTGCGCTTACCGGGCCTACAACGGCCTGCGGTTGTTACCGGATCGACTTGTAGGCTGGATAAGGCGTAGCCGCCATCCGGCAATCTGCTGTTTATACTGCGAGCCTCATTCCCGAATTACCCTCTCCGCATTGCCTTTTGCTATTAACCCGTTACGTTTGGATTTTGTTTAAGGAATGAACAAAATGTCGAACTATCGTCGTTATTACATTAACGGTGGCACCTGGTTTTTCACGGTTAATCTGAAAAACCGGAAAAGTGATTTACTTGTCCGCCAGATTGCGGAATTACGCTCTGCTATTCGCCGAGTGAAAAATACGAAGCCTTTTCAAATTGATGCTTTTGTCGTGTTGCCTGAGCATCTGCATTGCATCTGGACGCTTCCTGAGAACGATTGTGACTTTTCATCTCGCTGGCGGGAGCTTAAAAAGTTATTTACCAAATCGATAATGCGCCATGACGTGTGGCAGCCACGATTCTGGGAGCACGCGATTCGCGACGAAAAGGATTTTCGCCGACATGCCGATTACCTCTACTTCAACCCCGTGAAGCACGGTTGGGTAAGGCGGGTGCAGGACTGGCCGTTTTCGACCTTTCATCGTGATGTTCGCAATGGCGTTTACCCGGTTGATTGGGCGGGGGAGGTGAGGGATCTTGACGCTGGTGAGTGGCGGTAATGCCGGATGGCGCGTTGCTTATCCGGCCTACAGAAAGCACTCATTTGTAGGCCGGATAAGGCGTAGCTGCCATCTGGCAATTCTTTAATGCACGGCCCGTGCGACCCAATTCGCCAGTTCCCGCAACTCACTCTCCTGTTCCGGAAACGTCGCTATCAGCGCCTCGCACTCCTGTTGTAGCATATCCGCGCGGTACAAACACCCTTGCAGTCGCCCCGCCAGCGCTTCCAGTGGCGCGGGATTGAGGCTGTCGGTAAAGACCTGTGCACGGGTGATATGACCTTTTTCGACGTCGAAATGTAGCTCGACGCCGCCCCAGGTGAAACGTTCGTCCAGCAGATGGCTGAACGCCGGTGCCTGGCCGAAATTCCACTCCCAACTGCTCTGGCGCGCAAAGGTTTCGGCAAAATTCGGCAGATCCGGCGTTTTATCCGGGGATATCACCTCCGCTTCGACGCGTTCGCCGTAATGGGCGAAAAAGGCGTCCGTGACCGCCTGGCAGACCTGTTCATGGGTAATGCCCGGTAATAGCTCGGTAAGGTTGGCCACGCGGGAGCGAACGGAGGTAATCCCTTTCGCCGCGAGTTTCTTTTTATCCGGATTCAGATAGTTCGCCAGGCGGCTGAGGTCAGCATTCAGCAGCAGCGTACCGTGATGGAAGCCGCGATCTTTGGTTTCGCGATAGGCTGAACCAGAGACTTTGCGATCGCCGTCCGGCGTTTTCACCACCAGATCGTTGCGTCCCGAAGCATCGGCCATAACGCCCAATGAATTCAATGCGTTGAGTACGATAGCGGTAGAGATAGTTTTGTCGTATTCCGGTTTGCCGGCCATAAAGGTAAAGCAGGTATTGCCTAAATCATGAAACACCGCGCCGCCGCCGCTGCTGCGACGAGCGAGCCGCACGTGATCCTCTTCCATACGGCGGGTATTGCACTCTTTCCATGGGTTTTGCGCCCGGCCAATCACCACCGTATCGGCGTTACGCCATAAGAACAGAACGCGCTGCGTGGCGGGCATCTGGCGAAATATGCACTCTTCAACCGCCAGGTTAAACCACGGATCGTAAGAGTCTGAGATAAGCAGACGCAGGGTAGTCATAGCGATTTCCTTTTCTTAATCATCTTTATCTTCTTCCTGCACCGGTTTGTTGGCGGTAAGCAGGAACGGCGATTGTTGCCAGCGGGTGCGTTTACCTTGCAGTAAGGTCCGGGTCAGCACCACGCCAATCGCCAGTGACAGGAGCAGCATAAGGCGTAGAATGTTGGTGGTGTTATCCACCTGTTTGGCCTCGGTGGCGAGCGTGTGGGTATCCAGCGTCAGGCGCAGATAGCCCAGTGGACCATTTTTGCCTTGAATGGGTTCGACAATCTGCTGGTTGAAATATCCCCCGGCTTTTTTACCGTCCAGCGCCAGTCGGTCACGAACGTTAACGCTCTCACCGGTACGGGTAATCAGGTCACCCTGTTCATCGTACACGCCCGCATCCAGAATACGGCTACTTTCCGTCAACTGCGTGAGCACTGCTTTAATGCGTTTTTCATCCGGTGTTTCGGTATGCATCAGCGGTGCGACGTTTAATGCGACCTGACGTGCCAACGTACGGGCCAGCTCTTCCAGTTGCGGATTACGTTGTTGCTGGTGGCTTTGACTAAACCAGGATGCGCCCTGCATCAGGGCGACGAGTAGCGCCAGGCAGGACAATACAATCACTGCACGATGTAGTCGGAATTTCAGTTTTGTGCGAGCCATATTCCACCTGCTGAAAATTTGAGACTTAATGTTGCCAGAAGCGCTGGTTACAGGGTAGCCTCATGCGTTATTTTCCCCTGGATGATTCCGACCCGAACGATTTTACAGGAGCTTTAATGCCTAACATTACCTGGTGCGATCTACCTGAAGATGTCTCTCTGTGGCCAGGTCTGCCCCTCTCTTTAAGTGGCGATGAAGTCATGCCGCTGGATTACCACGCGGGCCGTAGTGGCTGGCTGCTGTATGGTCGCGGGCTGGATAAACAACGTCTCACGCAATACCAGAGCAAACTGGGCGCGGCGATGGTGATCGTGGCCGCCTGGTGCGTTGAGGATTATCAGGTGATTCGCCTGGCAGGTTCGTTAACGCCGCGTGCGGCAAAACTGGCGCATGATGCCAAACTGGATGTTGCGCCACTCGGCAAGATTCCACATCTGCGTACGCCGGGTTTGCTGGTGATGGATATGGATTCAACGGCGATCCAGATCGAGTGCATTGATGAAATCGCGAAGCTGGCCGGCACCGGTGAGATGGTTGCAGAAGTTACCGAACGTGCGATGCGCGGTGAGCTGGACTTTACCGCCAGCCTGCGCAGCCGTGTGGCAACTCTGAAAGGTGCGGATGCCAATATTCTGCATCAGGTACGCGAAAATTTACCGCTGATGCCAGGCCTGACTCAACTGGTGTTGAAGCTGGAAACGCTGGGCTGGAAAGTGGCCATCGCCTCCGGCGGGTTTACCTTCTTTGCGGATTATCTGCGTAATAAGTTACGTCTGACGGCGGCTGTAGCAAACGAGCTGGAGATCATGGACGGGAAATTTACCGGCAATGTGATCGGCGATATCGTCGATGCGCAGTACAAAGCCAATACGCTGACCCGTCTGGCGCAAGAGTATGAGATCCCGATGGCGCAGACGGTGGCGATCGGCGACGGCGCGAACGATCTGCCGATGATCAAAACCGCAGGGTTGGGCATTGCGTATCATGCCAAACCCAGAGTGAATGAAAAGACAGAGATTACTATCCGTCACGCCGATCTGATGGGGGTGTTCTGCATTCTCTCCGGCAGCATGAACCAGAAATAGTTTTGATGCCGGATAAGCGTCATCCGGCAACAGCGTTAACGAAAGAGGTAAAACGTGGCAAAAGCTCCAAAACGCGCCTTTGTTTGTAATGAATGCGGGGCCGATTACCCGCGCTGGCAGGGGCAATGTAGCGCCTGCCAGGCCTGGAACACCATTACTGAGGTGCGCCTTGCCGCGTCGCCGACGGTGGCGCGTAACGAGCGGCTCAGCGGCTATGCCGGGAATGCGGGTGTCGCAAAAGTGCAGAAGCTGTCTGACATCAGCCTTGAAGAATTGCCGCGTTTTTCCACCGGATTTAAAGAGTTTGACCGTGTGCTGGGCGGCGGTGTGGTGCCCGGCAGCGCTATTCTGATTGGCGGTAACCCCGGCGCGGGCAAATCGACCCTGTTGCTGCAAACTCTGTGCAGGCTGGCGGAGCAGATGAAAACGCTGTACGTCACTGGCGAAGAGTCGCTACAGCAGGTGGCGATGCGCGCGCATCGGCTTGGCTTGCCGACGGCGAATCTGAACATGCTGTCGGAAACCAGCATCGAACAAATTTGCCTGATTGCCGAAGAAGAACAGCCGAAACTGATGGTGATCGACTCCATTCAGGTGATGCACATGGCGGATATTCAGTCTTCGCCGGGCAGCGTGGCGCAGGTGCGCGAAACTGCCGCTTACCTGACGCGCTTTGCCAAAACGCGTGGCGTGGCAATTGTGATGGTAGGTCATGTGACGAAAGACGGATCGCTGGCGGGGCCAAAAGTGCTGGAGCACTGTATCGACTGCTCGGTGCTGCTCGACGGTGACGCTGATTCCCGCTTTCGTACCCTGCGTAGCCATAAAAACCGCTTTGGCGCGGTGAATGAGCTTGGCGTCTTTGCCATGACCGAGCAGGGCCTGCGTGAAGTCAGCAACCCTTCCGCTATCTTCTTAAGCCGTGGCGATGAGGTCACTTCTGGTAGTTCGGTGATGGTGGTCTGGGAAGGTACGCGTCCGCTGCTGGTAGAGATTCAGGCACTGGTCGATCACTCAATGATGGCGAACCCGCGTCGCGTGGCGGTCGGTCTGGAACAGAACCGTCTGGCGATTCTGCTGGCGGTGCTGCATCGTCACGGCGGCTTGCAGATGGCGGATCAGGATGTGTTCGTCAACGTGGTTGGTGGTGTCAAAGTCACCGAAACCAGCGCCGATCTGGCGCTGCTGCTGGCAATGGTCTCCAGCTTACGTGACAGACCGCTACCGCAGGATTTAGTGGTCTTTGGCGAAGTGGGACTGGCGGGCGAGATTCGCCCGGTGCCGAGCGGCCAGGAGCGTATTTCTGAAGCGGCGAAGCATGGCTTCCGTCGGGCGATTGTGCCTGCCGCCAACGTCCCGAAAAAAGTGCCGGAAGGGATGCAGGTTTTTGGCGTTAAAAAGCTTGCAGATGCGTTAAGCGTGTTTGACGACTTATAATCCTCTGTATGCAGTGATGTTGTATAATTTGCCGGATGGCGACGCAATGCGTCTTATCCGGCCTACGGATTGATGTTGTAGGCCTGATAAGCGAAGCGCCATCAGGCAGTGTTACGCGATTTTTCCAGCAGGAGGCTCTTGTGTCATCATTCGACTATCTCAAAACCGCCATAAAGCAAAAGGGCTGTACCCTGCAACAGGTGGCGGATGCCAGTGGCATGACCAAGGGATATTTAAGCCAACTGCTGAATGCCAAAATCAAAAGCCCCAGCGCGCAAAAGCTGGAGGCATTGCACCGTTTTCTCGGGCTGGAGTTTCCGCGCCAGCAGAAAAATATCGGTGTGGTATTCGGTAAGTTTTATCCGCTGCACACCGGCCACATCTATTTGATCCAGCGCGCCTGTAGTCAGGTCGATGAGCTGCATATCATCATGGGGTATGACGATACGCGCGATCGCAGCCTGTTTGAAGACAGCGCCATGTCGCAACAGCCGACGGTGCCCGATCGTTTACGTTGGCTGCTACAAACATTTAAATATCAGAAAAATATCCGAATTCATGCCTTCAACGAAGAGGGTATGGAGCCGTATCCGCACGGTTGGGACGTGTGGAGCAACGGCATCAAAACGTTTATGCAGGAGAAGGGGATCCAGCCAAACTGGATCTACACCTCTGAAGAGTCAGATGCGCCGCAGTATCTGAAACATCTGGGGATCGAAACGGTGCTGGTGGATCCGAAACGAACGTTTATGAACATCAGTGGCGGGCAAATTCGCGAAAACCCGTTTCGCTATTGGGAGTATATTCCCACCGAAGTGAAGCCGTTTTTCGTGCGCACCGTGGCGATCCTTGGCGGGGAGTCGAGCGGAAAATCCACGCTGGTGAACAAGCTCGCCAATATCTTTAACACCACCAGTGCGTGGGAATACGGGCGTGATTACGTCTTCTCCCATTTGGGCGGCGACGAGATGGCGTTGCAATATTCCGACTACGATAAGATTGCCCTCGGACAAGCGCAATACATTGATTTTGCTGTCAAGTATGCCAATAAAGTGGCGTTTATCGATACCGATTTCGTGACCACTCAGGCATTCTGTAAAAAGTACGAAGGGCGTGAACACCCGTTTGTGCAGGCGCTGATTGATGAGTACCGTTTTGACCTGGTGATCCTGCTGGAAAACAACACCCCATGGGTGGCGGATGGTTTGCGTAGCCTTGGCAGCTCGGTTGACCGAAAAGCGTTTCAGTCGCTGCTGGTTGAGATGCTGCAGGAAAACAATATCAATTTCGTGCACGTTCAGGAGCCTGACTACGATGGCCGATTCCTGCGCTGCGTGGAGTTGGTGAAAGAATTGATGGGTGAGCAGGGTTAGGTTTTAATGCCGGATGGCGCCGCGCTTATCCGGCCTGGAAGTCGTACTAACCTCGTAGACCGGATACGGCGCTTAACGGTAATTACTTCGAAATACGCTTGTACTTGATACGCTTCGGCTCCAGCGCATCGGCGCCCAGCGTGCGTTTCTTGTACTCTTCGTATTCGGTAAAGTTACCTTCGAAGAACTCCACTTTACCTTCATCCTGGTAGTCCAGAATATGGGTCGCGATGCGGTCGAGGAACCAACGGTCATGCGAGATAACCATCGCGCAGCCCGGGAATTCCAGCAGGGCGTTTTCCAGCGCGCGCAGGGTTTCGATATCCAGGTCGTTGGTCGGTTCATCGAGCAGCAGCATGTTGCCGCCCACCTGCAGCAGCTTCGCCAGATGCAAACGACCACGCTCACCGCCGGACAATTCGCCAACGCGTTTGCCCTGATCGACGCCTTTGAAGTTGAAGCGGCCTACATAGGCGCGGCTTGGCATTTCGGTGTTGCCGATCTTCATGATATCCAGCCCGCCGGAAACTTCTTCCCACACGGTTTTGCTGTTATCCATTGCGTCACGGAACTGGTCAACAGAGGCCAGCTTCACGGTTTCGCCCAGCGAGATGGTGCCGCTGTCGGGCTGTTCCTGACCGGACATCATACGGAACAGGGTTGATTTACCCGCGCCGTTCGGACCGATGATGCCGACGATAGCGCCTTTCGGTACAGAGAAGCTCAGATCGTCGATCAGCACGCGATCGCCGTAGGATTTACGCAGATTGCTGACCTCAACGACTTTATCGCCCAGACGAGGTCCAGGTGGAATAAACAGTTCGTTGGTTTCGTTACGCTTCTGGTATTCGGTGTTATTCAGCTCTTCAAAGCGTGCCAGACGGGCTTTACCCTTAGACTGACGGCCTTTCGCGCCCTGACGCACCCACTCCAGCTCTTTCTCGATAGATTTACGACGAGCGGCTTCCTGAGAAGCTTCCTGCGCCAGACGCTGATCTTTCTGCTCCAGCCAGGAGGAGTAGTTGCCTTCCCATGGAATACCTTCGCCGCGGTCCAACTCCAGAATCCAACCCGCAACATTGTCGAGGAAGTAACGGTCGTGGGTAATCGCCACGACGGTACCTTCGAAGTCGTGCAGGAAGCGTTCCAGCCAGGCGACGGATTCGGCGTCCAGGTGGTTGGTTGGTTCGTCGAGCAGCAGCATGTCTGGTTTTTCCAGCAGCAGGCGGCACAGCGCGACGCGGCGGCGTTCACCACCGGACAGGTTCTCGATTTTTGCATCCCAGTCCGGCAGACGCAGGGCGTCAGCGGCACGCTCGAGCTGCACGTTCAGGTTATGGCCGTCATGCGCCTGAATAATCTCTTCAAACTTGCCCTGCTGCGCGGCCAGTTTATCGAAGTCGGCGTCCGGTTCTGCGTACTTGGCATACACTTCATCCAGGCCTTTCAGGGCGTTAACCACTTCGGCCACCGCTTCTTCAACAGACTCACGGACGGTGTGTTCCGGGTTCAGTTTTGGTTCCTGCGGCAGGTAACCGATTTTAATGCCAGGCTGTGGGCGAGCTTCGCCTTCGATTTCGGTATCAATACCGGCCATGATGCGCAGCAGGGTAGATTTACCCGCGCCGTTCAGACCGAGTACACCGATTTTGGCGCCAGGGAAGAAGCTCAGTGAGATGTTTTTAAGAATATGACGTTTCGGCGGAACGACTTTGCCGACACGATGCATGGTATAAACGAATTGAGCCACGTGGACTTCGCCTCTTTTATAGTGATGAATAGAGTTATCAAAAGCGAAGTGTAGCCTTTTTCATTGCCCAATCCCAGCCAGCAGATCTCACTCGCAACAAAAGTAAAAAAGTGTCCGTGACGTGGCACATTCTGCAATGTCTGGTTAGCATGAATGAATTAAGCGGCATGATGCTGCACAGACGTAACATGACAAGAGGAAGAGCTTGTGGACAAAGCCAAACAATTTACCTGGCGCCTGCTGGCGGCCAGCGTATGTCTGCTGACGGTCAGTCAAGTGGCGCGAGCCGATTCCCTGGATGAGCAGCGCAATCGCTATGCGCAAATTAAGCAGGCCTGGGACAACCGACAGATGGATGTCGTAGAGCAGATGATGCCCGGCCTGAAGAACTATCCTCTGTATCCCTATCTGGAATATCGTCAGATTACTGACGATCTGATGAATCAGCCGACCATTACCGTCACCAATTTTGTGCGCGCCAACCCGACGCTACCCCCGGCGCGTACTCTGCAATCGCGTTTTGTGAATGAACTGGCGCGACGGGAAGACTGGCGTGGACTGCTGGCGTTTAGCCCGGAAAAACCGGGTACCACGGAAGCGCAATGTAACTATTACTTCGCGAAATGGAGTACCGGACAAACCGAAGAGGCCTGGCAGGGCGCGAAAGATCTGTGGCTGACCGGGAAAAGTCAGCCGAACGCCTGTGACAAATTATTCGGCGTGTGGCGCGCCTCAGGCACTCAGGATCCGCTGGCTTATCTGGAGCGTATTCGTCTGGCGATGAAAGCGGGCAATACCGGGCTGGTCACCGCGCTGGCCGGGCAAATGCCTGGGGAGTATCAGACGATTGCGTCGGCAATCATCGCGCTGGCTAACGATCCAAACACCGTAATGACCTTTGCGCGCACCACCGGCGCAACGGATTTCACCCGGCAGATGGCGGCGGTGGCTTTTGCCAGCGTGGCGCGTCAGGATGTCGAAAACGCCCGCCTGATGATCCCCTCTTTGGTGCAGGCGCAGCAGCTAAATGACGAGCAGACTCAGGAGCTGCGCGACATCGTCGCCTGGCGTCTGATGGGCAATGACGTCACCGACGAGCAGGCGAAATGGCGTGATGATGCGATTATGCGCTCAAATTCTACCTCGCTTGTGGAGCGTCGCGTGCGGATGGCGCTGGGAACTGGCGATCGTCGCGGCCTGAATACCTGGCTGGCGCGTCTGCCGATGGATGCAAAAGAAAAAGACGAGTGGCGCTACTGGCAAGCGGATCTGCTGCTGGAGCGCGGGCGCGAGGCGGAAGCGAAAGAGATCCTGCATCAACTCATGCAGCAGCGCGGTTTCTACCCGATGGTGGCGGCACAACGCCTCGGTGAAGAGTACGAGCTGAAGGTGGATAAAGCCCCAGCGAACGTTGACTCTGCGCTGACTCAGGGACCGGAAATGGCGCGCGTACGCGAGCTGATGTACTGGAATCTGGATAATACCGCGCGCAGTGAATGGGCAAATCTGGTCACCAGCCGCACCAAGTCCGAGCAGGCGCAGCTAGCGCGCTACGCGTTTAACAATCATTGGTGGGATCTGAGCGTACAGGCGACGATCGCCGGTAAGCTGTGGGATCATCTGGAAGAGCGCTTCCCGCTGGCCTATAAAGATCTGTTTACCCGCTATACCAGTGGAAAAGATATTCCGCCAAGTTATGCGATGGCGATCGCGCGTCAGGAAAGCGCCTGGAACCCGAAAGTGAAATCCCCGGTTGGCGCCAGTGGGCTGATGCAGATTATGCCGGGCACCGCAACGCACACGGTGAAAATGTTCTCGATTCCGGGTTACAGCAGTCCGAGTCAACTGCTGGATCCTGATACCAACATCAACATTGGCACCAGCTATTTGCAGTATGTTTATCAGCAATTTGGCAATAACCGCATCTTAGCATCGGCGGCCTATAATGCCGGACCGGGGCGCGTGCGCACCTGGCTGGGTAATAGCGCAGGTCGTATTGATGCCGTGGCGTTTGTCGAAAGCATTCCGTTCTCAGAGACGCGAGGTTATGTGAAGAACGTGCTGGCTTACGATGCGTACTATCGTTATTTCCTGGGCGATAAACCGGAGCTGATGAGCGACGCAGAATGGCAACGTCGTTACTGATCGTATCGGTTGTGTTATGCTATCGTACTCGTTAAAGAGTACAAAAGGGGGAGGCAAGCACGCTTCCCCCACAACGATGGCGATATCTTATGACTCAGCAATCACCCTATTCAGCAGAGATGGCAGAACAGCGTCACCAGGAGTGGTTACGTTTTGTCGACTTACTTAAACACGCCTATGAACAAGATTTACATCTGCCGCTGCTCAATTTGATGCTGACGCCAGATGAGCGCGAAGCGTTGGGCACGCGCGTGCGTATCATTGAAGAGCTGTTGCGCGGCGAGATGAGCCAGCGCGAGCTGAAAAATGAGCTTGGGGCGGGCATCGCCACCATTACGCGCGGTTCAAACAGCCTGAAATCCGCGCCGGTGGATCTGCGCCAGTGGCTGGAGCAGGTACTGCTGAAAAGCGCCTGATTTGCTCGTAGGCCGGATAAGGCGAAGCGGCCATCCGGCAACATCGCCGCGAAATGCCTGATGGCGCTGTGCTTATCAGGCCTACAACATAGCGCAAATAATTATCGATACACCGCGTTATGAAACGGACTGAGCGCCAGAATTACCGCCTGGTGGTAGACGCTCGAGCGTGTCAGCTTACCCGCGGTAAACACGCCAATCGCGCCCTCTTTACGACCAATCTCATCAATACCTGTGTACTGCGACATCACCGGGCCAAGCGCTTCCCCCTGGCGGACTCTGTCGAGAATGACGGCGGGCAGCGGCAGCGTGGCCGATCGCGCTTCACCGCGCTGAACGCCGTTATCAATCACCACCCAACTGAAGGTGGCGTCATCGTCAATTCCGGCTTCAATGGCTACCCAGAAATCAGCTTGTGGATGCAGGCGTCGCGCATTATCCACGCGATTTCGTGCGCCAGTGCGCGTTTCCTGGCTTCCAAAAGGCTGTTCCGGTACGCCGCTCTCGACGGCGACGGGTTCAATATGGCAGGATCCTTCCCCGAAAATCTCTTCAAATGCCCGGAGAATTGCCTGAATTTTGGCAGGATTGGTGGTAGCAGAGATAACCTTGTGCATAATAAAGCTCAGTTTGAAAATTCATCGCATCGCAGTATAACGGAAAAAAAGCATGTTACAGGTATACCTTGTTCGCCATGGTGAAACGCAGTGGAACGCCGAGCGACGTATTCAAGGCCAGTCAGACAGCCCACTGACCGCTAAAGGTGAGCAGCAGGCCATGCAGGTTGGTGAACGCGCCCGCTCGTTGGGTATTACGCATGTCATCAGTAGTGATTTAGGTCGTACACGACGCACCGCAGAAATCATCGCTCAGGCTTGTGGTTGTGATATCACTTATGACTCCCGGCTGCGTGAACTGAATATGGGCGTGCTGGAAAAACGTCATATCGACACGCTGACGGCTGAAGAAGAGGGCTGGCGTCGTCAGTTGGTGAACGGTACGGTTGATGGGCGTATTCCGGAAGGGGAATCGATGCAGGAGCTGAGCGATCGCGTCAACGCGGCGCTGGCAGCCTGCCTGGACCTTCCGCAGGGGAGCCGCCCACTGTTGGTGAGCCACGGTATCGCGCTGGGCTGCCTGGTGAGTACGATTCTGGGATTGCCGGCATGGGCTGAACGTCGCTTGCGTCTGCGCAATTGCTCAATTTCCCGCGTTGATTACCAGGAAAGTTTATGGCTTGCGCCGGGATGGGTGGTTGAAACGGCAGGGGACATCTCACATCTGGACGCCCCTGCGTTGGATGAGCTGCAGCGTTAGCGGCGAATCGGTATCAGGAATTCGCAGCGCAGGTTGATCGGGCGATCTCCCGCTTTGGCATCTTCTGCCGGGTAGTATCGCTCGATATCCTGTCCTTTACGGCGGGTCAGGTTTAGCATCGGCATGCAGGTGCCATACACCGTCAGGATAAACTCCTGTACGCCGGTTCCCAGCCCTTCATAGGTAAACATCACGTACTCGCCCCCCTGCAGCAGGATAGGCTGCGCCGCCGGTACATAGCCATTGGCTTGTTCCGGCGTCAGTGCCGTGGTGTAAAACACTTCCTGTTCGTCATCCTTTTCAATGCTCGGACGCGTTTCGTTCAGCCCGTACAGCACCGGCGGGATTGAAGGCGCATGGCCAAGGAAGTCGCGCCAGAACTGAATACGCATTTCATGCCGGAAATCTGAAATCTGTTCCAGTGAGCAGGAATAACTTTGCGTGGTGCCAAGCAGTTGCGTATCTTCCAGCGTCACAAACTCGTGCGCAGGCATGGCAAATTCACCGAGTCGCATTGGCGGGCGAATACCAAAAGCGCTCCATTCCGGCGAGCGGCGATACAGCGCTGGCGTCTGAGAAAACTGTTTCTTGAACGCGCGGGTAAAGGTTTGTTGAGAGTCGAAGCGGTATTGCAGGGCAATATCCAAAATAGGGCGCGCAGTCAGGCGAAGCGCCACTGCGGATTTCGATAAACGACGGGCGCGGATATAGGCGCCAATAGCATGGCCCGTCACGTCCTTAAACATTCTCTGCAGGTGCCACTTGGAATAGCCTGCTTTTGCCGCCACATTGTTAAGCGACAAAGGCTGATCCAGATGACCTTCCAGCCAGATTAATAGGTCGCGAATAATGCCAGCCTGATCCATAAAATATCCTCATCCTTTCAACAACGAGTACCTGACGTCAGGTATGAGGATAATAGCATTTTTTGTTGTTTTAGCATTCAGTGTTTTTTTTGCTCATAAATGCTTTTTTGGACATTCGAAAGCGTGATTATTGTAATCCTGTGATCTGTATACGTTTTATCTTAGAATGTCGAATAATTACCCAGAGTAACTTTTAAGAATGGTAACAATATGAAATATAAGAGCTTAGCCATTTCCTCAATTTTACTGATGTTGGCGCAGGTCGCCCATGCGGAGCAGATTGGATCTGTCGATACGGTGTTCAAAATGTTTGGGCCGGACCATAAAATTGTGGTCGAGGCGTTTGACGATCCGGATGTAACCAATGTGACCTGCTACGTGAGTCGTGCCAAGACCGGCGGCATCAAAGGTGGGCTGGGGCTGGCTGAGGATACCTCTGATGCCGCCATCTCCTGCCAGCAGGTGGGACCGGTGGAACTGAGCGACAGAATCAAGAACGGTAAAGCGCAAGGCGAAGTGGTGTTTAAAAAACGGACCTCGCTGGTGTTTAAATCCTTACAGGTCGTACGTTTTTATGACGCAAAACGTAATGCGCTGGCCTATCTGGCCTATTCAGATAAAGTGGTTGATGGATCGCCCAAAAATGCCATCAGCGCTGTGCCCATTATGCCGTGGCGGCAATAACAAGGAAGCAAAATGCAACAGCCGTTGATCTGGTTGGTTGAGGATGAGCAGGGAATCGCCGATACGCTTATCTATATGCTGCAGCAGGAAGGTTTTAGCGTAGAAGCGTTCGAGCGCGGGCTACCGGTGCTGGAAAATGCGCGCCAGAGATGTCCCGATGCGATAATTCTGGACGTCGGCCTGCCGGATATCAGCGGTTTTGAACTGTGTCGACGTTTACTTGAACGCCATCCGGCATTGCCGATCCTCTTTCTCACCGCGCGCAGCGATGAAGTGGATCGTCTGCTGGGGCTGGAAATCGGCGCGGATGATTATGTTGCCAAACCCTTCTCTCCGCGCGAGGTGTGCGCCCGCGTCCGCACGCTGCTGCGGCGGGTGCAGAAATTCTCCGCTCCTTCCTCAACGACGCGCTGCGGGGATTTTGAGCTTAATGAGCTGGCCGCGCAGATTACCTGGTTCGGTATACCGTTAACTCTGACGCGCTATGAATTCCTGTTGCTGAAAACGCTGCTGATGTCGCCGGGGCGCATTTACTCTCGCCAGCAATTGATGGATTTAGTCTGGGCCGATGCGCAGGACACCTTCGACAGAACGGTCGATACCCACATCAAAACGCTGCGCGCCAAGCTGCGCGCCATCAACCCCGAGTTTTCCCCTATTAATACGCATCGCGGTATGGGATACAGCCTGAGGAGCGTCTGATGCGCATTGGTATGCGTTTGCTGCTCGGCTATTTCCTGATTGTCGCCGTTGCCGCCTGGTTCGTGTTGTCGATCTTTGTGCAGGAAATTAAGCCTGGCGTCCGCCGGGCGACTGAAGGCACATTGATTGATACCGCCACGCTGCTGGCTGCGCTGGCGCGTGATGATTTACTCTCTGACGCTCCCGCCAACGGTAAGCTGGCGCAGGCATTTTCCCAACTGCATAACCGCCCATTCCATGCCAATATCAGCGGCATTAACAAAGTGCGTAATGAATACCATGTCTACATGACGGACGCGCAGGGCAAGGTGCTGTTTGATTCCGCTAACCAGGCGGTCGGCCAGGACTACTCCCGTTGGAATGATGTGTGGTTAACGTTGCGTGGGCAGTATGGTGCCCGCAGTACGTTGCAGAATCCGAACGATCCGGAAAGTTCGGTGATGTACGTTGCCGCGCCGATCGTTGACGGCGGGCGTATTATTGGGGTGCTTAGCGTCGGCAAACCCAATGCGGCGATGGCGCCGGTGATTAAACGCAGTGAACGGCGGATGCTGTGGGCCAGCGCGGTGTTGCTGGGGATCGCCTTAGTGATTGGCGCCGGAATGGTATGGTGGATCAACCGTTCCATTGCCCGGCTGGCGCGCTATGCCGACTCAGTGACCGAGAACCGCCCCGTCGCACTGCCTGATTTAGGCAGCAGCGAGTTACGTAAACTGGCGCAGGCGCTGGAAAGTATGCGTCTGAAGCTGGAGGGCAAGAATTATATTGAGCAATACGTTTATGCATTAACGCACGAACTCAAAAGCCCGCTGGCGGCCATTCGCGGCGCGGCGGAAATTTTGCGCGAAGGCCCGCCGCCGAACGTGGTTGCGCGTTTTACTGATAATATTCTGACGCAAAATGCGCGCATGCAGGCGCTGGTTGAAACCTTGTTACGCCAGGCGCGACTGGAGAATCGACAGGACATTACGTTGACGCCGGTGGCGGTAGATGCGCTGTTTGCCCAGCTTAAAGAAGCCCGGAGCGTGCAGCTGGCGGCAAAAAACATCACGCTGACCATTATGCCTTCATCGCTTAGCGTTGATGCCGATCCCGCGCTGCTGGAGCAGGCATTGGGGAATTTGCTCGACAACGCTATCGACTTTACGCCACGGGACGGGACGATTGTGCTGAGTGCGCATCAGCACGAAGAGCAGATCATATTGCAGGTTACCGACAGCGGCAGCGGGATCCCTGATTTTGCGTTGCCGCGTATTTTTGAACGCTTCTACTCGCTGCCCCGTGAAAATGGGCTTAAGAGCAGCGGATTGGGACTGGCGTTTGTCAGTGAGGTTGCGCGACTGCATGCAGGCTCGGTGACCTTACGCAATCGACCGGAAGGCGGCGCACAGGCTTCGTTTACGCTTCACCGTCACTTCACATAACTTCAAATTCCCCGCACATAGTTGTTCTACCTTGCTGGTATTGCAAAGGAGAACGCTATGTTGAAATCACCCCTGTTCTGGAAAATCGTCACCTTAGGCGGCGCTATGCTGCTGTTGTTAATTCCCCTGACAATGGTCAGGCAGATAATCGTTGAGCGATCGGACTATCGCAATGATGTTGAAGATGCAATCCGCCAGAGCACCAGCGGACCGCAAAAGATGGTCGGCCCGTTGATTGCCATTCCGGTGACGGAACTTTATACCGAGCTGGAGGAGGGTAAAGAGGTCCAGCGTAAGCGCAGCTATATCCATTTCTGGTTACCGGAGTCGTTGGTCGTTGAGGGAAGCCAAAACGTTGAAGCGCGTAAAATTGGTATTTATGAAGGCCTGGTCTGGCATAACGATTTGGCGGTGAAAGCCGAGTTTAACGCTGAGCGTTTGAGTGATTTAAACCATCCTAATGTCAGCCTCGGCAAACCGTTTATTGTAGTGGGCGTGGGGGATGCGCGTGGTATCGGCGTGGTGAAAGCCCCACAGGTCAACGGCACGTCGCTGGCCGTGGAGCCTGGAACGGGGCTGGCTGGTCGTGCTCAGGGGATCCATATTCCGCTGCCCGACGCGAGCTGGACGGCGCAAAATCTCAGCATGGCGCTGTCGCTTAATTTGAGCGGCACCGGCGACTTTTCCGTCGTTCCGGTTGGCCGTAACAGTGAAATGACCTTAACCAGCAATTGGCCGCATCCCAATTTTCTTGGGGATTTTCTTCCGGCTAAGCGCGAAATCAGTGAGTCTGGATTCAATGCCCAGTGGCAAAGCAGTTGGTTTGCCAATAACCTCGGCGAACGCTTTGATGGTGAAAAGATTGGCTGGGAGGGAATGCCTGCATTTAGCGTTGCTGTCGCCACGCCTGCGGATCAATATCAACTGACGGACAGGGCGACAAAATATGCCATTTTGCTGATTGTGCTGACCTTTATGTCTTTTTTTGTGCTTGAAAGCATGACCAGCCTTCGACTGCACCCGATGCAGTACCTGCTGGTGGGATTATCGCTGGTGATGTTTTATCTGTTGCTGCTGGCGTTGTCAGAACACATTGGTTTTACCGCCGCGTGGATTACGGCCAGTCTGGTGGGGGCGTTGATGAACGGTGTGTATCTGCAGGCGATATTACAGGGTTGGCGCAAGAGTATTTTGTTCACCGCGGCGCTACTGGCGCTGGATGGCGTGATGTGGGTGTTGCTCCGTTCACAGGACAGCTCTTTACTGCTTGGCACCAGCGTACTGTTATTCGCGCTGTGTGGCGTGATGTTCCTGACGCGTCATCTTGACTGGCACTCACTGGCGCAGCCAAAACCAACGTCGAAAGCGCTTCCTGAGCCGCAACCCGATGAGAGTGACAAGTTTCGTATATGGAAATAGGTGAGCGGTGAAATGAAAAACGGCGCATAAAGCGCCGTTTTTGTACGTGTGAGGATCGAATTAATCCTGCAGGTCGCCGCAGAAACGGTAGCCTTCACCGTGGATGGTAGCGATGATTTCTGGCGTATCCGGCGTTGATTCGAAATGTTTACGAATGCGGCGGATAGTCACGTCAACGGTACGGTCATGTGGCTTCAGTTCGCGACCGGTCATTTTTTTCAGCAGTTCTGCGCGAGACTGGATTTTGCCAGGATTCTCACAGAAGTGAAGCATGGCGCGGAATTCGCTGCGTGGCAGTTTATACTGCTCGCCATCAGGACCAATCAGAGAGCGGCTGTTGATGTCCAGCTCCCAGCCATTGAACTTGTAGCTCTCGACGCTACGGCGTTCTTCGCTGACGGTACCCAGGTTCATGGTACGTGACAGCAGGTTACGAGCACGGATAGTCAGTTCGCGCGGGTTAAACGGCTTGGTGATGTAATCGTCGGCGCCGATTTCGAGGCCGAGAATTTTATCGACTTCGTTATCACGGCCCGTCAGGAACATCAGCGCAACGTTAGCTTGTTCGCGGAGTTCGCGCGCTAACAGGAGGCCATTTTTCCCAGGCAGATTGATATCCATAATCACAAGGTTGATGTCATATTCAGAGAGAATCTGATGCATTTCCGCGCCATCTGTCGCTTCGAATACATCATAGCCTTCTGCTTCGAAAATGCTTTTCAACGTGTTGCGTGTTACTAACTCGTCTTCAACGATAAGAATGTGCGGGGTCTGCATGTTTGCTACCTAAATTGCCAACTAAATCGAAACAGGAAGTACAAAAGTCCCTGACCTGCCTGATGCATGCCGTAAATTAACATGATCGGCGTAACATGACTAAAGTACGTAATTGCGTTCTTGATGCACTTTCCATCAACGTCAACAACATCATTAGCTTGGTCGTGGGTAGTTTCCCTCTGGACCCGACAGTGTCAAAAACGGCTGTCATCCTAACCATTTTAACAGCAACATAACAGGCTAAGACGTACCGGACACCCAATAAAACTACGCTTCGTTGACATATATCAAGTTCAATTGTAGCACGTTAACAGTTTGATGAAATCAACGCATCCAAATGTTTGCTTTCATCACAAAATTGCAATATTACAACTAGTTGCACGAGCTAATTAATAAATGTAATGAATCCAACCAATGCTATCCATTTTAAATTAAATTATCATGGATAAACAGAAGGATATGCAACTTCTGTTAACATAAAAAGCAATAGTACAGGTTGGAAATAGTTTAGCATTTTTTATTGGATGCGAAATCCTTTTTCAGTGATTTCTGTTAAAAATATGTAAATTCGCGCTGCGTAATATGTTGATGTGGGTCACATTATTACCTGCCGACTGGCTAAAAGAGTATCGAAATGCGTTTAACAATTATTCTGGTTGCCCCTGCCAGAGCGGAAAATATTGGTGCGGCTGCCCGCGCGATGAAGACCATGGGATTCACCCAATTGCGGATCGTGGACAGCGAGGCCCATCTGGAACCTGCAACGCGATGGGTTGCACATGGATCGGGCGACATTATTGATAATATTAGTGTTTTTCCAACGCTAGCCGAAGCGCTGCACGACGTTGATTTTACCGTTGCGACCACGGCGCGTAGCCGGGCGAAGTTCCATTATTACGCCACACCGGTCGAACTCGTTCCTCTGCTGCAGGAAAAATCCGCGTGGATGGATCACGCCGCGCTGGTGTTTGGGCGCGAAGATTCCGGGCTGACCAACGAAGAATTAGCGCTGGCGGATATCCTTACCGGGGTACCAATGGTGGCTGACTACCCTTCACTCAATCTGGGGCAGGCGGTGATGGTGTATTGCTATCAATTAGCAGGTTTAATACAACAACCGGCCAAAAATAGTGAGGTGACGGATGAACTTCAGTTGCAGGCGCTGCGTGCGCGCGTTTTGCGTTTATTAGCCACGCTGAACGTTTCTGACGACATCAAACTCACCGACTGGCTGCAACAGCGAATGGGCTTATTAGGGCAGCGAGACACGGCAATGCTGCACCGTTTTTTACATGATATAGAAAAAAACATAACAAAATAAAGTGCTGGTTAACATTAACTAATTAGCGTTTTGTTTTGGTTTCAAGTAGGGCGGACATGCTGTATTGGTTGAAAGTAAAAGGGCAAGCAGTGGCTCATGAACAAGTTTCGGAATGCGATCAATTTAAAAATTTATTGACTTAGGTCAGCAGATACTTTAACCCTAAAAGAATACAAGACAGACAGATAATAATTACAGAGCACACAACATCATGAAACGCATCAGCATCACTATTACCACAACCATCACCATTACCACAGGTAACGGTGCGGGCTGACGCGTACAGGAAACACAAGAAAAAGCCCGCACCTAAACAGTGCGGGCTTTTTTTTCGACCAAAGGCAATGAGGTAAACCATGCGAGTGTTGAAGTTCGGCGGTACATCAGTGGCAAATGCAGAGCGCTTTCTGCGGGTTGCCGACATTCTGGAAAGCAATGCCAGACAGGGGCAGGTCGCGACCGTTCTCTCTGCCCCCGCCAAAATTACCAACCATCTGGTGGCGATGATTGAAAAGACCATCGGTGGTCAGGATGCTTTAGCCAATATCAGCGACGCCGAACGCATTTTCTCAGAGCTTTTAGTTGGTCTTGCCGCCGCACAACCGGGTTTCCCGCTGGCTCAGCTCAAAACCCTGGTTGAACAAGAATTTGCCCAGATTAAGCACGTCCTGCACGGTATCAGCCTGTTGGGGCAGTGCCCGGACAGCATCAATGCCGCGCTTATCTGCCGTGGCGAAAAAATGTCGATCGCCATCATGGCTGGCCTGCTTGAAGCGCGCGGGCACAACGTGACGGTCATCGACCCGGTTGAGAAGCTGCTGGCGGTAGGCCATTACCTCGAATCTACTGTTGATATCGCCGAGTCTACACGCCGCATTGCCGCCAGCCGTATTCCAGCGGACCATATGATTCTGATGGCAGGATTTACCGCCGGGAATGAAAAAGGTGAGTTAGTGGTGCTGGGGCGTAATGGCTCTGACTACTCTGCCGCCGTACTGGCCGCCTGTTTGCGTGCGGACTGTTGCGAGATCTGGACCGATGTCGACGGCGTATATACCTGCGATCCGCGTCAGGTACCCGACGCCCGACTGCTGAAGTCGATGTCTTATCAGGAAGCGATGGAGCTTTCTTACTTCGGCGCTAAAGTACTACATCCGCGCACCATTACCCCTATTGCCCAGTTCCAGATCCCGTGCCTGATTAAAAATACCGGCAATCCGCAAGCGCCCGGTACGCTGATCGGCGCCAGCAGCGATGACGACGACTTGCCGGTAAAAGGTATTTCTAACCTCAATAACATGGCAATGTTTAGCGTCTCCGGCCCAGGAATGAAAGGTATGGTGGGCATGGCCGCACGCGTTTTTGCCGCGATGTCGCGTGCGGGCATCTCGGTGGTGCTGATTACCCAATCCTCTTCTGAATACAGCATCAGCTTCTGTGTCCCGCAGGGCGACTGCGCGCGTGCGCAACGCGCCATGCAGGATGAATTCTATCTCGAACTGAAAGAAGGTCTGCTGGAGCCGCTGGCGGTGACTGAGCGTCTGGCTATCATCTCGGTGGTTGGCGACGGTATGCGCACGTTGCGCGGTATCTCGGCGAAATTCTTTGCCGCGCTGGCTCGCGCGAACATCAACATCGTGGCGATCGCCCAGGGGTCTTCTGAGCGTTCTATTTCGGTGGTAGTGAACAACGACGACGCAACCACCGGCGTACGCGTGACCCATCAGATGCTGTTCAATACCGATCAGGTGATTGAAGTGTTTGTGATTGGCGTCGGTGGAGTGGGCGGTGCGCTGCTGGAGCAGCTTAAACGTCAGCAAACCTGGCTGAAAAACAAGCATATCGATCTGCGCGTGTGCGGCGTGGCGAACTCGAAGGCACTGCTGACCAACGTTCATGGTCTGAATCTGGAAAACTGGCAGTCTGAGCTGGAGTGTGCGAAAGAACCTTTCAACCTTGGGCGCTTAATTCGTCTGGTGAAAGAATATCATCTGCTCAATCCGGTGATCGTCGACTGTACCTCAAGCCAGGCGGTGGCGGATCAGTACGCCGATTTCCTGCGTGAAGGCTTTCATGTGGTCACCCCGAACAAAAAGGCCAATACGTCGTCGATGGATTACTACCATCAACTGCGTTTTGCTGCGGCGAAGTCGCGACGTAAATTCCTGTATGACACCAACGTGGGCGCGGGCTTACCGGTTATTGAAAACCTGCAAAATCTGCTCAGTGCAGGCGATGAACTGCAACGATTCTCCGGCATTCTTTCCGGTTCGCTGTCGTTTATTTTTGGCAAGCTGGATGAAGGCATGAGCTTCTCCCAGGCGACCACCCTGGCGCGTGAGCTGGGTTATACCGAGCCCGATCCGCGTGACGATCTTTCCGGTACGGACGTGGCGCGTAAGCTGCTGATCCTGGCCCGTGAAACCGGGCGTGAGCTGGAGCTGTCTGACATTGTCATTGAGCCGGTTCTGCCAACAGAATTTGATGATTCCGGCGATGTTTCCACCTTTATGGCGAAGTTGTCGCAACTGGATGATGACTTTGCCGCGCGGGTGGCGAAAGCTCGTGATGAGGGGAAAGTATTGCGCTATGTTGGCAATATTGAAGAGGATGGCGTCTGTCGCGTGAAAATTGATGCAGTAGACGGCAACGATCCGCTGTTCAAAGTGAAAAACGGTGAAAACGCGCTGGCGTTTTATAGCCATTACTATCAGCCGTTACCGTTAGTGCTGCGCGGATACGGCGCGGGGAATGACGTAACAGCGGCGGGCGTATTTGCCGACCTGCTACGTACCCTTTCATGGAAGTTAGGAGTCTGACATGGTGAGAGTTTATGCCCCGGCTTCCAGTGCCAATATGAGCGTCGGGTTTGATGTGCTTGGGGCGGCGGTAACCCCCGTAGACGGTTCGCTATTGGGTGATGTGGTCTCTGTTGAGCCAGCCGACCAGTTCAGTCTGAATAATCTTGGGCGCTTTGCTGACAAACTGCCTTCTGAGCCGCGAGAAAATATCGTCTATCAGTGCTGGGAGCGATTCTGTCAGGAGCTGGGTAAAACCGTTCCGGTGGCGATGACGCTGGAAAAAAATATGCCGATTGGCTCCGGGTTAGGTTCCAGCGCCTGTTCCGTTGTGGCGGCGTTGGTCGCCATGAACGAGCACTGTGGGAAACCGCTCAACGACACGCGCCTGTTGGCGATCATGGGTGAGCTGGAAGGACGTATCTCCGGCAGTATTCATTACGATAATGTTGCCCCGTGCTTTTTGGGCGGTATGCAGTTAATGATCGAAGAAAACGGCATTATCAGCCAGCAGGTGCCAGGCTTTGATGAGTGGTTGTGGGTACTGGCGTATCCGGGGATTAAAGTATCGACGGCGGAAGCGCGGGCCATTTTACCTGCGCAGTATCGCCGTCAGGACTGTATCGCCCACGGGCGGCATCTGGCTGGGTTTATCCATGCCTGCTATTCCCGTCAGCCTCTTCTGGCCGCGAAGCTGATGAAAGATGTCATTGCTGAGCCGTATCGTACCCGCTTGCTGCCAGGCTTCAGCCAGGCGCGTCAGGCGGTAGCGGAAATCGGCGCGCTGGCCAGCGGGATCTCCGGGTCAGGGCCGACGCTGTTCGCCTTGTGCGATAAGCCGGATACGGCGCAGCGTGTCGCAGACTGGCTGGCTAAACATTATCTGCAAAATCAGGAAGGCTTTGTTCATATTTGCCGGTTGGACACGGCAGGCGCACGGGTACTGGGATAATCAATGAAACTCTATAATCTGAAAGATCATAACGAACAGGTCAGCTTTGCGCAGGCCGTCACGCAAGGGCTTGGCAAGAATCAGGGGTTGTTTTTTCCGCACGATCTGCCGGAATTCAATCTGACAGAAGTGGATGAGATGCTGAACCAGGACTTCGTTAGCCGCAGCGCTAAGATCCTTTCCGCATTTATTGGTGACGAGATCTCGCCGGAGATTCTGGAAGAGCGCGTGCGCGCGGCGTTTGCGTTCCCGGCGCCGGTTGCTCAGGTTGCAGCGGACATTGGCTGTCTGGAGCTGTTCCACGGTCCTACGCTGGCATTTAAAGACTTTGGCGGGCGCTTTATGGCGCAGATGCTGACGCACATCAGCGGCGACAAACCGGTAACGATTCTGACGGCGACCTCCGGCGATACCGGTGCCGCAGTGGCGCATGCGTTTTATGGCCTGCCGAACGTTCGTGTGGTGATCCTCTACCCGAACGGCAAGATCAGCCCATTACAGGAAAAACTGTTCTGTACGCTGGGCGGTAACATTGAAACCGTCGCTATTGATGGTGATTTTGATGCTTGCCAGGCGTTGGTGAAACAGGCGTTTGATGACGAAGAACTGAAGGTAGCGCTGGGGCTGAACTCGGCTAACTCAATCAATATCAGCCGTCTGCTGGCGCAAATCTGTTACTACTTTGAAGCTGTGGCTCAACTGCCGCAAGAATCGCGTAACCAGCTGGTTATTTCCGTTCCCAGCGGCAACTTTGGCGATCTGACCGCCGGACTGCTGGCGAAATCGCTGGGCTTGCCGGTGAAGCGTTTTATTGCGGCGACCAACGTCAACGATACGGTTCCACGCTTCCTTGCAGAAGGCGAGTGGGCGCCGAAGGCGACGCAGGCGACGTTATCCAACGCGATGGATGTCAGCCAGCCGAACAACTGGCCGCGTGTGGAAGAACTGTTCCGCCGTAAAATCTGGCGTCTGAATGAGCTGGGGTATGCCGCCGTTGACGATGCTACCACTCAGGATACGATGCGCGAGCTGCATGAAATGGGGTACACCTCAGAACCGCATGCGGCGGTGGCTTACCGTGCGCTGCGTGACCAGTTGAATCCTGGCGAGTACGGCTTGTTCCTCGGCACCGCGCATCCGGCGAAGTTTAAGGAAAGCGTTGAAGAGATTCTTGAGCTTACTCTGGCTCTGCCAAAAGAGCTGGCGGAGCGTGCTGATTTGCCGCTGCTCTCTCATCACCTGCCTGCTGATTTTGCTGCGCTGCGTAAGCTGATGATGACCCGCGGTTAACGGTGGTGCCCGCTGGCGCTGTGCTTAGCGGGCCTACAAAACCTGTAGGCCGGATAAGGCGTTAGCCGCCATCCGGCATGTACACTATTGCTCGTGGCGTTTAAACACCAGTTCGCCATTCCCTGACGCTTCCTCATCAAAGAAATAGCCTTCACTGTTAAATGCCGTTAGCTGCTCTGGCTGCGTTAAGCGGTTTTCAATGATGTAGCGGCTCATCAGGCCACGCGCTTTTTTGGCATAAAAGCTGATGACTTTGAACTTGCCGTTCTTCTCATCGAGGAAGACCGGTTTGATAAGTTCGGCGTTCAGCTTTTTCGGCTTCACGGATTTAAAATATTCATCTGATGCGAGGTTAATCACCACGCTGTCGCCTTGTGCTTCCAGTGCTTCGTTAAGTTTGTCGGTAATGGTATCACCCCAGAACTGGTAAAGATCTTTACCCTTTGGATTAGCCAGACGAATGCCCATCTCCAAACGGTAAGGCTGCATCAAATCCAGCGGACGCAACACGCCGTACAGCCCGGACAACATGCGTAAATGCTGCTGAGCGAAGTCAAAATCCGCTTCGCTGAAGGTTTCAGCCTGCAGCCCGGTATAGACGTCGCCTTTAAACGCCAGAATAGCCTGACGCGCATTCTCCGGTGTGAAATCGGGTTGCCAGTCATGGAAACGGGTGGCGTTCAGATCAGCCAGCTTGTCGCTAATTCCCATCAACTTGCCAATCTGCGGTGCGGAGAGTTGGCGCGCCACGTGAATAAGCTGCTGCGAGTGATCCAGCAGTTCAGGCAGCGTGTGGCGTGTGGTTGCCAGCGGACTTTGGTAGTCGAGCGTTTTTGCAGGTGAAATCAGAATCAGCATATCCAGTCCTTGCAGGAAATTTACTGCGACTTTAGCAAAAAAATGGACAGAATTGATCGATGGTTGCGATTGCCGCGCTAATCACGCGGCGTTTCATCCCAGCTTTCAGGCGCAAGCTGCTGTCTGATATCAGGATAACGACGCGGATCAAATTCCGGGCGCACTCCGAGTTTACGCTGGCGTAGATAGTCGCTGGCGAGGGTATGGACAACCGGCGAGAGCAGTAAAATCGCCGTCAGGTTAGTGATAGCCATACAGGCCATGATGATGTCGGCAAGTTGCCAGAGCAGCGGGAAGCTGAGTAATGTGCCGCCGACAACGGTGCTCACGGTCGCGATACGTAATAGCCAAATTACCCGGATATTGTCCAGCTTCAGGAAAATAAGGTTGTTTTCCGCATAGATGTAGTTGGCGACGATAGAGCTAAAGGCAAACAGGATCACAATAAAGGCGACGAATCCGGCGCCCCATTCACCTGTCAGCGAGACCATCGCTCTCTGCAGCAACTGGATGCCTTCAATGGGTATGGAACTGGTGCCATTACCCGCCAGCAGAACGATCATCGCACTGGCCGTACAGAGAATCAGCGTATCGCCTAAAACACCAATCATTTGCACAATACCTTGTGCCGCAGGATGCGGAGGCCATGACGCAGCCGAGGCGGCGGCGTTTGGGGTAGATCCCATTCCGGCCTCATTCGAGAACATACCGCGTTGAAAGCCGCTGGCAATGGCCTGGCTTAGCGTGTACCCGGCGGCGCCGGCGGCGGCTTCCTGCCAGCCAAAGGCGCTTTTAACGATGGTCATGATAATGTCGGGAAGCTGACCGAAATGCCAAAGGCAGATGACGAGGCTACAACCGACCCACAACAGAGCCATTACCGGAACAAACCATTGCATCAGACGGGCAACGCCTTTAATACCGCCGACGATGACCAGTAATGATGCGATAGCCAGGGCGATACCGGAGAAGAGGGGAGGGATGTCAAAGGCAAAAGCAAGTGCGCGCGAGACCGAGTTTGCCTGCACGCTGTTAAAAATCAGCCCATATGCGATGAGTAAAAAGATGGCAAAAAGCACGCCCATCCAGCGCATACCCAGCCCACGCGCCATATACCACGCAGGACCGCCGCGAAACTGTCCCTTGCTATCGCGTTCTTTATACAGTTGCGCAAGTGAGCATTCGGCAAACGAGGTTGCCATACCAATGACTGCCGAGACCCACATCCAGAAAACGGCTCCCGCGCCGCCTGCGGCGATTGCCAACGCCACGCCCGCCAGATTTCCGCTGCCGATCCGCGCGGCAAGACTGGTGCATAAAGCCTGAAAGGAGGTTAAACCGCCCGGTTGCGGGTTGATGCTGTTTTTAAGACTTCTGCCAAACTGGCGAATGTAGCGAAACTGGATGAACCCCGTGCGCCAGGTGAACCAACATCCTGCGCCAAGCAGGAGGTAGATCATCACCGATCCCCAGAGTATTTCATTAATAAATGCGAAAAAATCAGGCATTAACATCCCTCTTGTTGATGCCGGTAAGCGCGAATAATCCCATGTAAGCGCTACCAATTATCGACCAGTATATACCTTATAAGCAGATTGATTGCGGGAGTTTATCATAACAATAGGTATACCCCTTAATTGCGCATCTCAGGCTTTGGGATGCGTAATCAGGGCTGAGCGGCAGGTAGGACAATCCAGGCGGTTGCGCTGAGAGTGCGTCGTGCTATCATCAGGGAAGATCGGTTACATCCCCCTAACAAGCTGTTTAAAGAGAATCGCTATCATGACGGACAAATTGACCTCCCTTCGTCAGTTCACCACAGTAGTGGCCGACACCGGAGACATCGCGGCAATGAAGCTGTATCAGCCTCAGGATGCCACAACTAACCCTTCTCTCATTCTTAACGCAGCGCAGATCCCGGAATACCGCAAGCTGATTGATGACGCTGTAGCCTGGGCTAAGCAGCAGAGCAACGACCGCGCGCAGCAGGTCGTCGACGCGACCGACAAACTGGCGGTAAACATCGGTCTGGAGATCCTGAAACTGGTCCCGGGTCGCATTTCCACAGAAGTTGACGCTCGCCTGTCCTACGACACCGACGCATCCATCGCGAAAGCAAAACGTCTGATTAAACTGTACAACGATGCTGGCATCAGCAACGATCGCATTCTGATCAAACTGGCTTCAACCTGGCAGGGCATCCGTGCTGCTGAGCAGCTGGAAAAAGAAGGCATCAACTGTAACCTGACCCTGCTGTTCTCCTTCGCGCAGGCGCGTGCATGTGCAGAAGCTGGCGTATACCTGATTTCTCCGTTCGTTGGTCGTATTCTTGACTGGTACAAAGCCAATACCGATAAGAAAGAGTATGCACCGGCAGAAGATCCGGGTGTGGTTTCCGTAACGGAAATCTACGAGTACTACAAACAGCACGGTTACGAAACCGTAGTTATGGGCGCGAGCTTCCGTAACATCGGCGAAATCATCGAGCTGGCGGGCTGCGATCGTCTGACGATTGCACCGGCTCTGCTGAAAGAGCTGGCGGAAAGCGAAGGTGCTATTGAACGTAAACTGTCCTTCTCTGGCGAAGTGAAAGCGCGTCCTGCACGTATCACTGAAGCTGAGTTCCTGTGGCAGCACAACCAGGATCCAATGGCTGTAGACAAACTGGCGGACGGTATCCGTAAGTTTGCTGTAGACCAGGGTAAACTGGAAAAAATGATCGGCGATCTGCTGTAATCATTTCGGCGTGGCCCTGACTGGGGTCACGCTACCTCTTCTGAAACCTGTCTGTCCTTCCTTTCGCAGTGTATCATTCTGTTTAACGAGACTGTTTAAATGGAATAATCATGAATACTTTACGCATTGGCCTGGTGTCCATTTCTGACCGTGCTTCTAGCGGCGTTTACCAGGATAAAGGTATCCCGGCCCTTGAAGAGTGGCTGGCATCAGCCCTTACGACCCCTTTTGAGCTGCAAACGCGGTTGATCCCGGATGAACAGGCGATCATCGAACAGACCTTATGCGAGCTGGTTGATGAAATGAGCTGTCATCTGGTGCTGACGACCGGCGGAACGGGTCCGGCACGTCGCGACGTAACGCCAGACGCTACGCTGGCCGTAGCTGACCGCCAGATGCCAGGTTTTGGTGAGCAAATGCGCCAGATAAGTCTGCACTTTGTGCCAACCGCAATCCTTTCCCGTCAGGTTGGGGTGATTCGCAAACAGGCGCTGATCCTGAATCTGCCTGGGCAGCCGAAGTCGATCAAAGAAACGCTGGAAGGCGTGAAAGATGCCGAGGGTAAGGTAATTGTGCCAGGTATCTTTGCAAGTGTACCGTATTGTATACAGCTGTTAGATGGGCCTTATGTCGAAACTGCACCGGCAGTTGTAGCATCTTTTCGCCCTAAAAGCGCAATACGCGATACAAACGCCTGAAAGTAGACTATTCGTGATATAAGTAACAATGAAGGTGGAGTATTGAATTGTTTACGATATAGTAATTTTTGCTTTACATATATCGACAGACATAATCAATTACTCCACTGACTCATGGTTTGCTATGTCACAACACACTCGACCGCTAAATCGCCAGGATTATAAAACCCTTACGCTTGCTGCTCTCGGCGGGGCGCTTGAGTTTTATGATTTCATTATCTTCGTCTTCTTTGCCGCTGTTGTTGGCGAACTTTTCTTCCCGGCAGATATCCCTGAATGGCTACGTCAGGTACAAACCTTCGGCATTTTTGCCGCCGGATACCTGGCGCGCCCATTGGGCGGCATCATTATGGCGCATTTTGGCGACCTGGTCGGACGCAAGAAAATGTTTACCCTGAGCATTTTGCTGATGGCGATACCGACGCTGGCGATTGGTTTGTTGCCTACCTATGCCTCCATGGGGATCCTTGCGCCGTTACTGTTATTGCTGATGCGCATTTTGCAGGGGGCTGCCATTGGGGGAGAAGTGCCGGGGGCGTGGGTGTTCGTGGCGGAACACGTACCGGAGCGTCGCATTGGCATTGCCTGCGGAACGCTGACCGCCGGGCTGACGGTGGGGATTCTGCTGGGTTCGGTGGTTGCAACGCTGGTGAACACCAGCCTGACGCAGCAAGCTGTGCATGACTACGGCTGGCGTATTCCTTTCCTGCTGGGCGGCGTGTTTGGGCTGGTGGCGATGTACCTGCGCCGCTGGCTGCAGGAAACGCCTATCTTCCTCGAAATGCAGCAGCGTAAAGCGTTGGCACAAGAGCTACCGGTGAAGTCGGTGGTGAGCAAACATAAAAAAGCGGTGGTCATTTCCATGCTGCTGACCTGGCTGTTATCGGCCGGGATTGTGGTGGTGATCCTGATGTCGCCAGTCTGGTTGCAAAAGCAGTATGGCTTTGCGCCAGCATTGACGTTACAAGCCAACAGCGTCGCGACCATTATGCTGTGCGTCGGTTGTCTGCTGGCCGGGTTTATTGTCGACCGGGTTGGCGCCAGCAAAACCTTTATTGTCGGTAGTCTGCTGCTGGCCTGTTCGAGCTGGTTTTTCTATCATCTGGCCGGTAGCCATCCTCAGCATTTGTTCCTGTTGTATGGGCTGGTGGGCTTGTGCGTTGGCGTGGTGGGGGCCGTGCCTTATGTCATGGTACGAGCGTTTCCAGCGGAAGTCCGCTTTACCGGTATCTCGTTTTCTTACAACGTTTCGTACGCCATTTTTGGTGGTCTGACGCCAATCGCCGTGACGATGTTAATGAGCGTGTCGCCAATGGCTCCTGCCTGGTATGTACTGGCGTTATCGCTGGTGGGGTTAGGACTGGGGATTTGGCTGCGACAAGATATTTATCATCGCGATACCAGCGTGCAGGGAGAGTTACAGCGCTTGTAAGGAATATCCCCCCGTTCGGGGGGATAGCGTCAGATTAGTGCGTTTCACCAATCGGCAGGATGGTACGGCCAAACTGTTCGTTCAGCACTTCGCCCATCGCCAGGTAAATGGCGCTTGCGCCACACACTAAGCCAACCCAGCCAGCAACGTGGATGATCGCTTCGTTACCTGCAATGTTGCCCACGGCCAGCAGTGCGAACAGCACCGTCAGGCTCAGGAAGACAAATTGCAGCGCACGAGCAGCTTTCAGCGTGCCGAAGAACATGAACAGTGTGAACACGCCCCACAGACCCAGGTATACGCCCAGGAACTGACCATTGGTCGCATCCGCCAGGCCCATTTTCGGCATGATCAGGATCGCAACCAGCGTCAGCCAGAACGAGCCGTAGGAGGTAAAGGCGGTTAAACCGAAGGTGTTGCCTTTTTTATATTCCAGCAGCCCGGCAAAAATTTGCGCGATACCGCCGTAGAAAATGCCCATCGCCAGAATAATAACGTCAAAGGCGAAGAAACCCGCGTTATGCAGGTTAAGCAGAATGGTGGTCATGCCAAAGCCCATCAGGCCCAGCGGTGCCGGATTAGCCAACTTAGTGTTGCCCATAATTCCTCAAAATCATCATTGATTGAATGGTGAAATAGTTTCCCCAAATAACGATCACTGTCTTCGGGGCGCGGCATAATAATCAGGGGAGAGGGCACTGTCTATGATCTAACGAAGGGAAAATGAATTATTTTCCCTGTGATGGGCATCACGCTTGTGCGCTGTTGATCATTCTGCGCAGACAGGCGATTTGTAGCACCGCCGGAATCGTCACGCGATAGGCGCTGCCACTCACTGCTTTAACCCCGTTTAAAGCCGCGCCGACCGGGCCGCCAAGCCCAGCACCGCGTAGCAATCCATGCCCAATGACGCTCACTGCGGCATGGGTACGCAGGATCTGAGTGAGTTGGCTGGAGAGCAGGTGAGAAACGCCAGTCGCCAGATGGCGATCCTTCATCAATAGCGGCAGTAACTCTTCCAGTTCAGAGACTTTTGCATCAACCGCCTGCAGAAATTCCTGCTTATGCCCGGCATCCATTTTTTGCCAGGCATTCCGTAGAAAGTGTTCCAGCAAATACTGTTCAATTTCGTACGTGGACATCGCTTTGTCGGCTTTAAGCTTCAAGCGCTTCGAAACATCCAGCAAAATCGCCCGATACAGCTTTCCATGGCCACGAAGTTTATTGGCAATGCTGTCGCCACCATAATGCTGAAGTTCGCCAGCGATCAGTTGCCAGTTGCGGCGGTGCTGTTCCGGGTGTCCTTCCATCGATTTAAATA
This sequence comes from Citrobacter sp. EC_71, assembly GCF_019584005.1. Classification (NCBI taxonomy): domain Bacteria; kingdom Pseudomonadati; phylum Pseudomonadota; class Gammaproteobacteria; order Enterobacterales; family Enterobacteriaceae; genus Citrobacter; species Citrobacter sp. EC_71. The sequence continues at coordinate 73,023 of NZ_VDAY01000005.1, forward strand.
ATTCGTTGTGGCTCAGAACGCTCGACAGACGAGCTTTGCCTTTTTCATTATGCGTTAACAGGCGAGTAATCGTGGCGAGTTGTTCCTCACTGCAATGCTGCAGAAAGTCGAGATCGTCGTCATGCAAATACGTGACATTCATGTTTTCTATGGCTTCTGAATAAAAGGGCGGAATTAGTCGTCGCCGATGACTTTAAGCGTCGCCATGTCAGAGGAGTTTACCGACTGGCCTGAAAAAGTAATTTTGGATACGCAGCGTTTGTTGTCGTTGTCGCTATTAATGTTGATCCAATTGGTGGTTTGTCCCTCTTTAATGGAAGACGGGACATTCAGGCTTTGGCTGGAGGTGCGCGCAGCTTTGAAGTAAACGGATGCGCCGTTAAGGTTAATATCGCCTCTATCGGCGGTGAGTTGAATACGTTTCACCACCCGACAAACGGGAATTTTGAGCGTGAGATCGTTGGTTGCATTGCGGGGCATAGCAATCATCCCCAGAACTTTATGATCGTTAGCGTGCGCGGCGCTGCTCAGCAGCAGGCCCATAAGCAGGCTGGCGGAAAGGGTTAAAACGGATTTCATGGAATTTCTCTTTGACGGCTGCAAAAGTGTGTGGCTTCGCGCTATTTTACCGCCGACATAAAAACGATTCATTCACGTAATCTTTTCTTTTTATTAAAATTTTTGCGTGAATGACAGCACCGTATTAATCGGTTTTATGAATTTATTTTGATTGGCGATTATTCATTTTTTGTAGTTTTGTGCCTTTTTTCGGCAAATTTATTGCTTCTGCGCTAAAAAAATTTTTCATGCCCCCCTTGATGAAGTGGGTTACGACCCCACTTAGTAGTCAACCGCAGTGGTGAGTCTGAAAAAAAACGATTCAGGGTAGTTGAAACCGCACGTTTCGCCCTTATTACAGATTCACAACCACATGATGACCGAATTTTTAGTGGAGACGTTTAGATGGGTAAAATTATTGGTATCGACCTGGGTACTACCAACTCTTGTGTAGCGATTATGGATGGCACTACTGCACGTGTGCTGGAGAACGCCGAGGGCGATCGCACCACGCCTTCTATCATTGCTTATACCCAGGATGGTGAAACTCTGGTTGGTCAGCCGGCTAAACGTCAGGCAGTGACAAACCCGCAAAACACCCTGTTTGCGATTAAACGCCTGATTGGCCGCCGCTTCCAGGACGAAGAAGTACAGCGTGATGAAGCGATCATGCCGTACAAAATCATCGGTGCTGACAACGGTGATGCATGGATTGACGTAAAAGGTCAGAAAATGGCACCGCCGCAGATCTCTGCAGAAGTGCTGAAAAAAATGAAGAAAACGGCTGAAGATTACCTGGGTGAACCGGTAACTGAAGCGGTTATCACCGTTCCTGCATACTTTAACGATGCTCAGCGTCAGGCAACCAAAGACGCCGGTCGTATCGCAGGTCTGGAAGTAAAACGTATCATCAACGAACCAACCGCAGCTGCGCTGGCTTACGGTCTGGATAAAGAAGTCGGCAACCGTACTATCGCGGTGTATGACCTCGGTGGTGGTACTTTCGATATCTCTATTATCGAAATCGACGAAGTTGACGGCGAAAAAACCTTCGAAGTTCTGGCAACCAACGGTGATACCCACCTGGGTGGTGAAGACTTCGACAGCCGTATGATCAACTACCTGGTTGACGAGTTTAAGAAAGATCAGGGTATCGACCTGCGTAATGACCCGCTGGCGATGCAGCGTCTGAAAGAAGCCGCTGAGAAAGCGAAGATCGAGCTGTCTTCCGCTCAGCAGACCGACGTGAACCTGCCGTACATCACTGCAGACGCGACTGGTCCGAAACACATGAACATCAAAGTGACCCGTGCGAAACTGGAAAGCCTGGTTGAAGACCTGGTTAACCGTTCTATCGAGCCGCTGAAAGTTGCTCTGCAGGACGCCGGCCTGTCTGTTTCTGATATCAACGACGTTATTCTCGTTGGTGGTCAGACGCGTATGCCGATGGTCCAGAAGAAAGTTGCTGAGTTCTTCGGCAAAGAGCCGCGTAAAGACGTTAACCCGGACGAAGCTGTAGCAATCGGTGCTGCCGTTCAGGGTGGTGTATTGACTGGTGATGTGAAAGACGTACTGCTGCTGGACGTTACCCCGCTGTCTCTGGGGATCGAAACCATGGGCGGCGTGATGACGCCACTGATCGCGAAAAACACCACTATCCCGACCAAGCACAGCCAGGTGTTCTCTACCGCTGAAGACAACCAGTCTGCGGTAACCATCCACGTGCTGCAGGGTGAACGTAAACGTGCTGCCGATAACAAAGATCTGGGTCAGTTTAACCTGGATGGTATCAGCCCGGCTCCGCGCGGTATGCCGCAGATCGAAGTAACTTTTGACATCGATGCCGACGGTATCCTGCACGTTTCCGCGAAAGATAAAAACAGCGGTAAAGAGCAGAAGATCACCATCAAGGCTTCTTCTGGTCTGAACGAAGAAGAAATCCAGAAAATGGTTCGCGAAGCAGAAGCGAACGCAGAATCTGACCGTAAGTTTGAAGAGCTGGTTCAGACCCGTAACCAGGGTGACCATCTGCTGCACAGCACTCGTAAGCAGGTTGAAGAAGCAGGCGACCAACTGCCGGCTGACGACAAAACTGCCATCGAGTCTGCACTGACCGCGCTGGAAACTTCTCTGAAAGGTGAAGACAAAGCGGATATCGAAGCGAAAATGCAGGCGCTGGCACAGGTTTCCCAGAAACTGATGGAAATCGCTCAGCAGCAGCACGCACAGCAGCAGGCTGGTGCAGCAGGCGCTGATGCTTCTGCAAACAACGCGAAAGATGACGACGTTGTCGACGCTGAGTTTGAAGAAGTGAAAGACAAAAAATAATCGCCCTTTGAACGGGTAATTACTGGCACGGGCGAAGAGGTTTCCTCTCCGCCCGTGCACGCATGTTAGGGGCAGATAAAAAGAGATGGCTAAGCAAGACTATTACGAGATTTTAGGCGTTTCCAAATCAGCGGAAGAGCGTGAAATCAAAAAGGCCTACAAGCGCCTGGCCATGAAATATCACCCGGACCGTAACCAGGGTGATAAAGAGGCCGAAGCCAAGTTCAAAGAGATCAAAGAAGCCTACGAGATCCTGACCGATGCGCAAAAACGTGCAGCTTACGATCAGTACGGTCATGCTGCGTTTGAGCAAGGCGGTATGGGCGGCGGCGGCGGTTTTGGCGGCGGGGCTGACTTCAGCGATATCTTTGGTGACGTGTTTGGCGATATCTTTGGCGGCGGTCGTGGTCGTCAGCGCGCCTCACGTGGTGCTGATTTACGTTACAACATGGATCTCACTCTGGAAGAAGCCGTGCGTGGCGTCACCAAAGAGATCCGTATTCCGACGCTGGAAGAGTGTGACGTCTGCCATGGCAGCGGTGCGAAGGCAGGTACTCAACCGCAGACCTGTCCAACCTGTCACGGTTCCGGCCAGGTGCAGATGCGCCAGGGCTTTTTTGCCGTACAGCAGACCTGTCCACATTGTCAGGGGCGCGGTACGCTGATTAAAGATCCGTGCAACAAATGTCACGGTCATGGTCGCGTTGAGAAAAGCAAAACGCTGTCCGTTAAAATCCCGGCAGGCGTTGACACCGGCGATCGTATTCGTCTGTCTGGCGAAGGTGAAGCCGGTGAGCATGGCGCGCCAGCAGGCGATTTATACGTTCAGGTGCAGGTAAAACAGCACCCAATTTTTGAGCGTGAAGGCAACAACCTGTACTGTGAAGTGCCGATTAACTTTGCGATGGCAGCGCTGGGCGGCGAGATTGAAGTCCCGACGCTGGACGGTCGCGTGAAGTTAAAAATTCCGGGCGAAACGCAGACTGGCAAACTGTTCCGCATGCGCGGGAAAGGTGTGAAGTCGGTTCGCGGTGGCGCTCAGGGCGATCTGCTGTGCCGTGTAGTTGTTGAAACCCCGGTAGGTCTGAACGACAAGCAGAAGCAGTTGCTGAAAGATCTGCAGGAAAGCTTCGGCGGTCCTACCGGCGAAAACAACAGCCCGCGTTCAAAAAGCTTCTTCGACGGTGTGAAGAAGTTCTTTGACGATCTGACGCGCTAACGACAAGCTGAAAAGCTTTCTCGTTTGAAAAAACCGGTATTCTCCTTGGAGAGAATACCGGTTTTTTATTGTCAAGGATAAAAGTGAGTTGGATGGCCTTGAATGTGAGTTTTCTAACATGTCAGGTAAATATATCAGAGGTGATTTAGTAAGAAGATATTGACGTGTTTATTAATAAATATGAACTTATCATATCTCTAGCAACATTATTGGACACATTATTTTAAGCAACTTTTATCTATCCTGATGTGAGATTTACATCACTATCTTGTAATTACATTTGTTTAATATCTCTCCACACAGCAAACCTTCATTCATTGATGAATAAATTATAATTATGGAGAATAAATTCAATGCCTCGGATAAAGAAAATACTATTGGTCAGCCTTGTATTAGCCACTCCAGCCCTTTTTAGCCAAAATATACAGGCTCTGGAATATAAAAACTCTTTTGGATCAATTAATGCTGGTTATGCCGACTGGAATAGCGGTTTTGTGAATGTACACCGTGGTGAGGTTTGGAAAGCAACGGCTGATTTTGGTGTTAACTTCAGAGAGGCTGAATTCTATTCTTTTATTGAAAGCAACGTATTGAACCATGCAGTGGCGGGCCGTAACCATACCGTCTCTGCTATGACCCATGTGCGTCTTTTTGATTCTGACTATACCTTCTTTGGCAAGATATACGGTCAATGGGACAACTCTTGGGGTGACGATCTGGATATGTTTTATGGACTTGGTTATCTGGGGTGGAGCGGAGATTGGGGTTTCTTTAAACCTTATATCGGCTTGCATAACCAATCAGGTGACTATGTATCACCGAAATATGGACAGACCAGTGGATGGAATGGATATGTTGTTGGTTGGACTGCTGTTTATAACTTCTCTTTATTTGGTGAAAGCTTTGTTTTATCTGACTGGAATGAAGTCGAGATTGATAGAAATGATGCTTACACGGAGCAGCAATTCGGTAGGAATGGTTTAAATGGAGGGTTAACGTTGGCATGGAAGTTTTATCCACGATGGAAGGCATCTGTAACGTATCGTTATTTTGAGAACAAATTAGGTTATGACGGATATGGGGATCAGATGATTTATATGGTCGGATATTCATTTTAATTAAAATTAAAGGAACTGAAATGAAAAAAACAGTCGTTGCCAGCATGATTGGGTTGGCACTGTGCGCCGGGAGCACATTACAAACAGTTCAGGCCGCTACGGATAAGCGTCCTAACTTGGTCATCATCCTTACGGATGATTTGGGATATGGCGATCTGGCGGCTTATGGTCATCAAATCGTTAAAACACCTAATATTGATAAATTAGCTCAGGAAGGGGTGAAATTTACCGACTACTATGCGCCAGCCCCGCTGTGTTCACCTTCTCGTGCTGGTTTGCTCACTGGACGTATGCCGTTCCGTACGGGGATCCGTTCCTGGATCCCTGAAGGGAAAGATGTGGCATTGGGCCGTAATGAGCTGACGATTGCTAATCTGCTAAAAGCGCAAGGCTACGACACGGCGATGATGGGGAAATTACATCTGAATGCTGGAGGAGATCGCACCGATCAGCCACAGGCGAAAGATATGGGATTCGACTATTCCCTGGTGAATGCTGCAGGGTTTGTGACCGATTCCACTTTAGATAACGCGAAAGAGCGCCCACGCTATGGCACCGTGCATCCGACCGGATTCGTGCGTAATGGTAAACCGATTGGTAGAGCAGAAACATTTAGCGGTGAACTGGTTAGTTCAGAAGTTGTTAACTGGCTGGATAACAAGAAAGACGATAAACCGTTCTTCTTATACGTTGCATTTACTGAGGTCCATAGCCCGCTGGCCTCACCGAAAAAATACCTCGATATGTATTCGCAATACATGAGTGCCTACCAGAAACAGCATCCGGATCTGTTCTACGGTGATTGGGCTGATAAACCTTGGCGTGGCACAGGTGAGTATTATGCCAACATCAGTTATATGGATGCTCAGGTTGGTAAAGTAATGGATAAGATAAAGGCAATGGGTGAAGAAGATAACACCATTGTTATCTTTACCAGTGATAACGGACCTGTCACTCGTGAAGCGCGTAAAGTGTATGAGTTAAACCTGGCGGGTGAAACGGATGGGCTTCGCGGTCGTAAAGATAATCTGTGGGAGGGCGGAATCCGCGTTCCGGCAATCATCAAGTATGGTAAACATATTCCGCAGGGAATGGTAACGGATACGCCGGTTTATGGCCTTGACTGGTTGCCGACATTAGCAAACATGATGGATTTTAAACTGCCAACAGATCGTACCTACGATGGGCAGTCTCTGGTTCCATTACTGGAACAGAAAACGTTAGTACGTCAGAAACCACTCATTTTTGGTATTGATATGCCATTCCAGGACGATCCTACTGATGAATGGGCTATTCGTGATGGTGACTGGAAGATGATCATCGATCGTGAAAATAAACCTAAATATCTCTATAACCTGAAAAAGGATCGTTTTGAAACCCTTAATCAGATTGGCAAGCAGCCTGATATAGAAAAACAGCTGTACGGTAAATTCCTGAAGTACAAAAAGGATATTGATAACGATTCATTAATGAAAGCTCGAGGTGAAAAACCAACTCCGGTAACCTGGGGTTAATTGGATAACAATAAAAATATAGAGTATGCCACTTAGGGCTCTGCCCGCCTGATTCAGCACCTTGGTACTGAATCAGGTTCTTTTATTTATGGATCTAAATTAAATGCAGAGAAAAAGTTGTCAGGTCATGATTAAACCGACGGGTTCGGTATGCAATCTGGATTGCAAATACTGTTTTTACCTGGAGAAAGAGAAGCTCTATCCGCAGAGAAAAGCCAATTACAGGATGTCTGAAGATACGCTTGAATTGTTTATCAAACAGCATATCGCCGCGCAGGATGTGGATGAGGTGATTTTTGCCTGGCAAGGAGGGGAGCCAACGTTGATGGGGCTGCCATTTTTTCGACGGGCGGTCGAACTTCAGCAGATATACGCGGGTGAAAAGACAATAATCAATACTTTCCAGACCAACGGTATTTTGATTGATAACGAGTGGGCGATGTTTTTTAAGCAGCATCACGTCCTGGTTGGGGTTTCCATTGACGGTGATGCAGCTTTGCATGATGAATGGCGCGTTACACGTTCAGGAAAGCCGACATACGAAAAGGTTGAACAAGCCATTAAATGTCTGGTACGTCACGGTGTCGAGTTTAATACTCTGACGGTCGTTAACCATACAAATATGCGTTATCCGCTACGGGTCTATGAATATCTGAAAAGCATTGGCAGCCGTTATATGCAGTTTATTCCGCTGGTTGAGAGAAGTGGTGACACAGGATTGGCACATCCTGTTGATAAACAAACTGCAATGATGCCTTGGTCTGTCGATCCTATCGAGTTTGGCCATTTTCTTAATGCAATCTTTGATGTCTGGATCCGTAACGACATTGGCGATGTAGGTGTACAGATTTTTGAGCAAACTTTAGCGGCCTGGTGTGGATTTCCGCCACAGGTATGTGTATTTGCGCCAACCTGTGGTAGTGCGTTTGCGTTGGAAATGAATGGCGACGTTTATAATTGCGATCATTTTGTTTACCCACAGTACAAACTGGGAAATATCCAGGATATGACATTGCGCGCAATAAACAACAGCGAACAGAATCGACAGTTTGGCGAAGATAAGCGCCAAAAAATGGCGCAGGAATGTTATGCCTGTCAGTGGCAGTTTGCCTGTTATGGTGGTTGCCCTAAGCATCGTTTTTTACCTTCAGTTTCTGGTTCTTCGAATCAAAACTACCTGTGCGCGGGTTATCAGGCTTTTTTTGCCCATACCAGCCCAACGATGAATGCGATGAAAACGCTCTATGAAAATGGAATTTCACCCGCAGAGATAAAATCAATATTTGTGTGATAGCAATATTCGCAGGGAGTGAATATGTTTTCTCGAATCAATGTAGATGTGTGTAAAACACCCGATTGTAAAAACCTTGGGGTCTTTAATAGCCCTGATTACTTGGCACAGGGGAAAAATATCCTGTGCCGGGAATGTGGCTTTTTTTTCCCTATCATTTCTGAACGCTCTCTTAACCTATTTCGTCAGTCGGTAAACCAGTCATGGAAGGGGTTGGTTAAGGTTTGCCCAACCTGCGGCAGTACCTCATTAAAAAAGTATGGTTTTTCCGCTCAGGGGGAACCGCGAGTCTATTGCCTGCAATGTCATAAAACGTTTATTTCTCCTGTCAGGCATAAAGACGACCCTCGTCTGGAAGATCTTGCCAGGCTTATCCTGGAGGGTGCTTCACTGGTTGATATTCGTTCGGCGCTGTCTGTTGACAGCACGGGCCTGAACCGCGTTCTACTAAAATTATCCCGTAAGGCAAATCAGGCTGAACGTGAGTTTGTTATTCCGAAATTCGACCTGGTGATGAGTACACGTGCTTTTCGGATAAAATTTAACGGTAGTGACAATAGTCTGTATGTTCTGGTCACTGTTGAGGAGAATAGTGGCCGGGTTATTGCTGTTTCGACTAATTATTCAACCCAGCCTGTTGAGGATGAGTACCAGTATACTTCCTACTACGAAGAACGTTTACCCTCCGGAACGTTAGCGCATCTTGTCCAGCGCAAGGAACTGATGACAATGCGACGGAATATCTTGTTTGATGTGGATTATGGTCCCGCAACGCTATACAGAAATGACTCCGGGATGCTGGTAAAACCTGTCCTGCCAGCTTATCGGCATTTTGAATTAGTCAAAACACTTACTGATGAACGCTCCCTCAATGTTCAGCATTACATTGACCATGAGTGCTTCATATTAGGTGGTTGTATGATGGCTAATTTACAACACGTCCAGCAAGGGCGCTGCCATATCTCGTTTGTAAAGGAAAGAGGGGACAGGCCTGCGCAAAGTGGTATTCCGTACCGCATGTTTCAAAGTGGAGGGATTCGTAATAATGTCTGGCGTACCTATTCCACCCAAGATTATGCGATAGCAGTATGTAGCCTAACGGGTAATAAAAAAACGGGCATGCTGCGCCATGCTACGCTTGCCGGAGCAACGGAGTTTATTACGTACATCAATAGACACCCGTTTTTGACACAAATTAATCATATGTCACCCAGCAATGTCGTTTCAACGCTGGATTATCTCCGCTATGCCTTCAATGCCCGCCACATCGAATGACATGACTGCTAAGGTTAAATACTGATTTTCAGCAGTTACCTCCTGGATATATGGTTCGTAAAAACCGATCTATTCATCATAAATAATCTAATTTTAACGAGCTTTTTGAGGGTGTAAGATAGTATTTACGAAGTATTCACCTAATAGAGAGAATAAAAGTGAAACATCTGCATCGTTTTTTTAGTAGTGACGCCTCGGGGGGCATCATCCTGATCATCGCAGCCGTCGTCGCTATGTTGATGGCAAATATCGGGATCACCAGTGGATGGTACCACGCCTTTCTGGAAACGCCCGTTCAACTGCGGGTTGGCGCGCTTGAGATCAACAAAAATATGCTGCTGTGGATCAATGACGCGTTGATGGCGGTGTTCTTCCTGTTGATTGGTCTGGAGGTAAAGCGCGAGTTAATGCAGGGGTCGCTGGCCAGTCTGCGTCAGGCTGCATTTCCGATCATTGCCGCTATCGGGGGGATGATTGTCCCGGCGCTACTGTATCTGGCATTTAACTATGCTGACCCTATCACTCGTGAAGGGTGGGCGATCCCGGCTGCAACGGATATCGCTTTTGCATTAGGCGTGCTGGCATTGTTGGGCAGTCGTGTTCCGTTGGCGCTGAAAATCTTCCTCATGGCGCTGGCGATTATCGATGATCTTGGCGCTATCGTGATCATTGCGCTGTTCTACACCAGCGATCTCTCGCTGCTGTCGCTGGGCGTTGCCGCGTGTGCCATTCTCGTCCTGGCAGCCTTGAATCTGTGTGGCGTGAGACGTACCGGGATTTATATTCTGGTGGGCGTGGTGTTATGGACTGCGGTACTGAAGTCCGGCGTGCATGCGACGCTGGCTGGCGTGATCGTCGGTTTCTTCATTCCGTTAAAGGAAAAACACGGACGTTCACCGGCAAAGCGTCTGGAGCATGTTTTGCATCCGTGGGTGGCATACCTGATCCTGCCGCTGTTTGCCTTCGCTAACGCGGGTGTCTCACTGCAGGGTGTCACCATTGATGGGCTGACCTCCGTATTACCGTTGGGGATTATTGCAGGTCTGTTGATTGGTAAACCCCTGGGTATCAGCCTGTTTTGCTGGCTGGCGTTACGCTTAAAGCTGGCGCAATTACCTGAAGGAACGAATTTCCAGCAGATCATGGCGGTTGGGATTCTGTGCGGTATTGGCTTTACGATGTCAATTTTCATCGCCAGCCTGGCGTTTGGTAATGTCGATCCTGAGCTGATTAACTGGGCGAAACTGGGGATCCTGATTGGCTCCTTGCTGTCGGCGGTAATTGGTTACTGCTGGTTACGCACCCGGTTAAACGCATCCGCCTGACAGGATAACCCTTTCGTGACAATTTTCAGGGAGAGAGTATGTCTCATATAAATTACAACCACCTGTATTACTTTTGGCATGTCTATAAAGAAGGGTCGGTGGTTGGTGCAGCAGAAGCGCTTTATCTGACACCGCAGACCATTACCGGGCAGATCAAAGCGCTTGAAGAACGTTTACAGGGAAAGTTGTTCAAGCGGAAGGGGCGTGGGCTGGAGCCAAGTGAGTTAGGCGAGTTAGTCTTTCGTTATGCAGATAAAATGTTCACGCTAAGCCAGGAAATGCTGGATATCGTGAACTACCGCAAAGAGTCTAACTTGCTGTTTGATGTCGGTGTGGCGGATGCACTATCCAAACAGCTGGTCAGCCGTGTGTTGGATGCTGCGGTGGTGGAAGATGAACAAATCCATCTGCGTTGTTTTGAATCAACGCACGAGATGCTGCTGGACCAACTCAGCCAGCATAAGCTGGATATGATTATCTCTGACTGTCCGATTGATTCTACGCAACAGGAAGGGTTGTTCTCGGTGCGCATAGGCGAATGCGGCGTGAGTTTTTGGTGCACCCAGCCTTTGCCTGAGAAGCCGTTTCCGGCCTGTCTGGAAGAGCGTCGATTACTGATTCCTGGACGACGTTCGATGCTCGGTCGTAAGCTGTTGAACTGGATTAACTCACAAGGCTTGAACGTTGAAATCCTCGGCGAGTTTGATGACGCAGCGCTGATGAAAGCTTTTGGTGCAACGCATAACGCTATTTTCGTTGCCCCGACGCTCTATTCGAACAACTTCTATGCCGATGATTCGATTGTTGAGATTGGGCGCGTGGAGAATGTGATGGAGGAGTACCACGCTATATTTGCGGAAAGGATGATCCAGCATCCGGCGGTGCAGCGTATTTGTAATGCGGACTACTCGGCGCTCTTTACGCCAATGAACAAATGACAGCCATAAAAAAACCCGCTTGCGCGGGTTTTTTCACAAAGCGACAACAAGCAGGCGATTAAGCCAGTTTGTTGATCTGTGCAGTCAGGTTTGCTTTATGACGTGCAGCTTTGTTTTTGTGGATCAGACCTTTAGCAGCCTGACGGTCCACGAGTGGTTGCATTTCGTTAAATGCTTTCAGTGCAGTAGCTTTGTCGCCAGCTTCGATAGCTGCGTATACTTTCTTGATGAAAGTACGCATCATAGAGCGACGGCTAGCGTTGTGCTTGCGGGCCTTTTCAGACTGAACGGCGCGCTTCTTAGCTGATTTGATATTAGCCAAGGTCCAACTCCCAAATGTGTTCTATATGGACAATTCAAAGGCCGAGGAATATGCCCTTTTAGCCTTCTTTTGTCAATGGATTTGTGCAAATAAGCGCCGTTTAAATTGCAGCACTCGTTGCGTAGTGATGGCGCAGGATTCTACCAGCTTGCGTGGCGTGAATACAGCTTTTCCACGAGAAAAATTGCATTGGATTGCCCGTAAAGGTCTGCAATTTGTTTCATAACAATGAAAACCATCCTCTTTCTGTTTCGGAGAAACAATCGCCGGTTAACCTTGACCGCGGTACAGGGTATACTTTCACGATTTTCACTGTTTTGAGCCAGACATGAAGCTGATACGAGGCATACATAATCTCAGTCAGGCCCCGCATGGGTGTGTGCTGACTATTGGTAATTTCGACGGCGTGCACCGTGGTCATCGTGCGTTGCTGCAGGGCTTACGGGAAGAAGGGCGCAAACGCAATTTGCCGGTGATGGTGATGATTTTCGAGCCACAGCCATTAGAGCTGTTTGCAACGGACAAGTCGCCTGCGCGCCTTACTCGCCTGCGAGAAAAACTGCGTTATCTGGCGGAGTGTGGCGTAGATTACGTACTGTGCGTGCGTTTTGACAGGCGCTTCGCGGCATTAACAGCGCAGACTTTTATCAGCGATCTGCTGGTTAAGCGCCTTGGTGTACAATTTCTTGCCGTGGGCGATGATTTCCGCTTTGGCGCTAGCCGTGCGGGCGATTTCTTGTTATTACAGGAAGCGGGCGCTGAGTATGGCTTTGATATCACCAGCACCCAAACCTTCTGCGAAGGCGGTGTGCGCATTAGCAGCACTGCGGTACGTCAGGCGCTGGCAGAAGATAACCTGCAACTGGCCGAAAGCCTGCTTGGGCACCCTTTTACCATCTCAGGACGGGTGGTACATGGTGACGAGTTAGGACGCACCATTGGTTTTCCGACGGCAAACTTACCGCTTCGTCGCCAGGTTTCTCCGGTGAAAGGGGTTTATGCGGTTGAAGTGATGGGGCTGGGTGACAAACCTTTTCCCGGCGTTGCCAACATCGGCACCCGCCCGACGGTAGCCGGCGTACGTCAGCAGTTGGAAGTGCATCTACTGGACGTTGTAATGGACCTCTACGGTCGCCATATAGATGTAGTGCTGCGTAAAAAAATTCGCAGCGAGCAGCGATTTGCCTCGCTGGATGAACTAAAAGCGCAGATTGCGCGTGATGAGTTGACTGCCCGCGATTTTTTTGGGCTAACAAAACCGGCTTAATGCCTATACGAGTTTTAAATACGGAACCGAGAATCTGATGAGTGACTATAAATCAACCCTGAATTTGCCGGAAACAGGGTTCCCGATGCGCGGCGATCTCGCCAAGCGCGAACCGGGAATGCTGGCGCGTTGGACTGATGATGACCTGTACGGCATCATTCGTGCGGCCAAAAAAGGCAAAAAAACCTTCATTCTGCATGATGGCCCTCCTTATGCGAATGGCAGTATTCATATTGGTCACTCGGTTAACAAGATTCTGAAAGACATTATCGTGAAGTCCAAAGGACTCACGGGCTATGACTCGCCTTACGTTCCGGGCTGGGACTGCCACGGTCTGCCGATCGAGCTGAAAGTAGAGCAGGAATATGGCAAACCGGGCGAGAAGTTCACCGCCGCTGAGTTTCGCGCTAAATGCCGTGAATACGCTGCTACACAGGTTGACGGTCAGCGTAAAGACTTTATCCGTCTTGGCGTGCTGGGCGATTGGTCGCATCCGTACCTGACCATGGACTTCAAAACCGAAGCCAACATCATTCGCGCGCTGGGTAAAATCATCGGCAACGGTCACCTGCATAAAGGTGCGAAGCCGGTGCACTGGTGCGTTGACTGCCGTTCCGCGCTGGCGGAAGCGGAAGTTGAGTATTATGACAAAACCTCCCCGTCCATCGATGTGGCGTTCCACGCAGCCGATCAGGACGCGGTGAAAGCGAAATTTGCCGTTTCTGACGTTAACGGCCCGATCTCGCTGGTTATCTGGACCACCACCCCGTGGACGTTGCCGGCGAACCGCGCGATCTCCCTGGCGCCTGATTTTGACTATGCGCTGGTGCAGATCGATGGCCAGGCCGTGATTCTGGCGAAAGATCTGGTTGAAAGCGTCATGCAGCGTATTGGCGCGGCTGACTACACCATTCTGGGTACCGTTAAAGGCGCAGAGCTGGAACTGTTGCGCTTTACCCACCCGTTTATGGGTTTTGACGTGCCAGCGATTCTGGGCGATCACGTCACGCTGGATGCGGGTACCGGGGCGGTACATACCGCGCCTGGCCACGGCCCGGACGACTATGTCATCGGTCAAAAATATGGTCTGGAAGTGGCGAACCCGGTTGGTCCGGATGGCGCTTATCTGGCGGGCACCTACCCGACCCTGGACGGCGTAAACGTCTTTAAAGCCAACGATATTGTTGTCGCTCTGCTGAGCGAAAAAGGCGCGTTGCTGCACGTCGAGAAGATGCAGCATAGCTATCCGTGCTGCTGGCGCCATAAAACGCCGATCATCTTCCGTGCGACCCCGCAGTGGTTCGTGAGCATGGATCAGAAAGGCCTGCGCGCGCAGTCCCTGAAAGAGATCAAAGGCGTGCAGTGGATCCCTGACTGGGGCCAGGCACGTATTGAATCCATGGTTGCCAATCGTCCTGACTGGTGTATCTCACGTCAGCGGACGTGGGGTGTGCCGATGTCTCTGTTCGTTCACAAAGACACCGAAGAGCTGCATCCGCGCGCTATCGAACTGATGGAAGAAGTGGCTAAACGCGTTGAAATTGACGGTATCCAGGCGTGGTGGGATCTCGATCCGAAAGATATCCTCGGCGATGAAGCAGACCAGTATGTCAAAGTCCCGGATACGCTGGACGTATGGTTTGACTCTGGTTCCACCCACTCATCCGTTGTGGACGTGCGTCCTGAATTTGCTGGCCACGCAGCGGATATGTATCTGGAAGGCTCTGACCAACACCGCGGCTGGTTCATGTCTTCTCTGATGATCTCCACCGCCATGAAAGGCAAAGCACCTTATCGCCAGGTACTGACTCACGGTTTCACCGTGGATGGTCAGGGCCGTAAGATGTCCAAGTCTATCGGTAACACCGTTTCTCCGCAGGACGTGATGAACAAACTCGGCGCGGATATTCTGCGTCTGTGGGTCGCGTCTACCGATTACACCGGTGAAATGGCGGTTTCTGACGAAATCCTGAAACGTGCAGCCGACAGCTATCGTCGTATCCGTAACACCGCGCGCTTCCTGCTGGCGAACCTGAACGGGTTCGATCCAGTAAAAGACATGGTGAAACCGGAAGAGATGGTGGTGCTGGACAGGTGGGCGGTAGGTTGTGCGCAAGCGGCCCAGGAAGAGATCCTGAAAGCTTACGAAGCCTATGACTTCCACGAAGTGGTACAGCGCCTGATGCGTTTCTGCTCCGTCGAAATGGGTTCGTTCTACCTCGACATCATCAAAGACCGCCAGTACACCGCGAAAGCGGAAAGCCGGGCGCGTCGTAGCTGCCAGACTGCGCTGTTCCACATTGCAGAAGCGCTGGTTCGCTGGATGGCGCCGATCATGTCCTTCACCGCTGATGAAATCTGGGGCTACCTGCCGGGCGATCGTGAAAAATACGTCTTTACCGGTGAATGGTACGAAGGCCTGTTTGGCTTAGGCGAAACCGAGGCGATGAACGATACCTTTTGGGACGAGCTGCTGAAAGTACGCGGCGAAGTGAACAAGGTTATCGAGCAAGCGCGTGCGGATAAGAAAGTCGGCGGTTCTCTGGAAGCGGCAGTCACCCTGTACGCTGAACCCGAACTGGCGGCGAAACTGACCGCACTCGGCGAAGAGTTGCGCTTTGTGCTGCTGACCTCCGGCGCGAGCGTTGCGGACTATGCCGCGGCGCCAGCTGATGCTCAGCAGAGCGAATTGCTCAAAGGTCTGAAAATCGTACTGAGCAAAGCCGAAGGTGAGAAGTGCCCGCGTTGCTGGCATTACACTACCGACGTCGGCCAGGTGGCGGAACATGCAGATATCTGCGGACGCTGTGTCAGCAACATCGCCGGTGATGGCGAACAACGTAAGTTTGCCTGATGAGTAAGCCTCTTTGTTCAACAGGACTACGCTGGCTATGGCTGGTGGTAGTCGTGCTGATTATCGATTTGGGCAGCAAGTACCTGATCCTCCAGAACTTTGCTCTGGGGGATACGGTATCGCTGTTCCCGTCGCTTAATCTGCACTACGCGCGAAACTATGGCGCGGCGTTTAGCTTCTTAGCCGACAGCGGCGGCTGGCAACGTTGGTTTTTTGCCGGTATCGCTATTGGTATCTGCGTCATCCTGATGGTGATGATGTATCGCTCGAAGGCGACGCAGAAGCTGAACAACATCGCGTATGCGTTAATCATTGGCGGTGCGCTGGGCAATCTGTTCGATCGCCTGTGGCATGGCTTCGTGGTTGATATGATTGACTTTTACGTCGGTGACTGGCATTTCGCGACATTCAACCTGGCTGATACGGCAATCTGTATCGGCGCGGCATTGATTGTTCTCGAAGGCTTCTTACCGTCGAAAGAGAAAAAAGCCGCATAAAAAAATGCCGGATGGCGCTATGCTAATCCGGCTTACAATCTATCGCGAACCTTGTAGGCCCGGTAAGCGTAGCGCCACCGGGCAAACAGGCGGCAGCAATTTTAAAGAGCAACCTGCATGTCTAAATCAGTACAGAGTAACAGTGCGGTGCTGGTGCACTTCACCCTTAAGCTCGACGATGGCTCCACCGCAGAGTCAACCCGCAATAACAGCAAGCCTGCGCTGTTTCGCCTGGGCGATGGTTCTCTGTCTGAAGGACTGGAACAACACCTGCTGGGCCTAAAAGAGGGTGATAAAACCACTTTTGCTCTGGAGCCGGATGCCGCCTTTGGCGTGTCAAGCCCGGACTTAATTCAGTATTTCTCGCGTCGGGAATTTATGGACGCGGGCGAGCCAGAAATTGGCGCTATCATGCTCTTTACCGCAATGGACGGCAGTGAGATGCCTGGCGTGATTCGTGAAATCAACGGTGACTCGATCACGGTTGATTTCAACCATCCGCTGGCCGGGCATACCGTTCATTTTGATATTGAAGTGCTGGAAGTCGAACCGGCACTGGAGGCGTAAAATGCAGATCCTGTTGGCTAACCCGCGCGGTTTTTGCGCTGGCGTAGACCGCGCTATCAGCATTGTAGAAAACGCGCTGGCTATTTATGGCGCGCCGATTTATGTCCGTCATGAGGTGGTGCATAACCGCTATGTGGTGGATAGCCTGCGCGAGCGCGGCGCTATTTTCATTGAACAAATCAGTGAAGTGCCGGACGGCGCGATCCTAATTTTCTCCGCTCATGGCGTCTCTCAGGCTGTGCGTAACGAAGCCAAAGGCCGTGACCTCACGGTTTTCGATGCCACCTGTCCGTTAGTCACCAAAGTGCATATGGAAGTGGCGCGCGCCAGCCGTCGCGGTGAAGAGTCAATTCTGATTGGTCACGCCGGGCACCCGGAAGTCGAAGGCACGATGGGGCAGTACAGCAACCCGCAAGGGGGAATGTATCTGGTTGAATCACCGGAAGATGTACTGAAACTGAATGTGAAAAATGAAGGAAAATTATCCTTCATGACGCAGACCACGCTCTCCGTTGACGACACCTCTGACGTTATTGACGCGCTGCGTCAACGCTTCCCGAAAATTGTCGGGCCACGCAAAGACGATATCTGTTATGCCACCACCAACCGTCAGGAAGCGGTTCGCGCGCTGGCGGAACAGGCTGATGTGGTGCTGGTGGTCGGCTCGAAAAACTCCTCTAACTCCAACCGTCTGGCTGAACTGGCCCAGCGCATGGGGAAAGCGGCGTATCTGATCGACGATGCGACCGATATCCAGGAAGCGTGGGTAAAAGAGGCGAAGTGTGTGGGCGTGACGGCCGGAGCCTCGGCACCGGATATCCTGGTGCAAAACGTGATCGCTCGCCTGCAGGAGCTTGGCGGTGGGGAAGCTATCCCCCTGGAAGGCCGTGAAGAAAATATCGTTTTCGAAGTGCCTAAAGAGCTGCGTGTGGATGTTCGTGAAGTAGAGTAAGTCTTTCACGATACGATTATGAGAAGATGCCAGACTTAACGTCTGGCATTTTTTATGGAGAAACCATGCGCTTACCGATCATTCTTGATACCGATCCCGGCATTGATGATGCCGCCGCTATTGCCGCCGCGCTGTTTGCCCCTGAGCTGGATCTGCAACTGATGACCACGGTAGCAGGCAACGTTTCGGTGGAAAAAACTACCCGTAATGCGTTGCAGTTGCTGCATTTCTGGAATGCGGATATTCCGCTGGCGCAAGGGGCATCAATGCCACTGGTACGGCCGCTGCGAGATGCCGCTTCCGTGCACGGCGAGTCCGGTATGGAAGGATATGAATTTGTTGAACATGACCGCCAGGCGATGGCAAAACCCGCCTTCCAGGCTATTCGTGACGCGCTGATGCATGCCCCGCAGCCCGTGACGTTGGTGGCGATTGGTCCGCTGACCAACATTGCGCTGTTGCTGACCCATTACCCTGAATGCGTATTCAATATTCATCGTCTGGTGATTATGGGCGGTTCAGCCGGGCGCGGGAATTTCACGCCAAACGCTGAGTTTAATATTGCTATCGATCCTGAGGCCGCCGCGAAAGTTTTCCACAGCGGGCTGGAGATTGTGATGTGTGGGCTGGATGTCACTAATCAGGCTATGCTCGCCCCGGACTATCTGGCGACCTTGCCTCAGCTTAACCAGACGGGAAAAATGCTGCACGCGCTATTTAGCCATTACCGCAGCGGCAGTATGAATACAGGACTGCGGATGCACGACCTGTGCGCGATTGCCTGGCTGGTGCGCCCGGAACTGTTTACCCTGCAGCCGTGCTTCGTGGCGGTGGAAACTCAGGGGGAATATACCTCGGGTACTACGGTGGTGGATATTGAAGGGCGTTTGGGGCATCCGGCAAATGCCCAGGTTGCACTGGATCTTGACGTTGAGGGGTTCCAGCAGTGGGTGGCAGAGGTGCTGGCGCTGGCACCTTGAGGCTGTGATCCGGCCCGCAATATGCAGACAGAATTAGCAGGTTAATCGATTAATCTGCTAATCTTATCCCGTTGTTCTCCTCGGGCCGGAGACACATATGAACCTTTCTTTTATCCAGCCACCGCAGGTGGCGTGGGCAAGCGGCGCATTAGCCGATGGCCCGTTATTGCGTAAATCCACTCGCATTCAGGATCTTACTGACGTTTTTGCCGATGAAAATGCCCGCCAGCAACTGTCAGGCGAGCAGGTCGTATATGACGTTGAGATGTTGCATACGTCCCCCGCAGAAGGTGAACTTTACACCGGTGTTACCCATCTTTATCCTGGACGGATCGGCCGCGAGTATTTTATGACCCGTGGGCATTTCCATGCGCGTCGCGAACAGGGTGAGGTCTATTTTGGTCTGCGTGGCACGGGGTTGCTGCTGTTGCAAACTGAACAGGGTGAGGCGAGGCTGGAAAAGGTATTCGCCGGATCCGTCCACATCATTCCCGGTTTTACCGCACACCGGTTGATCAACACAGGGGAAGAGATTCTGTCGGCGCTCGCCGTATGGCCAGGGATTGCAGGCCATGATTATGCGGCGCTGACCAGGGGCTTCAGAATAAGAGTCTTTGAGGAAAATAAGACGATTCAGGCGAAGGAGGAACAGAATGGCTGACTTAGCGCATTCTTATGGCCTGGATATGAGGGTTCATCACCATCCGCTTGGCTTTAGCTATGGGGATGAAGTCACTGGGCCGATGCCGGAGATTCGCCGACTCGATCACATTCGCGCCTCACTGCGCGATCCGCATTGTGAGGGGCCGGAAGAGGTGTATGCCATTGCGATGGATGTGGCACGAATGCAGGATCGCGAAGAGCTGAAAAAGCGGATGCTGTTGTTTGGCGTGGTGACTTATGCAGCGGGACGGCTGGGGGAAGAGCCGGTGCGTAGCCAGGGGCATATTCATCGTATCAGCCAGCACAGCGGCTGGTCCCCGCCGGAGCTTTACGAAATCTGGCAGGGAAAAGCGATAATCTATATGCAGGAGTATGTCGAGGACGACCCTGGGCGTTGTTTTGCTGTGATTGCCGGACCCGGTGAAAAAGTGCTGGTTCCGCCCGGTTGGGGGCATGCGACCATATCCGCAGATCCGAATATACCGTTAACTTTTGGTGCGTGGTGCGATCGTGAATATGGTTTTGAGTACGAGGCTGTGCGCGCGCATAAAGGGTTGGCGTGGTACCCGTTATTGCAGGGCAACCATGTCATCTGGCAGCATAATTCGCGATACATACCCGGGAGATTACACGCCGTTACGCCCCGACAATATACGGAATTCTCGATTACTTCCGCGCCTGTTTACCAGCAATTCATCGAGGACCCGGCGCGCTTTCAATTTATATCACGCCCGGACAGGCACCCCGAGCTGTGGCAAAACTTCCATCCATAAAATAACCGGGGCATAGCCCCGGTTCTGATTTTGCCTGGCCTACAAACTGAAAAACGCGGTACAGTAGAGTAGGCCGGATAAGCGTATGTGCCATCCGGCAAATGACAGGCACTACCCTGCAAACAGGCCTGTCGCAACGCCGAGCGCAGCCAGTATCAACAATAAAATCATCGCTTTTACTGGCGACACGCCACGCTTGGCCATCAGATACCACGTGCCCAATACAACAATCAGCGGCAATAGCTGCGGGAAAATTCCGTCCAGCATCTGTTGCACATGAATATTTACCCCATCCTTGGTGATAAATTCCAGCCCGGTGCCAAGTTTAACGTAGCTCGCCGCTACGCCCCCCATAACAAACACGCCCAATAGTGATAACGCTTCACGCAGGCGGGCAGATTTGCTGCTCACCAGCATTTCCACCGAGCCGGATCCCATTTTGTAGCCTTTGAGGAACAAAAACCATGAGCCGGGAATAATGATTGCCAGCCAGGCGACGGTATAAAACAGCGGTCCCAGAATGTTACCACCAGCCGCCAGGGCCATACCGATACTGAGCAGGATAGGGATCAGCATGCCCGGGATCATCGAATCGCCAATCCCGGCTATAGGGCCCATCAGTCCAACCTTCAGGGTATTAATCGTTTCCCCATCGATCGGCTCACCGTTCGCTTTTTTCTCTTCCAGCCCCAGTACCATGCCATTAACGATCGCGCCTATCTGCGGCTCCGTATTATAAAACGAGGCGTGACGGCGCAGCATTTCAGTACGTTGGGCGGCGTCGGGATAGAGCTTTTTCGCCACCGGGAGCATACTCAGGCAAAAGCCAAAAGATTCCAGACGTTCAAAGCTCATAGATGACAAGTTGTGCATCATCCATGCGCGCCAGCAGCGGCGAAGATCTTTACGCGTAAGTGTACGTTCTTCCATCAGAATTCATCCTCATCATCAACGACCGACTTTGCATGCGTAGTCTGTGGCGGTTCTGGTTTGTAGTTGTAATGGATCAACGCCAACAGCGAACCGACGATCACTAGCGCGACCATGTTGAGTTTTAAAAAGACGATGCAGACAAAACCGACGAGGAAGTAGATCAGCATGGTGTAATTTTTGATAATCTGCTTAAGCAAAATCGCGATCCCGACGGCGGGTAAAATGCCTCCCAGTACGTTCATCGTCGACAGAACAATTTTCGGCAAACTGTCCATAAAACCGCTGATATATTGCGCCCCGAAGTAGACCGCAATAAAGGTCGGTACAAAACGCAGGACAAAGTTTGTCACCTGTGGCCAGATGGCGCTGTTCAGGTAAATACCGCGTTCGTCGCCCCGCTCCAGCGCCACATCTGCCCGGTGATTCCAGAAGGAGTTCAGTACCATCATCGCGTTAAACAAAATGGTGCCGGCGATACCGATGGTGGCTGCCAGCGCGACCGCGACCTCGGGGCCCTTTCCGGAAAGGATCCCTAAAGCAATAGCCGGGTAAGCAACAAAGTTGAGGTCGGCGGGCATCGAACCGCCAGGTGTAACCATCGCGATATATACTGCCTGAACCGCGACGCCAATCATGATCCCCGTTTTAATATCGCCAAGGATAATCCCGACCAACATTCCGGAAATCAGCGGACGGGTGATCAGATACCAGCCGCCAGTCAGTCCCAGCAGCCAGGGGCTGCTGAGCGCGCCGAGGTAGCAAAGTATGCCAATCAACGTAGCTTCGATAATCATCGTGCGCTCCTTATTTCAGCTTCTGACGTGCGTCCTGCCAGCTGTAGCAACTGGCGTCAGGGACCAGGCGAAACTCAACCAGGTGCCCATGTTGTGTCAGCCAGTCAAAGGCGGCGATTTCCTCGCCATTCACCGACTGGTTTGGGCCGATGGTGGTGGTATCGGCACGGGCGCTCATTGGGCCTACATTAATTTTGCCGTTGGCATTTTTTAGGCTAATACCTGCTTCTTCAATGCGCTTCAGCGTGACGGGTGATTTACCAATGACGAAATAACGCTTCTCGCTGGCAATGACTTTCGGCAGTTTTTCAATCGCGGTGGCCGTATCAAACAACCAGACTTTGGTGTCCTGCACGGCGCCTTTCATTACCGAAGAGAGCAGAGGGTCGGCCGCGACGGCGTCGTCTATCGCGACAATCCCGTCACAGGGCAGCTCTTTGGCCCAACGTGTCACGAGCTGCCCATGGATTACGCGGTCATCGATACGTACAAAAGAAATACTCATAGTGGTTTCCTTTAAAAATCGTCGGACTGAACGGATAAAACCGGGGCGGCTTTAATCAGCGTAGGTACCGTCAACGCCAACAGCTCGACGGCTGCGGCGTGAACATCCGTTAATTGATAGATCTCCTCGCTTTGTAACAGCATCGGGAAATTGACCCCCGCGACGACGGCAACGGGGGGAACCGTTTGTGCAGAAAACGCATGATGGCAGGCGACATTCCACGGCGTACCGCTTTGCATGTCACAAAGTACCAGTACGCCGTCAGCATCTTTCCCGGCGCTCGCGAGAACCTGAGTAAACGTCTGTTTAAACCCTTCAATACCCGCCTGTTCACTCAGCGTGACGGGGTAAACATGCGGTAATTCTCCGTAAACCATACGACCGCTGGCGAGAAGCGCTTCTGCCAGGGGACCATGGGTGGCAACAATAACGTTAATCATGCGCTTATCCTCTGACCCAGGCTTTAATCGTAGCGAGCTGCTGGCCGATACCCTTGCCAAACGGCGAAATACGGTATTCTCCAACGGCGGCCGGGATAATAAAGGTCTCTGCATAGTTGACGACAAACGGGGCAAATGCGCCGCTCGGGCTTTCAACAACGGCCTGCGCACCTTCGACCAGGTTCAGGACGTTTACGCCGCCATGGGTATGGTGCGTGACCGGTGCCGTAAACCAATGGCGTCGCGTTTCAATAAACTCGCGTTCGTGCATTCCGGTTCTTTCTTCCCGCCAACCTTCTCCTTCAGCGATAGGCTCGATACGGTTGACCAGGTTGTCGTGTACCCATTGCGTGTCGCGCTGCCAGTCAATCACCTGCTGACCGTGATCCAGATGGACCGGGCGCGGTAAACCGTCTAACCCTAAACGTCCCCAATCCCACAGTTTAAAGGTGAAGATATAGGGCGTTGCGCTGATCTCCAGCACCATGGTTCCTGCACCCGAGCAGTGGACGGTTCCGGCGGGGATCAGGAAGTGATCGTGTTTATGCGCAGGGATCTGATTAACGAATCGCGCATCATCAAAGGCTTTTTCACCACGACCCGCGGCTCGGAGATCGTCGAGCATGTCCTGCGGCGCGATCCCGGTTTTGGTGCCGAGATACACCACGGCGTTCGGCTCGGCTTCGAGAATGTAATAGCTCTCATCCTGGGTATAGTGCATACCAAACTGCTGCTGAATGTACTCAGTGAGCGGATGAACCTGAAAGCTCAAATTCTGGCCGCCAATGGTGTCGAGGAAATCAAAACGAATCGGGAATTCTGCACCAAAACGTGCGTGAACTTTCTCGCCCAGCAGGGGGCGGGGACAGGTTAGCACCAGATCCTGAGAGGGGATCTCGATCCGCACGTTGCCAAAACGCAGTAACAGGCTGTTTTCCTCGGGCACGCAATCAAAACACCACGCGTAATTGGGGGCTGAGGGATCGAGATCGAAGTGTTTTTTCATCCATTGCCCGCCCCAAACGCCTGGGTCGAAGAACGGGGCAACGCGAAACGGTTGTTGAGTTGTTTGTTGCAGACCGGCGCGAAACGCGTCGCCGCTGACCATCGCGGGATGATTTTCTACCGTGGTATCAAGCAAATAATCGACGCGTTTGAGTAACGGCGTTTTGTGTCGGTCGAATACCCGCCACTCAATGAAGAAGGCACGTTTGTACCGACGAAGAATATCTTCATCCTGGTTTTCCGCCCCCCAGTTCCCCAGCCCGTCATGGCGCATACGCTGTTGAATTTCCCAGCGCGGAAGATCGGCATAAACCAGTACGTCACCCGGGTGTGCCAGCGTCGCACCGGGTCCGTATACCACGAC
Organism: Citrobacter sp. EC_71; assembly: GCF_019584005.1. Lineage (NCBI taxonomy): Bacteria > Pseudomonadati > Pseudomonadota > Gammaproteobacteria > Enterobacterales > Enterobacteriaceae > Citrobacter > Citrobacter sp. EC_71. The sequence continues at coordinate 97,505 of NZ_VDAY01000005.1, forward strand.
CAGACCTTCGGCAATGGCATCAATCTGTTGGCGGAGCTGACTGAGCTTGTCGCTATCAAAAAACTCATCCAGGTGATGGCAGGAAAGGACGCCGAACACGCGATCGTCGGTAAGGTTACGCGCCAGTAACTCATGCAGGGCCTGCTCATCTCGGCGGGCGGATTCAATATTCAGCACCAGCGTGGTATCTAACGTCGTGACAAGCTGTTGTTCCAGTTCTTCAAGCCGCACGCCCGGATAGCAATCCACGATCAATACGGTTTTGGCTGCAGCAGAAACCCTGGTGTTAAGCACAGAATGGATCTCCGTCCAACCCTGCCAGGCGTGATCGTCATATCCCTGAACGTTAACCTCAGGGAATTTATTATAGGTTGTCGTCATTTTCTTTCTCCGTGTTGGCTTATTTAAGATTAATCGATTAACCTTATTTTCATAGTGTGGTTAACGCGATTAACCCGCCATATTCAGAATCAAGAGCGGTGAAAAGCGCGTTAGCGTGATGTGAATCACACGTAAAAAAGCAATATTTCGGTTATTCGATTAACCTTCGATAAAAAATCAGGAGCAGGTATGACCACAGTCACTTTGGCGCAGGTAGCTGAGCGCGCGGGAGTCTCCACGGCGACCGTGTCGATGGTATTGCGTAACCGGGGGCGAATTTCTCAGGCTACACGCGACCGGGTGCTTAAAGCGCTGGATGATGCTGGCTATGTGTATAATCAAACCGCCGCTAACCTGCGTAACCGGAGCAGTAATCAGGTTGGATTGTTGCTCCACGATATCACTAACCCTTTTTACGGCGAGATGACTGCAGGGCTAAGCCATGAGATGGAACGACATGATCTGTTGTTGTTTCTGGCAAATAGCGAAGAGTCAGGGGAACGGCAGCAAAAATTTGTCGACTCTTTGATGCGCAATAATGCCTGCGGCATGGTGCTCTGCGCGGCGCGCGAGACGCCGACATCCTTCTTCGAGGCGCTGAAAAGGCGCAATATCCCCGCCATTATGGTCGTCCGTCCCCTTAGCGATCCTGATTTTGATTTTGTCGGAACCGATAACTTTCTCGGTACGCAAATGGCCACCACCCATTTAGTCAGAATGGGTCACAAGAATATTGCGTTTATTGGGGGGAGTCCTGGTTCTGGCAGTCGGACACAGCGTATCGGTGGCTTCACCAGCACATTGCTGGAACAAGGAATATCGCCGAATCCAGAATGGATCGTGGCTACGCAGGCCAGCCAAATTGACGGCGCAAAAGTAGCGGAGTCTCTTCTTCTGCGTTACCCGCAAATTACCGCCGCCGTATGTTATCAGGATATTGTGGCGCTTGGGGTTATGCAGGCGCTACGTAAAATGGGGCGGGAACCTGGGCGGGATTTTGCGCTGGTGGGGTTTGACGACATCACCGAAGCGGCGCTGGTACAACCTGCGCTTACCACCGTGTCGGTGGCGGCAAAAGAGATAGGTCGTAAGGCAGGAGAGCTACTTTATAGCCGTATTCAGGGAAATGACGAACCGCCGAAACGTATTATCCTGCCGCCGGCGCTGGTAGTCAGAGAATCATGTGGTTTTTGCTGATCGTCATGCCTTTTACTGATATCTCTGGCTGTTTATCATTAAATTCTAATTATCGACGTTTTCGGCTGGCGGCGCAGCGATGCGCTGGTTACTCTGAAAACGATTTACGCAAAATTAACAAAAGAGAATAGCTATGCATGATGCACAAATCCGCGTTGCCATCGCGGGAGCCGGAGGACGCATGGGGCGTCAGTTGATTCAGGCCACACTTGGCATGGATGGCGTACAGCTTGGCGCGGCGCTGGAGCGCGAAGGCTCTTCCTTACTGGGAAGCGATGCCGGAGAGTTAGCGGGAGCCGGGAAAACAGGCGTTACCGTACAAAGCAGCCTTGAGGCGGTGAAAGATGATTTTGATGTTTTCATCGATTTCACGCGCCCGGAAGGCACGCTGACACATCTGGCGTTTTGCCGCCAGCACGGTAAAGGGATGGTGATTGGCACCACCGGGTTTGATGATGCTGGTAAGCAGGCTATTCGCGATGCTGCGCAGGAGATTGCTATCGTTTTCGCGGCGAATTTTAGCATCGGCGTTAACGTCATGCTCAAGCTGCTGGAGAAGGCGGCAAAAGTGATGGGGGACTATACCGATATTGAGATTATCGAAGCGCATCACCGCCACAAAGTGGATGCCCCATCGGGGACGGCGCTGGCAATGGGCGAGGCGATCGCCGGGGCGTTGGATAAAGATCTGAAAGACTGCGCGGTCTACACGCGCGAAGGTTATACCGGCGAGCGTGTGCCGGGCACTATTGGTTTTGCGACCGTACGCGCCGGTGACATTGTCGGCGAACATACCGCAATGTTTGCTGATATTGGCGAGCGTATTGAAATCACCCATAAAGCATCCAGTCGCATGACGTTTGCCAATGGCGCAGTGAGATCGGCTGTTTGGCTTAAATCTAAGTCAAACGGTCTTTTTGATATGAAAGATGTGCTTGATTTACGCAGTTTATAGATTTTGTTACCCTTCGTGATGTGGTTATTGTAATCATAATTATTTGATTACATAGGGCAATATTTTATTGCCCTTTAATTTTTTGCCTTTTGGTTTGGTTTTTTTGTTTAATGGCATATTTGTTTGTGTCTTTATGCTTTATTCTGTTATCTCAATGTAAATTTTGACCAAATGGTCCACTTTTTTCTATCGCTCTTCCGGTTTTTACACTCTTTACTTACCGCAAGCGTTTTCCACTCTGAGTTAGATGATCTTTTTGCCTGTTAAATCGAATGATTTATTCCAGTGGCGTAAAATAATAATAAAAATTACCCTTTTGGGTAGACTTTTACGTGGGCTATCTCTAGAATGCCGCCGTTTGCCAGAAATCCATAGGTAAGCAAATTTGCATTGATTCATGAGGTGTTAATGAATTAATATGCAAATAAAGTGAGTGAATATTCTCTGGAGGGTGTTTTGATTAAGTCAGCGCTATTGGTTCTGGAAGACGGAACCCAGTTTCACGGTCGGGCCATAGGGGCAACAGGTTCGGCGGTTGGGGAAGTCGTTTTCAATACTTCAATGACCGGTTATCAAGAAATCCTCACTGATCCTTCCTATTCTCGCCAAATCGTCACTCTTACTTATCCCCATACTGGTAATGTCGGCACCAATGCCGCCGATGAAGAGTCTTCTCAGGTTCACGCTCAAGGTCTGGTTATTCGCGACCTGCCGCTGATTGCCAGCAACTTCCGCAACACCGAAGACCTCTCTTCTTACCTGAAACGCCATAACATCGTGGCGATTGCCGATATCGATACCCGTAAGTTGACGCGACTGCTGCGCGAGAAGGGCGCTCAGAACGGCTGCATCATTGCAGGCGATAATCTGGATGCTACGTTGGCCTTAGAAAAGGCCAAAGCGTTCCCGGGCTTAAATGGGATGGACCTGGCAAAAGAAGTGACTACCGCTGAATCCTACAGCTGGACGCAGGGTAGCTGGACGATTTCAGGGGACCTGCCGGAAGCCAAGTCCGCAGAAGAGCTGCCGTTCCACGTGGTGGCCTACGATTTTGGCGCCAAGCGCAACATCCTGCGCATGCTCGTGGACCGCGGCTGCCGCCTGACAGTGGTACCGGCGAAAACTTCCGCTGAAGAAGTGCTGGCGATGAATCCGGACGGCGTGTTCCTGTCAAACGGCCCTGGCGACCCGGCCCCGTGCGACTATGCCATCGACGCGATTGAGAAATTCCTCCAGACCGACATTCCGGTATTTGGCATCTGCCTCGGCCATCAACTGCTGGCGCTGGCGAGCGGTGCGAAGACCATCAAGATGAAATTTGGTCACCACGGTGGTAACCACCCGGTGAAAGACATGGATAAGAATGTGGTGATGATCACCGCGCAGAACCACGGTTTTGCGGTTGATGAAGACTCGCTGCCAGCCAACCTGCGCGTGACCCACAAATCCCTGTTCGACGGTACCCTGCAAGGGATTCACCGTACCGATAAACCGGCGTTCAGCTTCCAGGGCCACCCAGAGGCGAGCCCAGGCCCGCACGATGCAGCGCCGCTGTTCGACCACTTTATCGAGCTTATTGAGCAATACCGTCAGTCCGCGAAATAATCAGGAGTAATAAGAGCCATGCCAAAACGTACAGACATAAAAAGTATCCTGATTCTGGGCGCGGGCCCGATTGTTATCGGTCAGGCGTGTGAGTTTGACTACTCCGGTGCCCAGGCGTGTAAAGCGCTGCGCGAAGAGGGTTACCGCGTTATTCTGGTGAACTCTAACCCGGCAACCATCATGACCGACCCGGAAATGGCCGATGCGACCTACATCGAGCCGATTAACTGGGAAGTGGTACGCAAAATCATCGAAAAAGAGCGTCCGGATGCGGTGCTGCCGACCATGGGCGGCCAGACCGCGCTGAACTGCGCGCTGGAGCTGGAGCGTCAGGGCGTACTGGAAGAGTTCGGCGTGACCATGATTGGTGCGACCGCCGATGCGATTGATAAAGCAGAAGACCGTCGTCGCTTCGATGTGGCAATGAAGAAAATCGGCCTCGACACCGCGCGTTCCGGTATCGCGCACACTATGGAAGAAGCGCTGGCGGTTGCCGCTGATGTAGGCTTCCCGTGCATCATCCGTCCGTCCTTTACCATGGGCGGCACCGGCGGCGGTATCGCTTACAACCGTGAAGAGTTCGAAGAAATCTGCGAACGCGGTCTGGACCTCTCGCCAACCAATGAGCTGCTGATTGATGAATCGCTGATCGGCTGGAAAGAGTACGAGATGGAAGTGGTGCGTGATAAAAACGACAACTGCATCATCGTCTGCTCTATCGAAAACTTCGATGCGATGGGTATCCACACCGGTGACTCTATCACCGTGGCCCCGGCGCAGACCCTGACCGACAAAGAATACCAAATCATGCGTAACGCCTCGATGGCGGTACTGCGTGAAATCGGCGTTGAAACCGGCGGTTCTAACGTCCAGTTCTCGGTGAATCCGAAAGACGGCCGTCTGATCGTTATCGAAATGAACCCGCGCGTCTCCCGCTCCTCGGCGCTGGCCTCGAAAGCCACCGGTTTCCCGATTGCCAAAGTTGCGGCCAAACTGGCGGTGGGGTACACCCTCGACGAACTGATGAACGACATCACCGGTGGGCGTACTCCGGCCTCCTTCGAGCCGTCTATCGACTACGTTGTCACCAAGATTCCACGCTTCAACTTCGAGAAATTCGCTGGCGCTAATGACCGTCTGACCACCCAGATGAAATCTGTCGGTGAAGTGATGGCGATTGGCCGCACCCAGCAGGAATCTCTGCAAAAAGCGCTGCGCGGCCTGGAAGTGGGCGCCACCGGCTTCGACCCGAAAGTGAGCCTCGACGACCCGGAAGCGCTGACCAAAATCCGCCGCGAGCTGAAAGATGCGGGCGCTGAGCGTATCTGGTACATCGCCGATGCGTTCCGCGCGGGCCTCTCCGTCGACGGCGTGTTCAACCTGACCAACATCGACCGCTGGTTCCTGGTGCAGATTGAAGAGCTGGTGCGTCTGGAAGAGAAAGTGGCGGAAGTGGGCATTAACGGCCTCAACGCTGACTTCCTGTTCCACCTGAAGCGTAAAGGTTTTGCCGATGCGCGCCTGGCGAAGCTGGCAGGCGTGCGCGAAGCGGAAATCCGCAAGCTGCGCGACCAGTACAACCTGCATCCGGTCTACAAGCGCGTGGATACCTGCGCGGCGGAATTCGCCACCGACACCGCCTACATGTACTCCACCTATGAAGAAGAGTGCGAATCTAACCCGTCCGTTGACCGCGACAAAATCATGGTCCTCGGCGGCGGCCCGAACCGAATCGGCCAGGGGATCGAATTTGACTACTGCTGCGTACACGCCTCGCTGGCGCTGCGCGAAGACGGTTACGAGACCATCATGGTCAACTGTAACCCGGAAACCGTCTCCACCGACTACGACACCTCCGACCGTCTGTACTTCGAGCCGGTGACGCTGGAAGACGTGCTGGAAATCGTGCGCATCGAGAAGCCGAAGGGCGTCATCGTGCAGTACGGCGGCCAGACCCCGCTGAAGCTGGCGCGTGAACTGGAAGCCGCAGGCGTACCGGTTATCGGCACCAGCCCGGACGCCATCGACCGCGCGGAAGACCGTGAACGCTTCCAGCACGCGGTTGACCGTCTGAAGCTGAAGCAGCCGGCGAACGCCACCGTCACCGCCATTGAACAAGCGGTTGAGAAGGCGAAAGAGATTGGTTACCCGCTGGTGGTGCGCCCGTCTTACGTCCTGGGCGGCCGCGCGATGGAAATCGTCTATGACGAAGCCGACCTGCGTCGCTACTTCCAGACTGCGGTCAGCGTGTCTAACGATGCGCCGGTGCTGCTGGACCGCTTCCTTGATGATGCGATTGAAGTCGACGTTGACGCCATCTGCGACGGCGAAATGGTGCTGATTGGCGGCATCATGGAACACATCGAGCAGGCGGGCGTACACTCCGGCGACTCCGCCTGTTCCCTGCCAGCCTACACGCTGAGCCAGGAAATTCAGGATGTGATGCGCCAGCAGGTGCAGAAACTGGCCTTCGAGTTGCAGGTACGCGGCCTGATGAACGTACAGTTTGCAGTGAAAGACAACGAAGTCTACCTGATTGAAGTCAACCCGCGTGCGGCGCGTACCGTACCGTTCGTCTCCAAAGCCACCGGCGTGCCGCTGGCGAAAGTGGCGGCGCGCGTGATGGCCGGCAAATCGCTGACCGAGCAGGGCGTGACCCAAGAAATTATCCCGCCGTACTACTCGGTGAAAGAAGTGGTGCTGCCGTTCAACAAATTCCCGGGCGTTGACCCGCTGTTAGGGCCAGAAATGCGCTCTACCGGGGAAGTGATGGGCGTGGGCCGTACCTTCGCGGAAGCGTTCGCTAAGGCGCAGCTGGGCAGTAACTCCACGATGAAGAAACAGGGCCGTGCGCTGCTCTCCGTTCGCGAAGGCGACAAAGAGCGCGTGGTGGACCTGGCCGCTAAGCTGCTGAAACAAGGCTTCGAGCTGGATGCCACCCACGGTACCGCGATTGTGCTGGGCGAAGCGGGTATCAACCCGCGTCTGGTGAACAAGGTGCATGAAGGTCGTCCGCACATTCAGGACCGCATCAAGAATGGCGAATACACCTACATCATCAACACCACCGCAGGTCGTCAGGCGATTGAAGACTCCAAGCTGATTCGCCGCAGCGCGCTGCAGTACAAAGTGCACTACGACACTACCCTGAACGGCGGCTTCGCCACCGCGATGGCGCTGAACGCGGACGCTACCGAGAAAGTAACCTCGGTGCAGGAAATGCACGCGCAGATCAAAAAGTAATAAACTGAAGATATCGGTGATATTGCCGTTAATTGGATCTGCAATATAAATTAGAAACGGTTCCTGTATAGGAACCGTTTTTTTTTTACTCTTTCAGGTCATTCCTGGAGAAGTCCGTTTCCGTAACCACATTTTCAATGTAATAAGCACGATATTGCTCACACTATTCAATATTTAAGTCGCATACTATCCTTCATATCCACAATTTTAATATGGCTTAGTTTTTATTAATTTGGACAGGCCGTAGCCAGATTTTTAATTTGTGAAATGGTGTGCTTATGTGTGAAAAATATGTTGAAAGACCGCTTTATTTGTTAATTGCCGACTGGATGATGGCTGAGGATCGTTGGATTACCGCCAAGGAAATTTCCCGCCATTTTGATATTGAACACTGCAAAGCAATTAATACGCTCTCTTATATTCTGTCGGAAGTGGGAGAAATTGTTTGTGAAGTTAAGATGATCCCGAATCAGATTGCTGGTCGGGGCTGCCAGTGCCAGCGTCTGGTAAAAATCATTAGTATTGATTCTCATCTCTACCGCCGATTGAATCACAATTTGCAGGAAAAAAAGGTAAGTGTGGCGAAAACGCCGCGCCTGTCCGCTGTTCCTCCAACAGAGCTTAATCGTGAGCAGAAATGGCAGATGATGCTCTCCAAGAGTATGCGTCGCTAATAATTAGTTTGCCTGATGGTGGCATAAACGGTGATTGACGCGTAGGCCGGATAAGCGTGAGCGCATCCGGCATCAATTACTGTGCTGATTTGGGTTTTACGTCCGTCGTGCCTTTCAGGCGCGGCCGGTTTTCTTCGACCCGCGTTAAGGGCAGCGTTTCGTGTAGACCTGTTTGGCAGCGGATTGCAAGATCCTGATATTCTTTGGTGTTTAGCCGTTTCCAGTGCAGTTCCTGGTCCGTGACTTCACGCAATATGCGAGCGGGTGAGCCCACCAGCATCTGCCTTGCCTCTCCCTGAAATCCGGCTTTGACAAAGCTCATGGCGGCGACAATGCTCTCTTCGCCAATCACTGCGCCGTCCATAATGACGCTGTTCATGCCGATCAGCGCATCTCTGCCCACCACGCAACCGTGCAGGATTGCGCCATGGCCGATGTGTCCGTTCTCATGCACGATGGTGTCGGTGTCGCAGTAGCCGTGCATAATGCAGCCATCCTGCAGATTAGAACCTGCCTCCAGGATCAAGCGACCATAATCACCACGCAATGACGCGTGCGGGCCAATATAAACTCCGGCACCCACAATGACATCGCCAATCAGTACGGCGCTGGGATGGACAAAGGCATCCGGATGTACCACCGGAATCAGGCCCTCAAAGGCGTAGTAGCTCATCGTTTTATCTCGGTTTTATTGCCGGATAAGCGAATCGCTATCCGGCATCGGCACATTAACGACCTTTCCACACCGGGTCGCGTTTTTCGGCAAACGCCTGCGGTCCTTCAAGCGCATCTTGCGAATGCAGCACTGATGGATAGTGCTTCAGCACGCCGCTGCGGATGTAGCGGTAGCCTTCTTCCACCGGCATTTCGCTGGTGGTGCGGTAAATCTCTTTCAGTGCGGCGATCGCGAGCGGGGCGCTATTCACCAACTGCTGCGCCAGTTCACGCGCGCTATCCATCAGTTCGCTCTGGCTGACAACGCGGTTGACGATGCCCCAGCGCAGCGCTTCTTCGGCGCCCATTCGTCTGCCGGTCATCACCATTTCGTTGACGATTGCCGGTGGCAGCAGCTTAGGCAGACGCAGTACGCCACCGCTGTCTGGCACGATCCCGAGCTTGGCTTCCGGTAGCGCGAAGCTGGCGTTTTCCGCGCAGACGATAAAATCCGCCGCCAGCGCCAATTCAAAACCACCGCCAAACGCATAGCCGTTAACCGCAGCGATGACCGGCTTATCGAGGTCGAAAATTTCGGTTAAACCGGCGAAGCCGCCTGGGCCAAAATCGGCGTCCGGCGCTTCACCTTCAGCCGCTGCTTTTAAGTCCCAGCCCGCAGAAAAGAATTTCTCACCGCCACCGGTGATAATCGCTACGCGTAATTCCGGGTCGTCACGAAAATTAAGAAATGCTTCACCCATGGCAAAGCTGGTTTTGGCGTCAATGGCATTGGCTTTAGGCCGGTCGAGGGTAATTTCCAGGATCGGGCCGTTACGGGTCAGATGTAATGATTCACTCATAGTTCATCTCCAGATAAATAGATTTCCCGGCAGGAGGAATTCCTGTCGGAAGGGTTATTTCAGATTTTTTTTGATTATTTTTCCTGAACAATTGCGCGGCAGGTCGGTTCTTATCTCCATAAAAGAGGGAACCTTGAATTTCGCCATATTGTTTTCGCAGAAGCTGAAGAACTCGGCTTCGCTTAATGTTTCACCTTCATTAAGGACGATAAACGCTTTAATGGCTTCATCACGGATTGAATCTTTAATACCGACAACCACAATGTCCTGAATTTTCGGATGCGCAGAAATAATATTTTCCAGCTCGACGCAGGAGACATTTTCCCCGCCGCGTTTAATCATGTTGCAGCGTCTGTCGACGAAATAAAAATAGCCATCCTCATCCTGATAGCCCGAATCACCGGTATGTAACCAGCCCTCAGGTTCCAGCGCTTTGGCGGTAGCCTCCGGCTGCGCGTAGTACTCTTTGAAGATGGTTTTGCCCGGCACGCCTTTAATGCAGATTTCGCCAATTTCTCCGGCGGGCAGGGGACGGTTGTGATCGTCACGGATTTCGGCTTCATAGCTAAACCCCACGCGGCCAATGGAGGGCCAGCGTCGTTTGTCACCGGGACGGTCGCCGATAATACCGACGATGGTTTCAGTCATACCGTAGGAGGTCAGCAGCCTGACGCCAAAGCGTTCGGTAAAATCGTCTTTTTCCTGCTCGGATAAATTGAGGTAGAACATCACTTCGCGCAGGTGATGCTGTCTGTCGGTTGGTGCAGCGGGCTGCACCATTAGCGTTCTGATCATCATCGGAATGCATTCGGTAACCGTCGCCTTATATCTATGCACCTGATTCCAGAACGCCCTGGCACTGTACTTCTCTAGCAGCACAAAGGTGCTGCCTGCGGAGAATGCTGGCATTGCGGCGGTACACTGACAGTCGATATGAAAAGCGGGCATCACCGTCATGTAGACGTCATCATTACGCAGAGCAATTTGCCAGGCAGAGTAATAGCCCGCAAAACGCAGGTTGTAGTGGGTAATTACCACCCCTTTAGGTCGAGAGGTGGTGCCTGAGGTAAACAGAATTTCCGCCGTATCGTCAGTGGATAACGCAGGTGTATAGCACAGCGTGGCGGACTGGCGGGATTGCAGTTGGATAAAGTGACTCACGCCGTCGTCAGCCGGAAGCTGTTCGCCAATCAGACAGATATGATTAAGCGGGGTGCTATTTTCCAGCCGTATCTGGCGGTACATAGGATAAAACTGGGCGCTGGTGACCAGCAGGCTTACCTGGCTGTTTTGCAGGATCCAGGCACTTTCTTCACCCAGCAAGCGGGCATTAATCGGTACCATGATGGCGCCAATTTTTGCCAGCCCAAACCAGCAAAAAATGAATTCCGGACAGTTATCCAGATGCAATGCGACCTTATCGCCCTTGCGGATCCCTAAGGAATGGAACAAGTTTGCTGTGCGGTTAATCTCTTCATTGAGCGAGGCATAGCTAAACTGCCGAACGACTCCTTCGCAGGATTCGAAAATTAACGCCGTTTTATCTCCGTACACCCCGGCCAGGTCGTCCCACATCTGACGTAAGTTTTGTCCGCCAACGATATCCATATTGCTTTATCCACTGAAATCAGGCGTGAGCGCTAACCAATGAGCGGTCAGCGCGTCGCGTTTATTCCTCAACTCTGGCCAGGCCTTTGCCGACCAGCTCATTTATGTCTGCTTCGCTATAACCAATGTTTTTCAGAATGGCGGCCGTATCCATGCCATGTGACGGCATGCCGCGCCAGATTTTCCCCGGATTGTTTTTAAATTTCGGCATGATGTTCGGTCCTTTGCAGGTGCGACCGTCCATCGTTTGCCACTGAGTAATAGATTCACGGGCAACGTACTGCGGGTTGCCTTCCAGTTCTGGAATGGTCAGCACCTTCGCGCAGGCGATGTTCAGCTCAGCAAAGCGCGCCTGGACTTCGGCGATGGTGTGCGTTGCCAGCCAGGCGTCCAGTTTCTCTTCCACGAGCGGGCCGTAAGGGCATTCCACACGATGAATAAGCTGGGTGCCTTCCGGGACTTCCGGTGTGCCAAGAATGTGGGCGAGGCCAATATCCTTGAAGCACTCGTTGATTTGCGTGATGCCGACCAGCTCCATGACGATATAGCCATCGGCGCATTTATACAGGCCGCAGCCAGCGTAATACGGGTCTTTGCCTTTGGTCATGCGTGGGCAAATTTCGCCGCCGTTGAAGTAATCCATCATGAAATACTGACCCATGCGTAGCATCACTTCGTACATAGCGATATCGATGCTTTCACCTTTACCCGTTTCGCGCACTTTGTGCAGGGCCGCCAGCGCCGCTGTCGTTGCGGTCATCCCGGAAAAGTAATCGGCGGTGTACGGGAAGGCTGGCATTGGCTGATCCACGTCGCCGTTTTGGATCAGATAGCCACTGAACGCCTGCGCGATGGTGTTATACGCCGGAAGATTGGTGTACTCCTCGGTACCAAACTGGCCGAAGCCGGAAAGGTGGGCGATAACCAGTTTCGGGTTATGTTCCCACAGCACTTCATCGGTAATACCGCGGCGGGCAAAGGCCGGGCCTTTACTGGCTTCAATGAAAATATCGGTGGTTTCCATCAGCTTCAGAAACGCTTCCCGACCTTCATCTTTGAAAATATTCAGCGACAGGGCGTGCAGGTTACGGCGTGAGAGCTGCGGATAGTTCGGCTGCACGCGGATGGTATCGGCCCATGCGACGTTTTCAATCCAGATAACCTCAGCACCCCATTCGGCGAACATCTGTCCGGCGAACGGACCGGCAATTTCGATCCCTGAAAAGACAACGCGTACCCCGGAAAGCGGGCCGAAGGCTGGCATTGGTAAATGATTCATCATTTTTCTCCTGGCATTTATGGGTGTCCATGTAGGCCGGATAAGGCGCTCGCTCCGCCATCCGGCCTATGAATCGTGCTGAATTAGCGGTATTGCTTAAGTACCGCACGACCCAACGTCAGGATCTGCATTTCGTCAGAACCACCAGAAACACGGTCAACGCGCAGGTCACGCCAGAAACGCGTGATGCGATGGTTACCCGCGATGCCTATTCCGCCCAGTACCTGCATAGCGGTGTCTACCACTTCGAACGCGGCATTGGCGCAGAAGTATTTACACATTGCCGCGTCACCCGAGGTAATGGTGCCGTTATCCGCTTTCCACGCAGCTTCCAGCAGCATATTTTTCATGGAATTTAGTTTGATCGCCATGTGCGCGAACTTCTCCTGGATCAGCTGGAAACGGCCGATCGTTTCGCCAAACTGTACGCGTTGGTTGGCATAACGCGCGGCGTCTTCAAAAGCGCACATTGCCGTACCGTAGTTGGTCAGCGCGACGAGGAAGCGTTCATGGTCAAACTCTTCTTTCACACGGTTGAAGCCATTACCTTCCCGACCGAACATGTCTTTCTCGTCCAGTTCAACGTCATCAAAGGTGATTTCACAGCAGCTATCCATGCGCAGACCGAGTTTCTCCAGTTTGTTGACCTTGATACCCGCCTTGCTCATGTCAACAAACCATTCGGTATAAACAGGTTTATCCGGTGATGCACCATCTCTCGCCATCACTACGATGTACGGGGTATAGGCGCTACTGGTGATAAAGCACTTACTGCCATTAAGATAAACCTTACCATTTTTGCGTGTATAAGTGGTTTTCAGACTGCCAACATCCGATCCCGCTCCCGGTTCTGTGATCGCCGAGTTCCACATCTGCTTACCGGTCCCCTGGAACGCCATGATTTTATCAATTTGCTCTTGGGTACCTTCACGCAGAAAAGTGTTAAAACCGCCTGGTAATTGATACAACACGTAAGTCGGTGCGCCAAGACGTCCGAGTTCCATCCAGACGGCGGCAACGGTGACAAAACCGGCTTCCAGCCCACCGTGTTCTTCCGGGATCAACAGACTATCGATGCCCATATCCGCCAGCGCTTTTACAAAACGCTCAGGATAGACGCTGTCGCGATCGCACTCGGCAAAATAAGCTTCCCAGTTCTCACTGGCCATCAGTTCACGAATACCGGCGACAAACAGTTCCTGCTCGTCATTTAAGTTGAAATCCATCTTTCAGCCTCTTGATCAATTGGGTTAATAAGAATTACTTGTCTTTCCAGTGCACTTTGGCGTCTTTAATAAAGGACAGCGTCACCATGATGTTGACGAAGAACAGCGGACATCCCCCGGCGATAATTGCGGTCTGAATGGGCTTCAACCCACCCAGCGCCAGCAGAACGATGCCGATGACGCCGACCAGAACGGACCAACCGATACGCACCAACAGCGGCGGTTCTTCACCATCACGAACTTCGCGACAGGTGGACATCGCCAGGGTGTAGGAGCAGGCGTTAATTAGCGTGACGGTGGCAATAAAGCAGAGGATAAAGAATCCCCACATGGTGGCGGTGCTGAGCGGTAAAGCAGCCCAGGTTTCGATAATGGCGCGCGCCACGCCGTGTTGTTCAATCAACTGCGGGATGTTGAGAATGTTTTTATCCATCAGCAGCAGCGTGTTGCTGCCAAGGACGGTCCACAGGATCCAGGTTGATGCAGTCAGGCCCAACACCATCCCGAAACACAGTTCACGTACGGTACGACCGCGAGAAATACGTGCCAGGAAGATACTCATCTGGATGGCGTAAATAACCCACCACGCCCAGTAGAAAACAGTCCAGCCCTGCGGGAAGCCGCCTTTGCCGATGGCATCTGTGTAGAACAGCATGCGCGGCAGATGCATCAGCAGCATGCCGACCGAGTCGGTGAAGTAGTTCATGATGAAGCTGGCGCCGCTGACGATAAACACCCAGCCGAGCATCAGGAAGCTCAGGTAACTACGTACGTCGCTGGCGATCTTGACCCCTTTTTGCAGGCCGCAGGCCACGCAAATGGCGTTCAATATGATCCAGCAGGTAATGATGATGGCGTCGAGTTGCAGCGTATGCGGAATACCGAACAGCCATTGCATACACTCGGTTACCAGCGGGGTAGCGAGACCGAGGCTGGTTCCCATCGCGAAGATCAGCGCCACCAGATAGAAGTTATCGACGATGGTGCCGAACAAGCCCTTGGCATGCTTCTCGCCCACTAATGGCACTAGCGTGGAACTGGGACGGATAACGTCCATTTTGCGTACAAAGAAGAAGTAGGCGAATGCGACTGAAAGGAAGCTGTAGGTTGCCCACGGCAGCGGTCCCCAGTGGAACAAGCTGTACGCCAGAGCTATCTCTTTTGCGCCAACGGAGTTGGGGGCGAGAGCAAACGGCGGGGTAGAGATATAGTAGTAGATCTCGATGGAACCCCAGAACAGCACCGCGGCGGATGTACAGGACGCGAACATCATAAAAATCCAGCTGGCGGTACTAAACTCGGGTTTTTCGTCGCCTAATTTCTTTTTCGAATATGGGCCAAAGACCAACCAGAACCAGCCGAAGAGCATGACGACCATATACCATTCGAATGCCCAGCCCCAGACGTTGGTGACATAACTGAATACCGCATTAATAACGACGTTAGCGGCATCAAGATCTCTTACTGTTAGCCAACAAAGTATCCCAACAATTATTAATGGCGGAAAAAAAACCTTCGGTTCAATTCCCGACTTTCTCTTTTCATTTTTCATAAGTGAATTCCAGTGTGAAAACGAAATTTATTTAGCGTGCCAGTGTGTGATCGTTTGTTTATTTATTATTAATGATTTGTTGATAACTTTTTAACCTCTGGGGCGCCTCAGTGAGTAACTCATAATGGGTATTCATTTTCGGCTATTCTGTTATCTGTGTCACACTTTTTTATGCTGGTTATTTTGTCTGAAAATACAAATAATTTCTTTATTAATCATAATCTTGATGTTTATTTTTTAACTTTTTTAAGTGACTGGCGTTCAATATTGTTGAACCAGCAAACAATATTGAAAATTTTCGTGTTTGACATGTTTCTTTCAATATTGGTGAAGTGCATAACACTATTGAAAGTTACGAATATCAATGTGTGACATTTTCAATATTGGTGATTAATGTTTTATTTCCGAATTAAAGAGCGTGATATCTGTATTTAACACCGCCGATATAAATACGTTTCCTTCATGATTTCTGGAGATGCAATGAAGATAATTACTTGCTATAAATGCGTACCTGATGAGCAGGATATTGCGATTAATAATGCTGATGGAACACTTGATTTCAGCAAAGCGGATGGCAAAATCAGCCAATATGATCTGAATGCGATCGAAGCGGCTTGCCAATTGAAACAGCAGGTGGGAGAGGCTCAGGTTGTGGCCATGAGCGTCGGCGGCAAAGCGCTGACCAATGCAAAAGGGCGCAAAGACGTGCTCTCCCGTGGCCCTGATGAACTGATTGTTGTCATTGACGAACAATTTGAACAGGCGCTGCCGCAACAAACCGCCACCGTGCTGGCTGCCGCCGCACAAAAGTCAGGTTTTGATCTGCTTATTTGCGGCGACGGTTCTTCCGATCTTTATGCTCAGCAGGTTGGTCTGCTGGTGGGCGAAATGCTGAACGTGCCGGCGATTAACGGCGTGAGTAAAATCCTCTCTCTTACCGACAACACGCTGACGGTAGAGCGTGAACTGGAAGATGAAGTTGAAACCCTGAGTATCCCGCTTCCGGCGGTGATCGCGGTTTCTACTGACATCAACACCCCTCAAATCCCTTCCATGAAAGCCATTCTTGGCGCGGCGAAAAAACCGGTTCAGGTCTGGTCGTCTGCGGACATTGGGTTGAACGGCGCGCAAGCGTATTCCGAACAACAGGTTGCCGCACCGAAGCAGCGCGAGCGTCAGCGCGTTGTGATTGAAGGTGACGGTGAAGAACAGATTGCCGCGTTTGTCGAGAATCTTCGCAAAATCATTTAATTATCAGGGGATGTTATGAACAAATTTTCCAGTGTCTGGGTATTCAGCGATACCCCTTCTCGTCTGCCGGAACTGATGAATGGTGCGCAGGCTTTAGGTGAAAACGTTAACACATTTGTACTCAGCGATGAGGACAGCGCGGCGGCATGCCATTTAGGCGCAGCTCATGTCTGGCTGCTCAGCGGCAAACCAGAAGACCGTATGGTTGAAGACTACGCCGATGCGATGGCCGAGACCATTCGTCAGCACAGCGAGGGCGGCGCGGTGCTGCTGCCGAATACGCGTCGGGGCAAGCTGTTAGCGGCAAAGCTGGGCTTTCGCTTGTCGGCTGCGGTCTCAAACGACGCCAGTGCAGTCGCGGTGGAGGACGGAAAAGCAGCGGTCAAACATATGGTCTACGGCGGCCTGGCGATGGGGGCAGAAACAATCGTTTCACCGTTTGCTGTGATCACACTCAGCAGCGGAACGTTTGACGCGCAGCAACCGGATACCGCCCGCAGCGGCGAGGTGCACACCATCCAGTGGCAGGCTCCGGCTATTGCCGTGACCCGTACGGCAACTCAGGCGCGTCAGAGCAACAGCGTCGATCTCGACAAAGCCCGTCTGGTGGTCAGCGTGGGACGCGGTATTGGTAGCAAAGAAAATATCTCGTTGGCTGAAGCACTGTGCCAGACCATTGGCGCTGAGCTGGCCTGTTCGCGTCCGGTGGCTGAAAACGAGAAGTGGATGGAGCACGAACGCTACGTCGGCATTTCCAACCTGATGCTCAAACCAGAACTGTACCTGGCCGTGGGGATCTCCGGGCAGATCCAACATATGGTCGGCGCCAACGGCGCGCAGACGATTTTCGCCATCAACAAAGATAAAAATGCGCCGATCTTCCAGTACGCAGATTTTGGCATCGTTGGCGATGCGCTGAAGATCCTGCCTGCGCTGACGGCTGCTCTGGCGCGTTAAACCATTCGGGCAGGGTGCGAAAGTATCCTGCCACTGACAGGAGTACGTATGTCCGAAGATATCTTTGATGCCATCATCGTGGGTGCAGGTCTGGCCGGTTCGGTTGCGGCGCTGGTGCTGGCTCGGGAAGGTGCACAGGTGCTGGTCATCGAGCGCGGCAATTCTGCTGGTGCGAAGAATGTCACCGGTGGGCGCATGTATGCGCATAGCCTGGAGCGCATCATTCCCGGTTTTGCTGAGCAGGCCCCCATTGAACGCATAATCACCCACGAAAAACTCGCCTTTATGACCGACAAAGGGGCGATGACCATCGACTATTGCAATGGTGAAGAGGCCGCATCGTCGCAGGTTTCTTATTCCGTCTTACGCAGCAAATTTGACGCCTGGCTGATGGAGCAGGCCGAGGAAGCGGGAGCCCAGCTTATCACCGGTATTCGCGTGGATAACGTTGTGCAGCGAGAAGGCAAAGTCGTGGGCGTGGAAGCCGACGGCGATATTCTGGAAGCCAAAGTTGTGATCCTCGCTGACGGGGTGAATTCTTTGTTGGCAGAAAAACTGGGCATGGCCAGGCGCGTTGAGGCATCACATGTTGCTGTTGGCGTAAAAGAGCTGATCGAATTGCCAAAATCGGTGATTGAAGATCGTTTCCAGTTACAGGGGAACGAAGGCGCAGCCTGCCTGTTTGCCGGTTCACCGACCGATGGTCTGATGGGCGGGGGCTTCCTCTATACAAATGAAACGACCCTTTCTCTGGGGCTGGTCTGCGGGCTTCATCATCTGAAAGATGCTAAAAAATCGGTCCCACAAATGCTGGAAGATTTCAAACAGCATCCGGCGGTTGCCCCACTTATCGCCGGTGGCAAGCTGGTGGAATATGCCGCGCACGTCGTACCGGAGGCCGGTATGAATATGCAGCCTGAACTGGTGGGTGACGGAGTACTGATTGCCGGTGATGCTGCCGGAATGTGTATGAACCTCGGCTTTACCATCCGCGGTATGGATCTCGCCATATCAGCAGGCGAAGCGGCGGCGAAGACGGTGCTTTCCGCGATGAAGCGCGACGACTTCAGCAAGCAGTCGCTGGGCGAATACCGTCAGCATCTCGATGATGGTCCAATGCGCGATATGCGCATGTATCAGAAGCTTCCCGCTTTCCTTGATAACCCACGCATGTTTACCGCCTATCCCGAAATGGCGGTCAGTATCGCGCGCGACCTGTTCACCGTAGATGGCTCTGCTCCGGTGCCAATGCGCAAAAAAATCCTGCGCCATGCGAAGAAAGTGGGCTTCATCAACCTGATGAAAGATGGCCTGAAAGGAGTGACCGTATTATGACATCTCCCGTCAATGTGGACGTCAAACTGGGCGTCAATAAGTTCAATGTGGACGAAGAAAGCCCGCATATCATTCTCAAAACCGATCCTGATAAACAGACGCTGGAAGTGCTGATTAAGGCTTGTCCAGCCGGACTGTATAAAAAGCAGGACGATGGCAGCGTCCGTTTTGATTATGCCGGATGCCTGGAGTGCGGAACGTGCCGCATTCTCGGACTTGATACAGCGCTGGAAAAGTGGGAATACCCGCGCGGGACATTTGGCGTGGAGTTTCGCTACGGCTAATAAGTACGAGGTTGTGCACCCGTAGGCTGGATAAGACGCGTTAACGTCGCCATCCGGCAATCATGTGGAGCCAATGCCGGATGGCGACGTAAACGCCTTATCCGGCTTACAGATGACGCTTTGCCCGTGTTGAAACAGGAAGTCGCTATGCAGCAGCCCAGGAACTTTGATGACATCAAATTTACCTCTATTCACCGCCGGATAATGCTGTGGGGAAGCGGTGGGCCATTTCTGGATGGTTATGTGCTGGTGATGATTGGCGTGGCGCTGGAACAGCTCACGCCAGCATTGAAACTGGACGCACAGTGGATTGGTCTGCTGGGTGCCGGCACGCTCGCCGGTCTGTTTGTGGGGACGTCGCTGTTTGGCTACATTTCCGATAAGGTCGGGCGGCGCAAAATGTTCATCATCGATATTATCGCCATTGGTGTAATATCGGCGGCAACCATGTTTGTTTCCTCGCCCGTTGAGCTGTTGGTGATGCGCGTGTTGATCGGCATTGTGATTGGTGCCGATTATCCGATTGCCACCTCGATGATTACCGAGTTCTCCAATACCCGCCAGCGCGCTTTCTCCATCGGTTTTATCGCCGCGATGTGGTATGTCGGCGCTACCTGTGCCGATCTGGTCGGTTACTGGCTGTATGATGTTGAGGGCGGATGGCGCTGGATGCTGGGCAGCGCGGTGATCCCCTGTATTTTGATCCTGATTGGGCGCTTCGATCTTCCTGAATCGCCGCGCTGGCTGCTGCGTAAAGGTCGGGTGAAAGAGTGTGAAGCGATGATGATCAAACTGTTCGGCGAACCGGTGGTGTTCGACGAAGAGGCACCGCAGGAGACGCGCTTCCTACAGCTGTTTAACCGCCGCCATTTCCCGTTTGTACTGTTTGTCGCCGCTATCTGGACCTGCCAGGTGATCCCGATGTTCGCCATTTATACCTTTGGTCCGCAGATTGTTGGACTGTTGGGGCTTGGTGCCGGGAAAAGCGCGGCGTTGGGCAATGTGGTGATAAGCCTGTGCTTTATGCTGGGGTGCATTCCGCCCATGTTCTGGCTCAATAGCGCGGGCCGTCGGCCATTGTTAATTGGCAGCTTTATAATGATGACGCTGGCGCTGGCCGTGCTGGGGTTAATTCCTGATATGGGGGCGTGGCTGGTGGTGCTGGCGTTTGCCGTGTACGCGTTTTTCTCGGGGGGACCGGGAAATCTGCAGTGGCTGTACCCAAATGAACTGTTCCCTACCGATATTCGCGCGTCTGCCGTCGGGGTGATCATGTCCTTAAGCCGCATTGGCACCATTGTTTCAACCTGGGCCCTGCCGGTGTTCATCACCAAATACGGGATCAGCAATGTCATGCTGATGGGCGCAGGAATTTCGCTGATTGGCCTGCTTGTGTCCATCGCTTTCGCCCCGGAAACGCGAGGTCTGACGCTGGCGCAAACCAGTCAAATGACGATTCGCAGTAAGCCCGTGACCAGGGCGGGCTATTAGGAGTGTTCTGTATTTTCCCTGTAACTCAGTCAGTTAGCCTACAGTTAACAGGTATATCACTGAAAGCAACTGAAAAGCAGGGAGAACACCATGCAAAAACATATCCTGATCACCTCTATTTTTACCGCAGCAGCATTGTTTACCGTGGCCGGTTGTTCCTCAAACCAGGCGGTTAAAACCACCGATGGCAAAACAATCGTCACTGACGGCAAACCGCAAGTCGATGATGATACTGGCCTGGTATCGTACAAAAATGCCCAGACGGGTAAGACGGAACAGATTAACCGCGATCAGGTTAAAGATATGAGCGAGCTGGATAACTAGTTCAGTTTTCTCCATTCAGCCACTCAATAATATTGACTGTTAGCCTGCGGATTAAGTGACTAAACTCACTGTTATTACAATAATGCAGTGAAACAGGCTAATCATGATCCTCATCATTTATGCGCATCCCTATCCGCAGCACTCGCATGCGAATAAGCGGATGCTTGAACAGGCAAGGACGCTGGAGGGCGTGGAGATCCGCTCGCTCTACCAGCTCTACCCCGACTTCAATATCGATATTGCCGCTGAACAGGATGCGCTGGCACGCGCTGATTTGATCATCTGGCAGCATCCGATGCAGTGGTACAGCACACCTCCATTACTCAAGCTGTGGATGGACAAGGTCCTTGCACACGGTTGGGCGTACGGCCACGGTGGAACTGCGCTGCACGGTAAACATCTGCTGTGGGCGGTGACGACCGGCGGCGGTGAAAACCACTTCGATATTGGCTCCCATCCCGGATTTGATGTGCTCTCCCAGCCTTTACAGGCAACAGCGCTCTATTGCGGCCTCAAATGGCTGCCGCCGTTTGCGATGCACTGTACGTTTATCTGTGATGATGAAACCCTGCAAGCGCAGGCGCGTCACTACAAACAGCGTCTGATGGAATGGCAGGAGGCACACCATGGATAGCCATACGCTGATACAGGCGCTGATTTACCTCGGATCGGCGGCACTGATTGTCCCCATCGCCGTACGGTTGGGGCTCGGGTCGGTACTGGGGTATCTCATCGCCGGGTGCATTATCGGTCCATGGGGCCTGAGGCTGGTGACGGATGCCGAATCCATCCTGCATTTTGCGGAGATCGGTGTGGTGCTGATGCTGTTTGTCATCGGTCTGGAGCTGGATCCGCAACGTTTGTGGAAACTTCGAGCCTCGGTGTTCGGCGGCGGCGCGCTACAGATGGTGGTATGCGGGGGCCTGATTGGTGGGTTCTGTATGTTCCTCGGCCTGCGCTGGCAGGTAGCGGAACTGATCGGCATGACGCTGGCGCTTTCCTCTACGGCTATCGCTATGCAGGCGATGAATGAACGCAACCTGATGGTTTCACAAATGGGCCGCAGCGCGTTTGCCGTGCTGCTGTTCCAGGATATCGCCGCTATTCCACTGGTGGCGATGATTCCGTTGCTGGCAGCGAGCGGTGCATCGACAACGCTTGGGGCGTTTGCATTGTCTGCCCTTAAGGTAGCGGGCGCACTGGTATTGGTGGTGGTGTTGGGGCGTTATGTCACACGTCCGGCCTTACGTTTTGTTGCCCGTTCGGGCCTGCGGGAAGTATTTAGTGCCGTTGCGCTGTTCCTCGTGTTTGGCTTCGGTCTGCTGTTGGAAGAGGTTGGATTGTCGATGGCGATGGGGGCATTCCTGGCCGGGGTGCTGCTGGCGAGCTCTGAGTATCGGCACGCGCTGGAAAGCGACATTGAGCCGTTTAAAGGTCTGCTGCTGGGGCTGTTTTTCATCGGTGTGGGGATGTCTATCGACTTTGGTACGCTGATTGATAATCCCTTGCGCATTATCATTTTGCTGGTCGGTTTCCTGGTTATTAAAACCGTCATGCTGTGGTTGATAGCGAAACCGTTGCAGGTGCCGAACAAGCAGCGCCGCTGGTTTGCCGTATTATTAGGGCAGGGCAGTGAGTTTGCTTTTGTGGTGTTTGGCGCGGCGCAAATGGCAAATGTGCTCGATCCCGACTGGGCGAAATCGCTGACGTTGGCGGTGGCGCTATCGATGGCGGCTACGCCGATTTTGCTGGTGATTTTGACGCGTCTGGAAAAATCAGCGACAGAGGAAGAGCGGGAAGCCGATGAAATCGATGAGGAGCAACCGCGGGTGATCATCGCTGGATTTGGGCGATTTGGCCAGATAACCGGTCGTCTGTTGTTGTCCAGCGGTGTCAAAATGGTGGTTCTTGATCATGACCCGGACCATATCGAAACGCTGCGTAAATTCGGCATGAAGGTTTTCTATGGCGATGCGACCCGGATGGATCTGTTGGAGTCTGCAGGGGCGGCGAAAGCTGAAGTCATTATTAATGCCATTGACGATCCGCAAACCAGCCTGCAGTTAACCGAAATGGTGAAAGAGCATTTCCCGCATCTGCAAATTATTGCTCGTGCGCGCGACGTGGATCATTACATCCGCCTGCGCCAGGCGGGCGTGGATATGCCGGAACGTGAAACCTTTGAAGGTGCACTGAAGACTGGACGTCTGGCGCTGGAGGGGCTCGGCCTTGGGCGCTATGAGGCGCGTGAGCGGGCCGACGTATTCCGCCGATTCAATACCATGATGGTAGAGGAGATGGTGAAAGGGGAAAATGACGCGACTTCCCGCGCGGCCGTTTATAAACGCACCAGCGCAATGCTGAGTGAAATTATTGCGGAAGATCGTCAGCACTTATCGTTAATTCAACGCCATGGCTGGCAAGGCACGGATGAAGGTAAGCATACGGGCGACGTCGCCGATGAGCCGGAAGTGAAACCGTCAGTATAGGGTAAAAAATGTGATGTTCTGCAAACTTTACTGCTAATTGGCTGTTTTTGAACTACTGTAATGCTGGCGTACCACCATAAATAGGTCGGTTCGCCAGCAGAACGGAAAATTTTCCTGTTCATCCTCTTTCCGCCAGTCGACGAAAGATTGCGCTTTCCGTATAGTGGCGACAATTTTTTTGTATCCGGGAAATATTCAATGATCAGTCTGATTGCGGCGTTAGCGGTAGATCGCGTCATCGGTATGGAGAACGCCATGCCGTGGAACCTCCCTGCCGATCTCGCCTGGTTTAAACGTAATACCTTAAACAAGCCGGTTGTCATGGGACGCCACACCTGGGAGTCCATCGGGCGACCGTTACCTGGGCGTAAAAATATCGTCATCAGCAGTAAGCCTGGCACCGACGATCGCGTGCAGTGGGTGAAGTCTGTAGATGAAGCAATTGCGGCCTGCGGCGATGAGCCTGAAATTATGGTAATTGGCGGTGGGCGTGTGTATGAGCAGTTCCTGCCAAAAGCGCAGAAACTGTATCTGACGCATATTGACGCTGAAGTGGAAGGGGATACGCATTTCCCGGACTACGAGCCGGATGACTGGGAATCGGTGTTCAGTGAATTCCACGATGCCGACGCGCAAAACTCTCACAGCTACTGCTTCGAGGTTCTGGAGCGTCGTTAATTTGGATGCCTGATGGCATATTCGTTTGCCGGATAAGGTGCGGGCACCGCATCCGGCAAACGACTATCAGGCGTTGACTGCTTCGCCAGGATCCAGATTCAGATGGCGATTTGATGGCTGCACAAAGTACTGTTTGTCTTCCCAGCGCAGACAGGTGAGATCGCCTCCCCAACAACACCCCGTATCCAGCGCGTAAATACCTTCTGGTGTGCCTTTACCCTCCAGCGATGCCCAGTGCCCGAATGCAATGCTGTACGCTTCACTGACAGGTCCAGGAATGGCAAACCACGGCTTCAGCGGGGCAGGTGCCTCTTCTGGTGACTCTTTGCTGTACATATCCAACTGACCGTTGGGGAAGCAGTAACGCATGCGAGTAAAAGCGTTGGTAATAAAACGCAGGCGTGCCAGCCCCGTGAGTTCCGGGGTCCAGTTATTGGGCATGTCGCCGTACATCGCATCAAGGAAGAAGGGATACGAGTCGCTCGACAGCACGGCTTCAACATCGCGAGCACAGTCTTTTGCCGTCTGCAGGTCCCATTGTGGAGTGATACCGGCATGCGCCATCACCAGCTTCTTCTCTTCATCAATCTGCAAGAGCGGCTGGCGGCGTAACCAATTAAGTAACTCATCCGCATCCGCGGCTTCGAGCAGCGGTGTGAGCCGGTCTTTCGGTTTGTTACGGCTGATACCAGCAAACACGGCCAGCAGGTGCAGATCGTGATTGCCAAGGACTAACCGCACGCTATCGCCCAGAGATTTCACGTAGCGTAAAACGTCCAGAGAGCCTGGCCCACGCGCGACCAGATCGCCGGTGAGCCAGAGGGTGTCTTGTTCGGGGTTAAAGTCTACCTGGTGCAGCAAGGCGATCAGTTCATCGTAACAACCGTGAACGTCGCCAATAAGGTATGTTGCCATAGTTATTGTTTTAGTGAATGAGTGTTGGAACGGCGAGCCGAAACACGGGAATGTCGATGGTAAAGGCAATGCCTTGTTCATCGATCATTTCGTAATGACCCTGCATGGTGCCCAGCGGTGTTTCAATTACCGCTCCGCTGGTGTACTGATACTCTTCGCCAGGTTCGATATGGGGCTGAACGCCAACCACACCTTCGCCCTGAACTTCGGTTTCGCGGCCATGACCATTAGTGATCAACCAATAACGCCCCAACAGCTGCACAGGCGCTCGCCCCAAATTGCGGATAGTCACGGTATAAGCAAAAACGTAACGTTCATCATCAGGTGAGGATTGCGCCTCAATGTAGACGCTTTGTACCTGAATGCACACTCGGGGCGAATTGATCATCTTTAACTCTCCTTCGATGGCGCGTTTTCTGACAGATAGTTAGCCATCCGGCAGTATTGCGCGACAGAGATATTTTCCGCTCGCATCGCCGGATCAATACCCAGCTCGGTCAGGACCTCAACGCTAAACAGGTTACCGAGGCTGTTACGTACCGTTTTGCGGCGCTGGTTAAACGCTTCGGTGGTAATACGGCTCAGCACGCGGACATCTTTAACCGGGTACGGCATCGTCGCATGTGGAACCAGACGCACAACGGCGGAATCGACTTTAGGCGCAGGCGTGAATGCGGATGGCGGTACTTCGAGTACCGGGATCACATTGCAATAATATTGCGCCATGACGCTTAATCGACCATACGCTTTACTGTTTGGCCCTGCAACCAGACGATTGACTACCTCTTTTTGCAACATGAAATGCATGTCGGCAATGGCATCAGTATAGGTAAAAAGATGGAACATCAGCGGCGTGGAGATGTTGTACGGCAGGTTGCCGAAAACGCGCAGCGGCTGACCCATCGTTTGTGCGAGTTCGCCGAAGTTCATCGTCATGGCATCTTGCTGATAAATCGTCAGCTTTGGCCCTAAAAACGGGTGAGTTTGCAGGCGCGCGGCAAGGTCCCGGTCCAGTTCAATGACCGTGAGCTTATCCAGTCGTTCACCTACTGGCTCGGTCAATGCTGCCAGGCCCGGGCCGATTTCGACCATTGCCTGACCTTTCTGCGGATTGATAGCAGAGACAATACTTTCGATCACAAACTGATCGTTAAGGAAGTTTTGCCCGAAACGTTTACGGGCTAAGTGGCCCTGATGGACTCGATTATTCATTAGTATTAACAATCATTTTGATGGCGAGGTTAAGCGCCGTAATAAAACTGCCGACATCTGCTTGCCCACGACCCGCAAGTTCAAGTGCGGTGCCGTGATCGACAGATGTGCGAATAAAGGGCAGGCCCAGCGTGATATTCACACCGCGACCAAATCCCTGGTATTTTAGCACGGGGAGACCCTGATCGTGGTACATTGCCAATACGGCATCCGCGTGGTCGAGATATTTGGGCTGAAACAGCGTATCTGCAGGCAGTGGGCCGTTTAATTTCATCCCCTGCGTACGCAGGGTATCGAGGACCGGAATGATGGTGTCTAACTCTTCCGTCCCCATATGTCCGCCTTCACCAGCATGCGGGTTAAGTCCACACACCAGAATATGCGGATCGGCAATGCCAAACTTGGTGCGCAAATCATGATGCAGAATGCCAATCACTTCCTGCAACAGTGCGGGTGTAATAGCGTCGGCAACGGCTCTGAGCGGCAAATGCGTGGTGGCCAGCGCTACGCGTAGCTCCTCCGTCGCCAGCATCATCACCACTTTCTTCGCCTGTGAACGCTCTTCAAAAAACTCGGTATGCCCGGTAAACGGCACCCCAGCGTCATTGATTACGCCCTTGTGGACAGGGCCGGTAATCAGCGCCGCAAATTCACCTTGCAGACAACCATCGCAGGCGCGAGCCAGCGTATCCACGACATATTGGCCATTTTCTACCGCCAACTGACCTGCGACTACAGGTGCTCGTAGCGCAATCGGTAACAGCGTCAACGTACCTGCTGATTGCGGTCTGGCTGGAGTATCTGAAGAGTAGGGGAGGAGTGAAAGCGGTAAACCGAGCATCGCTGCCCGGTCACTGAGAAGAGCGGCATCCGCACAGACGACGAGTTCTACGGGCCACTCACGCTGTGCGAGCTGAACCACGAGGTCTGGGCCAATCCCGGCGGGTTCGCCGGGAGTGATGACAACGCGTTGAATACGAGTCATTAGTTGCTCAGAATTTTAACGTATGCGCTGGCGCGCTGTTCCTGCATCCAGGTCGCTGCTTCTTCCGAGAATTTACGGTTCATCAGCATACGGTAGGCACGGTCTTTCTGCGCTGCGTCAGTTTTATCCACATTACGCGTGTCCAGCAGTTCGATCAGATGCCAACCGAAAGAGGAATGCACCGGGGCGCTCATCTGGCCTTTGTTAAGTTTGGTCAGCGCATCGCGGAAAGCGGGATCGAAAATATCCGCCGCAGCCCAGCCCAGATCGCCGCCCTGGTTGGCAGAACCGGGATCCTGAGAAAACTCTTTCGCTGCTGCCGCGAAGGTGGTTTTACCGCTCTTAATATCTGCCGCGATTTGTTCCAGCTTCAGACGCGCCTGTTGATCGGTCATGAGCGGCGATGGCTTCAGCAGAATATGGCGGGCGTGCACTTCAGTCACGGAGATGTTCTGACTTTGACCACGCATATCGTTGACTTTCAGGATGTGGAAACCCACGCCTGAACGAATAGGGCCGATGATATCGCCTTTCTTCGCGGTGCTTAACGCCTGAGCGAAGATGCCCGGTAGTTCCTGAATACGTCCCCAACCCATCTGGCCGCCTTTCAGCGCCTGCTGGTCTGCGGAGTAAGTGATGGCCAGTTTGCCGAAATCGCTACCGTTACGCGCTTCATCAACAACGGAACGCGCCTGGCTTTCAGCCGCGTTAACCTGATCTGAAGTTGGGTTTTCCGGTAATGGGATCAAAATGTGGCTCAGGTTCAGCTCGGTGCTGGCATCGTTTTGGTTGCCAACCTGCTGCGCCAGGGCATCCACTTCCTGCGGCAGAATGGTGACGCGACGGCGGACTTCGTTGTTACGCACTTCGGAGATGGTCATCTCTTTGCGGATCTGGCTACGATAGGTCGAATAGCTTAAGCCATCCTGTGCCAGACGGCTGCGCATCTGATCCAGCGTCATGTTGTTTTGCTTGGCGATGTTGGCGATAGCCTGATCCAACTGCTCGTCAGAGATTTTAACCCCCATCTTCTGACCCATTTGCAGGAGGATTTGATCCATGATCAAACGCTCCAGGATCTGATGACGCAGCGTGGCGTCGTCCGGTAACTGCTGACCAGCCTGACCCGCATTAAGTTTTACTGACTGCATTAAGCCATCGACGTCGCTTTCGAGAACGACGCCGTTATTGACGACGGCTGCGACTTTATCGACTACCTGTGGGGCAGCGAAACTGGTATTCGCGATCATGGCGATACCGAGAAGCAGCGTTTTCCAGTTCTTCATACTTTTTCCATTTCAATTAACCGCAATGCGGATTACGTTGTAAATCAATCAGATCATAAAGCGCTTTGATACGGCAAAATGTTCGAACGCAACATTTGGTTGGTGCCGAGACCGTAGTTAGAGCTCAGACCACGCAGTTCGATATTAAAGCCGATCGTGTTGTCATAAATCGCGTGCTGCATTTTGTTATCCCAACCGTTCAGCTTACGTTCGTAGCCGAAGCGAATAGCGTAACAGCAGGAGTTGTACTGTAAGCCCAGCATTGAATCTGCTTCTTTGTTCACATTGGTATCGAAGTAGTAAGCACCGACAATCGACCAGCGGTCGGCAATCGGGAAGCTCGCCACCGCACCTACCTGTGAAATCCCATTTTCATATTGGGCGTTAGTTACATCGCGTGAAGGTACCGCGGCCTTAATATACTCTGGGCTGGCATAACGGTAGTTCAATTGCAGCATACGGTTTTCGTCACGGCGGTATTCGATACTGCTATTGCTGGTTGCGATGCTATCCAGGCGCGTGTCGTACTGGATCCCACTGCGTAAACCCCAGCGATCGGAGATGCGCCAGTAGGTATCGCCAGCCCATACCAGTGAGCCCGTTTTGTCGTCATTCTCCCATTCTGTATGGTCATCGCCAGTGCGAGACTCGGTGAAATAGTAGATTTGACCCACAGAAATATTAAAACGTTCAACGGCCGCGTCATCATAAACGCGAGATGTGACCCCGGTCGTTACCTGATTGGCGGAAGCAATACGGTCCAGGCCGCCATAAGAGCGGTCACGGAACAGGCCACTGTAGTCAGATTGCAGCAGGGATGAGTCATAGTTATAGATATGACTTTGGTCGCGGTATGGGACGTACAGGTACTGCGCGCGCGGCTCCAGCGTCTGGGTATATCCCGGCGCCAGCATGTTCATATCGCGCTCGAAGACCATCTTGCCGTCGACTTTAAACTGCGGCATGACGCGGTTGGCTGAATCGTCTAGCTTGTTAACGTTGCTCGGTTTGTTGTTGTACCAATCCAGGTTGGTCTGCTGATAGTGCGTTGCCAGCAGTTTCGCTTCGGTATTGATACTGCCCCAGTTATTTGACAACGGCAGATTAATGGTCGGTTCCAGGTGAACACGCGTGGCTTCCGGCATGTTGTCATTGGTGTTCACGAAATGGACCGCCTGGCCATAAATACGGGTATCAAACGGACCGACGTCATTCTGGTAATAGTTGACGTCTAACTGCGGCTGCGCAGAGTAGCTGTTACTGTTTGCGGCATCGAAGACCTGGAACTGCTTGGTCGAGACCGTGGCGTCAAAGTTCTGTACCGCATAGCCAACGCTGAATTTTTGCGTGGCATAGCCGTCGGTACTGGAACCGTATTTATTATCGAAATCATTGAAGTAGCTGGTGTCGCTGACCTTGGTGTAATCGATGTTGAAACGCCACACCTGGTCCATTACGCCAGCGTGCCGCCAGTAAAACAGCCAGCGGCGTGAGTTGTCATCCTTCGGGTTATCATCCTCGTACACTTTATCGGAGTTCAGATAGTCGAACTCCATCAGGCCTGCACCCGCCTGGGTGAGGTAGCGGAATTCGTTCTCCCACATGATGCCGCCACGACGGTGCATATAATGCGGCGTGATGGTGGCGTCCATATTGGGCGCAATGTTCCAGTAGTACGGAAGATAGAACTCAAAATAGTTATTAGTCGAGTATTTTGCGTTCGGGATCAGGAAACCGGAACGGCGCTTATCGCCGACGGGCAACTGTAAATAAGGACTGTAAAAGACCGGAACCGGACCCAGTTTAAAACGGGCGTTCCAGATCTCTGCGACCTGTTCTTCACGATCGTGGATGACTTCGCTACCGACGACGCTCCAGGTATCGGAACCGGGCAGACAGGAGGTAAAGCTACCGTTTTCCAGAATGGTATAACGGTTTTCCCCACGCTGTTTCATCAAGTCGGCTTTCCCGCGTCCCTGACGGCCCACCATCTGGTAATCACCTTCCCAGATGTTGGTATCTTTGGTATTCAGATTAGACCAGCCCTTCGGTCCCTTCAGAATAACCTGATTGTCATCGTAATGGACATTACCCAACGCATCGACGGTACGTACTGGCTCCGGCTGGCCTTCTGCCTGCTTCTGATGAAGCTGAACTTCGTCGGCTTGCAGGCGGCTATTACCCTGCGCAATATCCACGTTGCCGGTAAACACCGCGTCATCCGGGTAATTCCCTTTCGCGTTGTCGGCATTGATGGTGACGGGTAATTCATTGGTTTCGCCCTTCACCAGAGGACGGTTATAGCTCGGCACGCCCAGCATACACTGTGAGGCGAGATCGGCTGCCAGACCCTGTTGACTATAAAGGGCGCTGGCAATCATGGTGGCCAGAAGAGTGGGAATACGTTTTTTCATACGTTGTATTTATTGTTCCATCATCGGTAGCGTCGCGCGTGACAAACGGTCACAGCCTAACTTATCTCATCTTCACTGCGCTAGTGTTAATCCTGCCCATTTAGGCATCCGTGGTGTTAGGCACGGCATTGAATGACAGGTATGATAATGCAAATTATAGGCGATGTCCCACAATTGACCGCAGCCGTCAAACGGTAAAAGCAGCTTATATTGTGGGACATAGTCTGGCTGAGAGCATAAAGATTTGGGGAGTCTATGCAGTATTGGGGAAAGATAATTGGTGTAGCCGTGGCTTTAATGATGGGCGGCGGCTTCTGGGGTGTGGTTCTGGGCCTGTTAGTCGGCCACATGTTCGACAAAGCCCGCATGCGCAAAATGGCGTGGTTTGCCAACCAACGTGAACGCCAGGCGCTTTTTTTTGCCACCACTTTTGAGGTGATGGGACATCTGACCAAATCCAAAGGTCGCGTCACGGAAGCCGATATTCATATCGCCAGCCAGTTGATGGATCGGATGAATTTGCACGGTGATTCCCGTACTGCCGCGCAACACGCCTTCCGGGTGGGAAAATCAGACAATTACCCATTACGTGAAAAGATGCGTCAGTTTCGCAGCGTCTGTTTTGGTCGATTCGATTTGATCCGCATGTTTCTGGAGATCCAGATCCAGGCAGCATTTGCCGATGGGTCATTGCATCCTAACGAGCGCGAAGTGTTGTATGTGATCGCTGAAGAGTTGGGGATTTCGCGCACCCAGTTTGATCAGTTTCTGCGCATGATGCAGGGCGGGGCACAGTTCGGCGGCGGATATCAGCAGCAGTCCGGTGGTGGCGGCTGGCAGCAAGCGCAACGAGGCCCGACGCTGGAAGACGCCTGCAATGTTCTCGGTGTTAAAACAACCGACGATGCGACCACCATTAAACGCGCTTATCGTAAACTGATGAGCGAACACCATCCGGACAAGCTGGTGGCGAAAGGGCTGCCGCCGGAGATGATGGAGATGGCTAAGCAGAAGGCGCAGGAAATTCAAAAGGCGTACGAGCTGATTAAAGAGCAGAAAGGATTTAAGTGATTGAATTGCCGGATGCGGCTTGCGCCTTATCCGGCCTACGTTAATGAATGTAGGCCGGGCAAGCGAAGCGCTCCCGGCATCAATTGGCTCTGCGTTTAAAAATCTGCCGGGACTTTAAACGTCATGCTGTTGCCGTACTCGGGATGGGTGATGGTTAACATCTCTGCGTGCAGCAGCAGGCGCGGCGCTAACGCCAGGGCCTGTGGCGGGGCGTAGAAGCGATCGCCCAGAATCGGATGCCCTAATGCCAGCATATGCACACGCAGCTGGTGGGAGCGTCCGGTAATAGGTTTGAGCACCACCCGGGCGGTGTTATCCGCCGCGAACTCTACCACTTCATACTCGGTCTGCGCGGATTTCCCGGTCTCATAACACACTTTCTGCTTTGGCCGGTTCGGCCAGTCGCAAATCAGCGGTAAATCAACCAGTCCCTCGGCCGGAGCGGGATGTCCCCATACGCGTGCGACATACTGCTTTTTCGGTTCGCGCTCGCGAAACTGGCGTTTTAGTTCACGCTCTGCCGCTTTGGTTAGCGCGACTACAATCACGCCGCTGGTTGCCATATCCAGACGATGCACGGATTCAGCCTGCGGATAATCGCGCTGAATGCGCGTCATCACGCTGTCTTTGTGCTCACCCAGACGGCCCGGCACGGACAACAAGCCGCTCGGCTTATTGACCACCATAATGTGCTCATCCTGATACAGGATAACCAGCCAGGGCTCCTGCGGCGGATTGTAGTTTTCCATCTCCATGTATGGCTCCGTTACTGGTGCGTCACGACGATCAGACGCAGGGCATCCAGACGCCAGCCCGCCTGATCCAGGCTTTCCAACACCTGCTGGCGGTTGCTTTCAATGGCGCTGAGTTCGTCATCACGGATGTTCGGGTTAACGGCACGCAGGGCTTCCAGACGCGACAGTTCTGCCGTCAGCTTCTCGTCCGCTTCCTTACGCGCCGCGTCGATCAGCGCGCGGGCGGATTTTTCCACCTGCGCTTCACCCAGTTGCAGGATGGCATGAACATCCTGCTGCACGGCGTTGACCAGTTTGCTGCCGGTGTGGCGGTTAACGGCGCTGAGCTGACGGTTAAAGGTTTCGAATTCAACCTGTGCGGCAAGGTTATTACCGTTTTTATCCAGCAGCATGCGTACCGGCGTTGGTGGCAGGAAGCGGTTCAACTGCAGCTGTTTCGGCGCTTGCGCCTCTACAACGTAGACCAGTTCAACCAGCAGGGTGCCGACTGGTAATGCCTTGTTTTTCAATAAAGAAATAGTGCTGCTTCCGGTATCGCCGGAAAGGATCAGATCCAAACCATTGCGGATCAGCGGATGCTCCCAGGTAATAAACTGAGCGTCTTCACGCGACAGGGCGACATCACGTTCAAACGTAATGGTGCAGCCATCTTCCGGCAGGCCAGGGAAATCCGGTACCAGCATGTGATCGGACGGCGTCAGCACGATCAAATTGTCGCCACGGTCATCTTGATTAATACCGACGATATCAAACAGGTTCATGGCAAAGGCGATCAGACTGGTGTCGTCATCCTGCTCTTCAATACTTTCGGTAAGCTGTTGAGCTTTTTCGCCGCCATTGGAGTGAATTTCCAGCAGGCGATCGCGGCCTTGCTCAAGCTGGGCTTTCAGCGCGTCATGCTGCTCACGGCAGGTTTTGATCAGGTCATCAAAGCCATCGGTATTTTCCGGCTCAGCCAGGAAGCCGATCAGATTGTTGTATACCGTGTCATAGATAGTACGTCCGGTTGGGCAAGTATGTTCGAACGCATCCAGACCTTCGTGGTACCAGCGCACCAGCACGGATTGCGCTGTTTTTTCCAGGAACGGCACGTGGATCTGAATATCATGCGCCTGACCGATACGGTCCAGACGACCAATACGCTGTTCCAGCAGGTCCGGGTTGAACGGCAGGTCGAACATCACCAGGTTGCTGGCGAACTGGAAGTTACGCCCCTCGGAGCCGATTTCAGAACATAGCATCACCTGGGCGCCGCTATCTTCTTCGCTAAACCAGGCTGCCGCGCGGTCACGTTCAATGATCGACATTCCTTCATGGAACACGGCGGCGCGGATCCCTTCACGCTCGCGCAAGACCTGCTCCAGTTGCAGCGCGGTGGTCGCTTTCGCGCAGATAACCAGCACTTTTTGCGAGCGGTGGCTGGTCAGGTAGCCCATCAGCCATTCCACGCGCGGATCAAAGTTCCACCAGGTGCCGGTGTCACCTTCGAATTCCTGATAAATCTGTTCCGGGTAGAGCATGTCGCGAGCCCGGTCTTCCGCACTCTTACGCGCGCCCATAATACCGGAGACTTTAATCGCGGTCTGATATTGGGTTGGCAGCGGCAGCTTGATGGTATGCAGTTCGCGTTTCGGGAAGCCTTTCACACCGTTACGGGTATTACGGAACAGCACGCGGCTGGTGCCATGGCGGTCCATCAGCATTGAAACCAGCTCCTGGCGCGCGCTCTGGGCGTCCTCGCTGTCGCTGTTTGCCGCCTGCAATAACGGCTCAATGTCCTGCTCGCCAATCATGTCGCCTAACATGTTCAGCTCATCGTTACTCAGCTTGTTGCCAGCCAGCAGCATGGCGACGGCATCAGCGACCGGACGGTAATTTTTTTGCTCTTCAACAAACTGGGCGAAATCGTGGAAACGGCTTGGGTCCAGCAGGCGCAGACGCGCAAAGTGGCTTTCCATACCCAGCTGTTCTGGCGTAGCGGTCAGCAGCAGGATACCCGGCACGCGTTCAGCCAACTGTTCAATGGCCATATATTCGCGGCTGGGCGCATCTTCGCTCCACACCAGGTGATGGGCTTCATCGACAATCAGCAGATCCCATTCGGCGTCACACAGGTGCTCCAGACGCTGTTTACTGCGACGGGCAAAGTCCAGCGAACAGATAACTAACTGTTCGGTTTCAAACGGGTTGTAGGCGTCATGCTGCGCTTCTGCATAACGCTCATCATCAAACAGCGCAAAACGCAGGTTGAAACGGCGCAGCATTTCGACCAGCCACTGGTGCTGTAGCGTCTCAGGGACGATGATCAGTACGCGTTCAGCGGCGCCGGAAAGCAGTTGCTGATGCAGGATCATCCCGGCCTCAATGGTTTTACCTAAACCCACTTCGTCAGCCAGCAAAACGCGCGGGGCGTGACGACGACCAACATCATGAGCAATGTTGAGCTGGTGGGGGATCAGGCTGGTACGCTGGCCGCGCAAACCACTCCACGGCATACGGTACTGTTCGCTCTGAAATTTACGCGCGCGATAGCGCAGCGCAAAGCGGTCCATACGATCAATTTGGCCAGCAAACAGGCGATCCTGTGGTTTGCTGAATACCAGTTTACTGTCGAGCAGCACTTCACGCAGCGTTACACCGGTTTCTTCGGTATCAAGGCGGGTTCCGATATAGGCAAGCAGGCCGTTTTCTTCTTTTACTTCATCGACATGCAGCTGCCAGCCTTCATGGCTCGTTATCGTATCGCCAGGATTGAACATCACGCGGGTCACGGGAGAATCACTGCGCGCATACAGACGGTTTTCGCCCGTCGATGAGAAAAGTAAAGTGACGGTTCGCGCATCCATGGCGACAACAGTACCAAGTCCCAGTTCGCTTTCTGTATCGCTGATCCAGCGTTGACCAAGTGTAAAAGGCATATATGTTCGGCTCTATATCTTTAATTGCAGGCAATACTCGTCATTTTCCGGGCTAACCCGGTTTTTGAGAGCATACGACCCCGCTACCAGGCTAATAAATCAGTGGTAGTGGTGTTAAATGGGTCCAGGAATGGAAAGGGCGCTATGGTACTGGATGGCGGCGGTTTCGTCACGCGTCAAAATAACCCCAGTTGCCCTGTGAG
Source organism: Citrobacter sp. EC_71 (assembly GCF_019584005.1). Classification (NCBI taxonomy): domain Bacteria; kingdom Pseudomonadati; phylum Pseudomonadota; class Gammaproteobacteria; order Enterobacterales; family Enterobacteriaceae; genus Citrobacter; species Citrobacter sp. EC_71. The sequence continues at coordinate 133,307 of NZ_VDAY01000005.1, forward strand.
TAGTGTAGCAAAGTTATCATCGATAAAGGGAAGTATTCCCTCGGCAACTGGTTGTATCTGACGGCTCAGATAGTGCTCATAATCGAGAGCAGATTGCTGATAATCCACAGGTTCAGGGCCGTTTACTGTCCAGACATATTTAATGGTGCCACGGTTTTGGTACTGTGGCGCTCGACCTCGTTTTATATTCTGTTCATCAGCCAGTCGTGCCGCGCGGACATGTGGCGGAACATTACGCTGGTATTCACTTAACGGGCGGCGCAGGCGTTTGCGGTACACCAGTTGCGCATCCAGTTCACCCGCCATCAGACGGTCGATGGTCTCGCGGACAAACTCCTGATACGGCTCGTTACGAAAAATTCGCAGGTACAGCTCCTGCTGGAATTGTTGCGCCAGCGGTGTCCAGTCGGTGCGAACCGTTTCCAGCCCCTTAAACACCATGCGTTGTTCAGCCCCTTCCTGAATCATTCCGGCGTAACGTTTTTTACTACCGGTATCTGCACCGCGAATAGTCGGCATCAGAAAGCGACAAAAGTGGGTTTCAAACTCCAGCTCCAGCGCGCTGGTCAGATTTTGTTGCTTTAGCGATTGCGCCCACCACGAGTTGACATGGCTCACCAGCTCCCGGCCAATCCGGGCGGCATCATCTTCTGAGTGCGCCTTTTTAAGCCAGACAAAGGTCGAGTCGGTATCACCATAGATGACGTCGTAACCCTGAGCCTCAATTAACGCTTTGGTCTGGCGCATGATCGCATGACCGCGCATCGTGATTGATGAGGCCAGTCTTGGGTCGAAAAAGCGACAGGCGGTCGTGCCAAGCACACCGTAAAACGCGTTCATGATAATTTTCAGTGCCTGCGAGAGCGGTTTATTTCCGTGGCGTTTTGCTTCTTCACGCCCGTGCCAGATCTGAGTAACGATCTCCGGCAGGCAATGTTTTTCGCGTGAGAACCAGGCGTCAAGAAAACCTTCGGTGCTGTGCTCCCGATCTGGTTGCGCCATCCCTTCGATAAGCCCCACCGGATCGATCAAAAATGTACGAATAATTGAGGGGTACAGGCTTTTGTAATCCAGTACCAGCACGGAGTCGTACAATCCCGGGCGCGAGTCCATCACGTAGCCGCCGGGGCTGGCGTGCGCGGGAACTTCCCCCAGATTTGGCGCCACGTAACCCGCCCGGTGCATGCGCGGAAGGTAGAGGTGGCCGAAGGCGGCAACCGAACCACCGTGACGGTCGACCGGTAGGCCGTTGACCGTCGAGCGCTCCAGCAGAAAAGGCATGATCTCGGTTTTATGAAAAATACGCGTGACCAGCTCACAGTCTTTGAGATTGTAGGTGGCGAGCGCGGGTTTATCCTGGGCAAACCGACGGTCAATTTCGTCCATTCGGTCCCACGGGTTATCAATCGACTTGCCTTCACCTAGCAATTCTTGCGACACCGTTTCCAGCGAAAATGACGAGAAATTCCAGAAGGCGGATTTGAGTGCTTCAATGCCGTCAATGATCAGACGACCTTTGGCCTGCGCGAAGAACACGCCGTTTTTGAAGCCATGCTCGCGCCACTCCAGTTCGCTATTATCACGACCAAAACGCAGGGGGATGCGATAACGTTCGGCATGCTTTTGCAGGACGCGTAAATCGAATTGCACCACGTTCCAGCCGATGATGACATCGGGATCGTGACGGGCAATCCAGTCGTTGAGCTTTTCCAGCAACTGCGGGCGGCTTGCCACGTACTCAAGTTCAAAATCCAGCGCCGAGGCATCGCCGTTTGCCGGGCCGAGCATGTAGACAATACGCTGCCCGCAACCTTCAAGGCCAATGCAGTAGAGTTCACCATGCCGTGTGGTTTCGATATCCAGCGATACCCATTTTAGCGGTGGACGATAGCTCGGGTTTGGTTTCAGGCGGGTATTAATCAGCGTGCCGTGCTGTTTGTCGCCTTCGGCCCAGACCGGGGACGTGATGAAGCGTTCCATCAGGTAGCGCTCCGGCGGGCGGATATCCGCTTCGTAGACAGTGACGCCGTTTTCGCGCAGGAGTTTTTCCAGCCGCATGAGCTGGCGATGGGAGCGGCAATACAGACCCGAAACGGGCTGGCGGTGGAAATCTTGTAGTTGAAGCGGCGTCAGGCGATAGCCGTTCTCTGTACGTAATAATGATGTAACGCGCGGAACCTGACTGCCTGGTATAAACGCGACGGATTCCTGCGGCGCGAGCGTAACCAGCAGCGGCCCGTCGTCTGTAGCCAGCCAGAATGAGACCTCAGTTCCCTGCGGGGTGTCCCGCCAGTGCCGGGTTAAAATAAAGCCTGCCTGCGCCACGCTGTGTATCCATTAAAAAACCAGGCATGATTATAGCCTGGTTCTGATAGATTTGCTGTGGTTTTATACAGTTATCCTGTACCCGCAGAGACTACTGTCCGTAATACGCTTTTGCACCGTGTTTACGTAGGTAGTGCTTATCCAGTAGGGTTTGTTGCATATCCGGCAGTTGCGGTGCGAGCTGGCGGCAGAAAATCCCCATATAGGCGACTTCTTCCAGCACGATGGCGTTATGCACGGCATCCTCGGCATTTTTTCCCCAGGCGAACGGACCGTGAGAGTGCACCAGTACGCCAGGCATCTGCGCTGCGTCAATGCCTTGTTTCTCGAAGGTTTCAACGATTACATTTCCGGTTTCCCACTCGTATTCACCGTTAATCTCGCTGTCGGTCATTTTCCGCGTACAGGGAATCGTGCCGTAGAAATAGTCCGCGTGGGTGGTGCCTGTCGCTGGAATTGACTGACCCGCCTGCGCCCATATTGTCGCGTGGCGCGAGTGGGTATGAACAATACCGCCAATGCTCGGGAATGCCTGATATAACAAACGGTGCGTTGGAGTATCGGAGGAGGGCTTTTTCGTGCCTTCAACGACTTCCCCTGTGGCGATACTGACAACAACCATATCGTCTGCGGTCATGACGCTGTAATCGACACCGGAAGGTTTAATCACAAACACGCCGCGTTCGCGATCAACGGCGCTAACGTTTCCCCAGGTCAGCGTCACCAGGTTGTGCTTTGGCAACGCCAGATTCGCTTCCAGTACCTGACGTTTAAGATCTTCTAGCATGTTAACTCCTGAATGCCGGATGGCGCTTCGCTTATCCGGCCTACGTAATTTGTAGGCCCGGTAAATGAAATGCCACCGGGCAATCCGTTTCACCAATTAACGTTTGAACCCGTAATACACTTTGTTCCAGCGCAACGCGTCCTTAAAGGCCGGCAGACGGGTATCGTTATCGATCACTGCGATCTCGATATCATGCATTTCAGCGAACTGGCGCATATCGTTCAGATCCAGCGCATGACTGAAGACGGTGTGGTGCGCGCCACCGGCAAGGATCCAGGCCTCAGATGCGGTTGGCAGATCCGGCTGGGCCTTCCACAATGCGTTAGCCACCGGCAGTTTCGGCAGGTCATGCGGCGTTTGCACCGTGTCGATGCAGTTAACCAGCAGGCGATAGCGATCGCCGAGATCGATCAGGCTGGCAACCACTGCCGGGCCAGTTTTAGTGTTGAAGATCAGACGGGCAGGATCGTCTTTACCACCAATACCGAGGTGTTGAACGTCGAGGATCGGTTTCTCTTCCACAGCGATTGACGGGCACACTTCCAGCATGTGTGAGCCGAGTACCAGATCGTTGCCTTTCTCGAAGTGGTAGGTGTAATCCTCCATAAATGAGGTGCCGCCCTGCAGACCGGTTGACATCACCTTCATGATGCGAAGCAGAGCGGCGGTTTTCCAGTCGCCTTCGCCCGCAAAGCCGTAGCCTTGCTGCATCAGACGCTGTACGGCCAGACCCGGGAGTTGTTTCAGGCCGTGCAAATCTTCAAATGTCGTCGTAAAGGCGTGGAATCCGCCCTGTTCCAGGAAGCGTTTCATCCCCAGTTCAATACGGGCGGCTTCCAGTACGTTCTGACGTTTTTCACCATGGACTTGCGTGGCCGCCGTCATGGTGTAGGTGCTTTCGTACTCGTCGATCAGTGCGTTGATTTCGCCGTCACTAATTGCGTTCACTACCTGCACCAGATCGCCCACGGCCCAGGTATTTACCGAGAAACCGAATTTGATCTGTGCGGCAACTTTATCGCCATCGGTGACCGCAACTTCACGCATGTTGTCGCCAAAACGGCAGACTTTCAGATGGCGGGTATCCTGCTTGGACACCGCCTGGCGCATCCAGGAGCCAATACGCTCGTGCGCTTGCTTATCCTGCCAATGACCGGTGACCACGGCGTGCTGCTGACGCATACGCGCACCGATGAAGCCGAACTCGCGACCGCCGTGTGCGGTCTGGTTCAGGTTCATAAAGTCCATATCAATGCTGTCCCACGGCAGGGCGGCGTTGAACTGAGTGTGGAACTGCATCAGCGGTTTGTTGAGGATAGTCAGACCGTTAATCCACATTTTGGCTGGAGAGAAGGTGTGCAGCCAGACCACCAGGCCTGCGCAGCGATCGTCATAGTTGGCATCACGACAGATAGCGGTAATTTCGTCAGGAGAAGTACCCAGCGGTTTTAATACCAGTTTGCAGGGCAGGTTAGCTTCCGTATTCAGTGCGTTAACAACGTGCTCGGCATGTTGGGTTACCTGACGCAGTGTTTCCGGGCCATACAGATGCTGGCTACCAATCACAAACCACACTTCATAGTTATCAAAAATTGTCATTGTCGTGTCCTTAATGAGTCAGGGTTGCCAGGTCTACCGGGGCTTGCTGCGCCGGTGCGGCAGTCGGAAGGTACTGTTGTTCAGCGCTTACCGCCCACTGCTGGTAGCGGCGGTAAAGTTGTTCAAAACGTTGAGCCTGTTCTGGACGAGGTTGCATCGTCTTTTCTACTGCGCTCGCCATGTGTTGCTGGGCGGCTGGAATGTCTGCATGGACCTGCGCGGCAACGGCGGCGAAGATAGCCGCACCGAGCGCGCAGCACTGGTCTGAAGCGACAATCTGTAGCGGACGGTTTAGCACGTCGCAGCAGGCCTGCATGATGACCGGGTTTTTACGCGCGATACCGCCGAGCGCCATGACGTTGTTAACCGCAATGCCTTGTTCGGTGAAGCATTCCATGATGGCGCGTGCGCCAAAGGCCGTGGCGGCAATCAGACCACCAAACAGCGCTGGCGCATCGGTTGCCAGATTCAGGTCGGTAATGACGCCTTTCAGACGCTGGTTGGCATTCGGCGTACGACGACCATTAAACCAGTCAAGCACCACCGGCAGGTGATCCAGCGACGGATTTTTCGCCCAGGCTTCGGTGAGCGCTGGCAGCAGCTGTTTTTGGCTGGCTTTAATCTGGGTTTTCAGTTCCGGGTGCTGCGCGGCAAGCTGTTCCAGCGGCCAGCTCAACACACGGCTAAACCAGGCATAGATATCGCCGAAAGCAGATTGCCCCGCTTCCAGACCGATAAAATGCGGCACCACGCTGCCATCAACCTGGCCGCAAATGCCTTTCACCGCGCGTTCGCCAACGCTTTGTTTGTCGGCAATCAGAATGTCGCAGGTAGACGTGCCGATGACTTTCACCAGCGTATTGGGTTGTGCGCCTGCGCCGACCGCGCCCATATGGCAGTCAAAAGCTCCGCCTGAAATCACCACGGTTTCTGGTAGCCCCAGGCGCTGCGCCCACGCGGCACACAGAGTGCCAACCGGCAGGTCCGCCGTGAAGGTGTCGCTAAACATTGGGTATTGCAGATGGCGGTTGAGGATGGGGTCGAGTTCGTCAAAGAAACTGGCTGGCGGCAGCCCCCCCCAGCTTTCATGCCACAGGGATTTATGCCCGGCGCTGCAGCGACCGCGACGAATATCCTGGGGGCGCACAGTGTTGGAGAGCAGGGCCGGAACCCAGTCACACAGCTCAATCCATGAGACCGCCGCCTCGGCGACCGCGTGGTCCTGGCGAGTCACGTGCAGGATTTTTGCCCAGAACCATTCGCTGGAATAAATACCGCCAATATAGCGGGAGTAATCGATCTTGCCCGGCGTGTGGCACAGGCGAGTAATTTCTTCGGCTTCTTCGACCGCGGTGTGATCTTTCCACAGAACAAACATCGCATTCGGGTTTTCCGCGAACTCCGGGCGCAGCGCCAGTACGTTGCCGTCGGCATCAATAGGCGCCGGGGTTGAACCGGTACTGTCAACGCCAATCCCGACCACTTCCGCGCGTTGTTCCGCGCTCAGCTCGGCCAGGACGGTTTTCAGCGCCGCTTCCATGGACTCAATGTAGTCGCGCGGATGATGGCGAAACTGGTTGTTTGGGCCGTCGCAATACTGCCCTTCCTGCCAACGTGGGTACCACTCAACGCTGGTGGCGATTTCTTCACCAGTGGCACATTCCACCGCCAAAGCGCGTACCGAATCACTACCAAAATCGAGGCCAATTGCAATCGCCATCGTCTTACTCCATCCAAAAATACGGGTATGGATAAACAGTAGTGAGAAGGGATAAAAACCGTCAGGCAGGATCCGCTAATCTTATGGACTAAAATGCTGTGGCATCACAAAGTGTGACGCCGTGCAAATAATCAATGTGGACATTTCTGCCGTAGTTATAGACACTTTCGTTAGCCGATTTTGACGTTGGCGTAGTACATGTTTTTTACAAATTGCTTTTCACAAGCGGGGTTGATGGTCCATTACTGCAAACACTGTGACCCGCAGGGGCGACGGCGATGATGTCTGGCGTAATATGGACAAATTGTTTCTTAGCAGAACCCAGGGAGTATTGAAATTATGGCTGAAACGCAAAACGATCCCCTACTGCCGGGATATTCGTTTAACGCACATTTGGTGGCTGGATTAACCCCCATTGAGGCGAACGGATACCTGGACTTTTTTATCGACAGGCCGCTGGGGATGAAGGGCTATATCCTTAATCTCACTATCCGTGGGGAAGGGGTCATTAATAATCAGGGCAAGCAGTTTGTCTGTCGACCTGGCGATATTTTGCTGTTTCCGCCCGGAGAAATTCACCACTACGGACGCCACCCGGATGCCAGCGAGTGGTATCACCAGTGGGTCTACTTTCGGCCACGCGCTTACTGGCAGGAGTGGTTGACCTGGCCGGCCATTTTTGCCCAGACCGGTTTCTTTCGCCCTGATGAAGCGCACCAACCGCATTTTAATGAACTGTTTGGACAGATCATTAATGCCGGGCAAGGGGAGGGCCGCTATTCCGAACTGCTGGCGATTAATCTGCTGGAGCAATTGTTACTCCGACGTATGGAAGCCATTAATGAGTCGCTGCATCCGCCAATGGACAACCGCGTTCGCGATGCCTGCCAGTACATTAGCGATCATCTGGCGGACAGCAATTTTGATATTGCCAGCGTCGCACAGCATGTCTGCCTGTCGCCTTCCCGTTTGTCACACCTGTTCCGCCAGCAATTGGGCATCAGCGTATTAAGCTGGCGTGAGGATCAGCGTATCAGTCAGGCGAAGCTACTGCTGAGTACCACACGTATGCCTATCGCCACGGTGGGTCGCAACGTCGGCTTTGATGACCAGCTCTATTTCTCTCGCGTTTTCAAAAAATGTACCGGCGCCAGTCCGAGCGAGTTCCGTGCTGGATGTGAATAAAAAGTGAATGATGTGTCCTGAAAGTTGTCATAACTGGCAATCTATTCAGACAATTGATGGCTTGACGAAGTTGAGAAGGGTTATCAAAATCCCTGCTTCGTAAATCTGACGGACACATTATGCAAGCATTGCTGGAACACTTTATTCTCCAGTCCGCCCTGTACTCTCTGATCGCCGTACTTTTGGTGGCTTTTTTGGAGTCGCTGGCGTTGGTTGGTCTGATTCTGCCTGGCACCGTGATGATGGCGGGGCTGGGGGCGCTGATTGGCAGTGGCGAACTGAATTTCTGGCATGCCTGGCTTGCGGGCATCGTCGGTTGCCTGTTGGGGGATTGGATCTCCTTTTGGTTGGGCTGGCGCTTTAAAAAGCCGCTGCACCGTTGGTCGTTCATGAAAAAGAACAAGGCGCTGCTGGATAAAACCGAGCATGCGCTGCATCAGCACAGCATGTTTACCATTCTGGTGGGCCGTTTTGTCGGCCCAACGCGTCCGCTGGTGCCGATGGTGGCGGGCATGCTGGATCTGCCTGTCGCAAAATTTATTGTGCCGAATATTATAGGCTGCGTGCTGTGGCCGCCGTTCTATTTCCTGCCGGGTATTTTGGCGGGAGCGGCAATCGATATTCCTTCCGATATGCAGAGCGGAGACTTCAAATGGCTGCTGCTGGCGACGGCGTTGCTGCTGTGGGTCGGGGGCTGGCTATGCTGGCGGCTGTGGCGTAGCGGCAAAGCGGCAGTCGATCGTTTAACCGCGTATTTCCCCCGCAGTCGTTTGCTGTATCTGGCACCGTTAACGCTCGGGATCGGCGTGGTCGCGCTGGTGGCGCTGTTGCGTCACCCGCTGATGCCGGTGTATATCGATATTCTGCGCAAAGTTGTGGGTTACTAGCGATTCCTTTGCCGGATGGCGGCTTCGCCTTATCCGGCCTACGAAATATGAGGGTTGATGCCTAACAGCGCTGAGGCACTGGCTTGACCGCTTAGTAGCTCGTCTGTTTTACCTTGCCACGCAATGCGTCCGTCAGCGACCACGATTGACCGGGGCGCAATTCGCGCCGCATCTTCTACGCTGTGGGAAACCATCAGCAGCGTAAGCTGCTTATCACGGCAGACCTCGGCGACCAGGGTTAACATCTCCTGACGCAGGGCGGGATCGAGCGCAGAGAACGGTTCATCGAGCAGCAATATGGGTTGCTCCCGCACCAGACAACGCGCCAGCGCCACGCGTTGTCGCTGCCCGCCGGAAAGCTCACCGGGGAGTCGCTCCAGCAGTGAATCGAGCCCCATTTGCCGGGCGATGTTGTGCATTTTCTCCCGCTGAAGCGCGTTCAGTTTTAAACCCGGATCAAGACCCAGGCCGATGTTTTGCCACACGCTCAGATGGCTAAACAGATTGTTTTCCTGAAACAGCATGGAGACGGGACGACGCGAAGGAGGCGTTGCGGTGTGATCTTCACCTTCAATCATCATTGTGCCGCTGGCAGGCGTGAGAAAGCCGGCAATCAGATTCAGCAACGTACTTTTCCCGGCACCGCTGGGCCCGAGTATTGCTACCTGCTCACCGCGCGAGACCGACAGCGTAAAGCGCATGGGCAAATGGTGGTAAAGCCATGTGATATCAATCAGTTTTAACATTTCGACCCGGCAATTTCTCAATAACGGTAAACAGCGTAAAGCACAGGATCAGCAGTAAGAGCGCCGTAACCGCGCCATCCTGACTGCGATAAGATCCAATCTGCTGATATAAATAAAACGGCAGGGTGCGGAAATCCTCATTGCCAAATAACGCCACCACGCCAAAGTCGCCAATCGACAATACACAGGCAAACGCCATCGCCTGCGCCAGCGGACGTTTCAGTGCCCGCAGTTCAACCACTTTCAGGCGCGACCATCCCTCAATTCCCAACGACTGGCACAACATACTGTAGCGTGCGGTCACGTCACGCATTGGGTTTTCCAGTACCTTCAGCGCGTAAGGGATCGCCATCAGCGCGTTGGTGAAAATCACAATGCCGTCGGCAGATTCGGGGAGTCCAACGGTGTTATTGAGCAGCAGAAAGAAGCCGGTAGCTAACACGATGCCCGGCATGGCGAGGATCATCATGCCGCTAAGCTCCAGTACCTGGCCTGCCAGCACCTGCTGTCGGGCGCGCAGTTCGCGACTGCTCCATAACAGCATCATGGTGAGTATCACGCACAATGCCCCTGCCGCCAGCGCGATGCGCAGTGAAGTTCCCAATGCCTGCCACAGAACCGGCTGCATAAGCACATCCAGAACCTGGCGGTTAAGACCATCGACAAGCACTGCCAGCAGCGGCGGCAGCAACAGCAGCAGGGCCAGAATAATCAGCAGCGAGTCGGCCAGACGGCTGTGCAAACGATCGTCGGGATCGCGCCAGCCCTGAACCAGCGTGGTGCCCGGCGCAATGACGCGGCTCAGGCGTTGGCTGAGGAGCACCAGCGCTAAACAACACAGCATCTGGATCAACGCCAGCATCGCGGCACGGGCGGGATCGTAATCAAAGTTCAGCGCCTGATAGATAGCCAGCTCAATGGTGGTTGCCTGCGGCCCGCCACCCAGCGACAAGACGGTGGCGAAGCTGGCGAAGCACAGCATAAAGATGAGCGCCGCGACGGGAAGGATTTGACGGCGTAACCATGGCCATTCGACAAAGCGGAAGAAATGCCAGCCGCGGATACCCAACTGAGCGGCTAACTGTCGCTGTTCGCCGGGAATATTTTCCAGCGACTGCAACAGCAGACGGCTGGCCATCGGCAGATTGAAAAAAACGTGCGCCAGCAGGATGCCCTGCAAACCGTACGGCGAAAACGTCCACTCCAGCCCGAATGTCTGCCAGAGCGAGGCTAACCAACCCTGACGGCCATACACGCTCAGGATGCCAAAGACCGCGACCAACACCGGCAGAATTAGCGTCATCGCGCACAGGCGTAGCAGCGCCAGACGTCCAGGGAAACGGCGGCGATAAAGCGCTCTGGCAAGGAAAATTGCCGGGACAACCGACAACACTGCGGATAAAAAAGCCTGCCAGAAAGAAAAACGCACCACGTGCCACAGGTAGTCGTCTCCCCACAGCGAGAGCCAGTCACCTTGTGGGGCGTTAAACCATAGCGCCAGGAACGCGGCCAGGGCAACTGCCACCATCAGCGTGGCGGCAGAAAGCCCGGGAACCAGCCAGCCGGGAATTAACGGCTGACGGCGCGTTGCCATTCGCTGATCCATGTCTGACGCTGGGCCGCAACCTGCTGCGGGGTAAATTCCAGCGCGGTGGCCGGTTTATTCAGTTGCTCAAATCCTGATGGAAGAGCAACCTGCGTCACCGGATACATCCAGTTGCCGGTCGGAATGGCATTCTGGAATGCCGGTGACACCATAAATTTCAGGAATTTCTCAGCCAGTTCCGGCTGCTTGCTGGCAGCGGTGCGGGCGGCGACTTCCACCTGCAAATAGTGACCTTCACTAAACTCAGCGGCGGCGTAGTTATCTTTTTTCTCGTCAATGATGTGATAGGCCGGGGAGGTGGTGTAGCTCAGTACCAGATCGCTCTCACCTTTCAGGAACAGGCCGTAGGCTTCGCTCCAACCCTTGGTGACGGTGACGGTTTTGGCGGCCAGTTTCTGCCACGCCTCCGGCGCTTTGTCGCCATAAACTTTCTGCATCCATAACAGCAGGCCCAGCCCTGGCGTGCTGGTGCGTGGATCCTGATAAATGACGCGCCATTTTTGGCTGCTCTCTACCAATTCCTTCAGGCTCTTTGGCGGATTTTTCAGCTTGTTTTTATCATAGACAAAAGCGAAGTAGCCGTAATCAAACGGAACAAAGGTGTCATTTTTCCAGCCGCCGGGCACGTCAACGGCGTCGTTTGCGACCCCGCTTTTGGCGAACAGTTTGGTTTGCGTGGCGGCATCCAGCAGGTTGTTATCCAGTCCCAGTACGACGTCGGCTTTGCTGTTTTTTCCTTCCATGCGCAGGCGGTTAAGCAGCGAGACGCCATCTTCCAGCGCGACCAGCTTCAGTTCGCAGTTGCAGTCAGCTTCAAAGGCTTTTTTGATTGTCGGGCCAGGGCCCCAGTCCGCGGCGAACGAATCGTAGGTATAGACGGTCAGTACCGGTTTGGCGAAGGCAGGCGCTGCGCACAGCAGTAAAAGCGGAAGACATTTTTTAAACACTTTGCACCTCAAGAGTTGGGTGGCAAAGGACTTGAGATAAGCCTCAAATCCCTTCGCCGGCATTATCCGGATCAGGTTCGACGGGTATCTCTCAGCCAGCATATTGCATAGCACCCCGTTGAGAACGGCGTTAGTGTAATGATTTTGTTGCTCAGCAGCAATTAAGGATCCGGCGGCGCAAACCATGCCGATTTAAAATCAAACCAGCCGAGGGTATTCATGCGTAGCCCGCGCATACTGCGCTGGCCCTGAATGATCAGCCAGTGATGGATCAACGGCACAATGGCCTTTGTGGCGAGCAGCTGTTGGCACCATGCCGCCAGGCTCATTTCACCGGTTCGCCAACGGGCCGCATCGTTTTCCCAATCCCGCGAGATACAGTTTTGCAGTAACGGGACTTCGCAGAGATGCGCGAACAACGAGAAGTCCAGCGGGAGGGTAAAGTTGGCGCTGTTAAGCCAGATATCACTGACTATTTCACCTGCATGCCACTGATCGTAGTCGATCTCCTGAATATTTAACTGTACCTGATGTTCCGCCAGCAGCGTTTTCATGATCTGCGCGATAATTCGGTGTTCGATGTGATCGCGATAGTAAGTGAGCGTTAGCGTTTCCAGCCCGGCCGGCTTTTCGCCATGTCCGGGCTTGGCGTGGTGCCAGCGGGGGAGTAACCCATAGGCGGGAAACCACAGTCGTTGGTACTGTTCGTCGGCGTGACAGATTAAATTCGTCGGTGAAAGAACGCGGCTTGCCCACTCGCGAACCTCCTGGTTCGCGCCACGATGGGTTCGCGCATCAAACAACAGGTAATAGCAGCCTTCTTCGAGGCGGCTTTCGATCGCTTTTTCATCTTCCGTGGGACCTTTTAGCGTCAAGCCGCCGCCCGGCTCTTCGCCGATGTCAGGTAATACCCAAACGTTAACTTCATCGATCAGCGCCCGGTAGCCGAAGTAATCATCAAATGCGCGAATTTTCAGTTGGTTATTAGTATTGCGCATTACAGCATATGGGCCGGTGCCAATCGGCTGGCTGGAGAAGTTACTTAGCGTTTCCCATTCTCGCGGCAGGATCATGGCGGGGACTTGCCCCAGTAACCAGGGAAGCCAGCGATCGGGCTGGGCAAGATGGATATCCAGCGTCCAGGCCGTGGGCGAGACGATTTGCGTAATGTGCGAGTACAGCGGCAGGGCGTTGATGCGCTGTAGCGAGGTAATAACATCTTCCATTTCCAGCTCGCGGCCATGGTGGAAATGGATCCCCGGGCGCAGGAAGAATCGCCAGTGTAAAGGCGAAATCTGTTGCCAATGATGGGCGATGTCGGCTGCCAGTTCCCCATTTTCCTCATTTACCAGAATTAAGGAACTGAAGATTTGCCGGGCAATATGGGTTTCGGAGCGGCGTAACGCCGTGCCGGGGAGCAGATTGCGCATAGGACGATAATAGAGGACGCGCATGATGTGCCGCCCCTGGCGAAAACTGCGTCCCAGGTGGGAAACCAGCATTTGTCTGACGGCCGTTTTATCACCGACCAGTTGTACCAGTTGATCGATACGATCCTGTTCCAGCAGGTCTTCTGCTCGCTGCTGCTGGAGCGCCAGCCCGGTATAGAGGAATGTCAGGCGCGAGCGTTTACCCCGCCCAACTTCGGCTTCCCACGTTAACCAGCCGCGATCCTGCATGGTATTAAGCAGGGTGCGCATATGACGGCGCGAGCAGCTCAGCAGCTCCGCCAGTTCGTTCAGCGTCGTGTCTTGCGTTTTGCCGTCACAGCATTGCCACAGACGGATGAACTGTTGTTGCAAACGACCAGAAGACATAAAAGGGGAACTCCTGCGGAAAACTCAGCAATTTTATTATCCCTATATTAAGCCAATAATAGATTCCGATGAAGCGATGAGACAACGAAGGGGTCATCTATGCGTCAGTTCTGGTTGAAGTACTTTACTGCGACGGAAAAATCGTCCTGGTTGGCTTGCCTGAGCGCACCGCAGCGCTTAAAGATGCTTGAAGAACTGATGCAGTGGGAGGTGACAGCCTGACCTCCGAATTGCGAGTTGCAGACATCATGTGTGACTGAGTATTGGTGTTAATCGCCGCGCCAGCAGGTATTATCTGCTGGCTTTTTTCGTTTCAGCTGCGCTTAAAAGGAAAGATATGCTCTGGATTATGACCATGGGACGGCGCCTCAACGGCGTTTACGCGGCATTTATGCTGGTCGCTTTTATGATGGGCGTGGCCGGGGCGTTGCAGGCTCCCACGCTGAGTCTGTTTCTGAGCCGTGAAGTCGGTGCGCAGCCATTTTGGGTCGGGCTGTTTTACACCGTCAACGCCATTGCCGGGATCGGAGTCAGCCTTGGTCTGGCGAAACGATCCGACAGTCAGGGCGATCGGCGCAAACTGATCATGTTCTGTTGTCTGATGGCAATCGGCAACGCGCTGTTGTTTGCCTTTAATCGCCACTATCTCACTCTGATCACCTGCGGTGTGCTGCTGGCTTCGCTGGCGAATACCGCCATGCCGCAGCTGTTTGCGCTGGCGCGGGAATATGCCGATAGTTCCGCGCGCGAAGTGGTGATGTTTAGCTCGGTGATGCGTGCGCAGCTTTCGCTGGCCTGGGTGATTGGGCCGCCGCTGGCCTTTATGCTGGCGCTGAATTACGGCTTCACGGCGATGTTTTCCATTGCCGCAGGCATTTTTGCTATTAGCCTCGTGCTAATCGCGCTGATACTGCCGTCTGTGGCGCGGGTGGAACAACCTGTCGATGTGCCGCTGGAACAGGCTGGCGGTTGGCAGGACAAAAATGTACGCATGCTGTTTATTGCCTCCACGCTGATGTGGACCTGCAACACCATGTACATCATCGATATGCCGCTGTGGATCAGCCTTGAACTGGGTTTACCGGACAAGCTGGCCGGGATCCTGATGGGCACCGCGGCCGGGCTGGAAATTCCGGCGATGATTCTGGCGGGCTACTATGTGAAACGCTTTGGCAAGCGGCGCATGATGATTGCGGCCGTAGCGGCGGGCGTATTGTTTTATCTCGGTTTGATCTTCTTTCACAGCCGCACGGCGCTGCTGGTTCTGCAACTGTTTAACGCGGTGTTTATCGGTATTATCGCCGGAATAGGAATGCTGTGGTTTCAGGATCTGATGCCGGGGCGCGCGGGTTCTGCGACCACATTATTCACCAACAGTATTTCAACGGGCGTGATTCTGGCCGGAGTGATTCAGGGGGCGGTTGCCCAAAGCTACGGTCACTATGCTGTCTATTGGGTAATTGCGGCGATTTCGGTGGTCACGTTGTGGATGACTGGGCGGGTGAAGGATGTTTAGTCCGGTGCAGTCCCGGCGTCGCTGTGTTCGACCGGATGACATTTCGTATTCGCTTTTGTCGTTTTTGTAGGCCGGATAAGGCGTTTACGCCGCCATCCGGCAACCTGTCCTTACGGCCTGATCGCGTTACGCTTATCAGGCCAATCCCTCTTTTTTTCATCTTGCACGTAAATGCAATGTTGATCACATAACGATCATTTTCCTCTTCCTGATCTTCTTTTTTCTACTGTTACGCGTATACAGTTACGCGTAACAGTTATTAAAAAAGGAGTTTTTTTATGAAAAACCTATTCGACCTGACTGGTAAACGCGCGCTGATTACCGGTTCCGCTCAGGGCATTGGTAACCTGCTGGCCAACGGTCTGGCGGCGCACGGTGCTGAGATTGTGATTAACGATATTACCCAGCAGCGCGCTCAGGCGGCGGCGGACAAACTGGTGGCCGAAGGCTATCGCGCCGTTGGCTATGGATTTGATGTCACCAACGGGGAAGAGGTGGCGCGCGCCATCGCGCAAATCGAAAAGGAAGTTGGGGCCATTGATGTTTTAATTAACAACGCCGGAATTCAGCGTCGTTATCCCTTCACCGAATTCCCGGAGGCTGAATGGGACAAAGTGATTGATGTAAACCAGAAATCGGTCTTTCTGGTGTCGCAGCAGGTTTCCCGCTACATGGTGCAACGCCGCCGCGGGAAGATTATTAATATCTGCTCAATGCAAAGCGAATTAGGTCGTAAAACCATTACCCCATACGCGGCGTCAAAAGGCGCGGTCAAAATGTTAACCCGTGGCATGTGCGTGGAACTGGCGGAATACAATATTCAGGTCAACGGTATTGCGCCCGGTTATTTCGCCACCGACATGACCACCGCGCTGGTTAACGATGAGGCATTCTCCGCCTGGCTGTTCCAGCGCACGCCCGCCGCCCGCTGGGGTAAACCGGAAGAGTTGATCGGCGCGGCGGTTTATCTTGCCGCGCCGGCCTCTGACTTTGTTAATGGACATCTTCTGTTTGTGGACGGCGGCATGCTGGCCGCGGTCTGATCAATAATGGGCCGCTACGCGCGGCCTGACAGATAAAACAATAATCCAAGGAGTGAGTATGAATATGCTCGCAAAACTGCCGGCGCGTCGCTGGTGGTATTTAATGCCGATTATTTTTATTACCTACAGCTTAGCTTATCTCGACCGCGCCAATTACGGCTTTGCCGCTGCCGCCGGTATTGAACATGATTTAGGAATTACTCAGGGAACCGCATCGTTAATTGGCGCGCTGTTCTTCCTGGGCTATTTCTTCTTCCAGGTGCCGGGTGCGATGTACGCCGTTAAGCATAGCGTGCGCAAAATGATTTTTTACAGCCTGATCCTTTGGGGGCTTTGTGCCGCGGCGACCGGCTTTGTAAGCAATATCCCAACGCTGATGGCGATCCGCTTTATTCTTGGGATCGTCGAAGCGGCGGTGATGCCCGCGATGCTGATTTATATCAGCAACTGGTTCACCAAAACCGAACGTTCGCGCGCCAATACCTTTTTGATCCTCGGTAACCCGGTGACGGTGCTGTGGATGTCGATTGTCTCCGGCTACCTGATTGAAGCCTGGGGCTGGCGCGAAATGTTTATTTTCGAAGGCATTCCGGCGGTGATCTGGGCGTTCTGCTGGGTGATTATGGTACGCGACAAACCGGCGGATGCGGGCTGGTTGAGTGAGCAGGAGAAACAGGCATTACAGCAGGCGATGGATCGCGAGCAGCGCGACATCAAACCGATGCGTAACTACGGTGAAGCGATGCGTTCACGCAGCGTCATTATGCTTTGCGCGGTGCATGCGCTGTGGAGCATCGGGGTGTATGGCTTCATGATGTGGATGCCGTCAATCCTCAAAAATGCGGCACAGATGGACATCGTGGCGGTGGGCTGGCTGGCAGCGGTGCCGTATCTGGCGGCGATTTGCCTGATGCTGACCGTCTCCTGGCTGTCCGATAAGTTCCAGAACCGTAAACTGTTTATCTGGCCGCTGCTGTTGATTGCCGCCATCGCGTTCTTTGCCTCGTGGTTGTTGGGCAACCAGTCCTTCTGGCTCTCCTACGTGCTGCTGGTTGTGGCCGCTGCCTGTATGTATGCGCCTTACGGGCCGTTCTTTGCGCTGATCCCCGAACTGCTGCCGCGCAACGTCTCCGGCGTGTCGATGGGGATGATCAACAGTTTTGGCGCGTTAGGGGCATTCCTCGGCGCGTGGCTGGTGGGTTACCTCAACGGTGTGACCGGCGGGCCGGGCGTCTCCTACACCTTCATGGCGATTGCTCTGCTGGCGTCGGTGGTGCTGATGTACTGCGTTCGTGCGCAAAATGAAACCACGTCGCCGTCGGCTGAGATGGCTACGCGTTAAGGTTGAGCGAGGAGTGCAGTCGCTAACCGGCTGTGATAAGGTTCTCTGCGAGCATAATGGGCTGTTGGTCGTAGAGAACCTCATGAAAAACAATCGGATGACATTACAGGATATTGCCGCCCTGGCCGGGCTGAATAAGATGACGGTCAGCCGTTATCTGCGTGACCCGAATCAGGTGTCGCAACGCAGCCGCGAATTGATTTCGAAAGTGATGGAAGAGAACAACTACATCCCCAACCGCGCCCCGGAAATTCTGCTCAACGCCCGCAGCAAAACCATTGGTGTGCTGATCCCCTCGTTTCGTAATCAGATCTTTGCCGATGTGCTGGCGGGGATTGAATCCGTCACCTCGGCCTGCCAGTACCAGACGCTGATCGCCAACTACGAATATGATGCCGAGCGTGAAGAACGCGAAGTGCTGAACCTGCTCTCTTACAATATCGACGGCCTGATCCTCACGGGAAAGCTGCATACCGAGCGGATGAGCCAGTACGTGCGCGCCAGCGGCGTGCCGGTGGCAGAACTAATGGACATTAGCGGCCAGTATCTTGATATTCAGGTTGGGTTTGATAACGAAAAAGCCGCGTTTGAAATGACGCAGGCTTTTATCGACAGCGGCAAACGCAGCATTGCTTTCTTTGGCTCGATGGATGACCCCCGCGACCTTAGCCGTTTTCGCGGCACCGAGAAAGCGCTGGCGGCGCAGGGGCTGGAAGCGTACCACCTGGCGCCAAAAACCATTTCGTCGGTGGCGCTGGGCCGCAAGATGTTCCAGCAGGCGATGGCGGAAAAACCGGATATTGACGCTATTTTCTGTACCAACGATGACCTGGCGGTTGGCGCGCTGCTGGAGTGTCAGGCACAGCAGTACGATGTGCCGGGAAAAATGGCGATTGCCGGTTTCCACGGGCTGGAAATAGGGCGCGCACGGCTGCAAAAAATTGCCAGCGTGATTACGCCACGCTTTGAGATTGGCAAAACGGCAGCGGATATTCTGATTAAGCGTTTGAACGGGAAAGATGCGCCGGGCAGCGTCAATCTTGGCTACCAAATCTATTACGGCGATACGCTTTAGGCGAAGAGAAAGGGCTGGCCACCGTGTGGTGACCAGCGGGAGAGATTACTGCATAAACGCGGGCTGCTTGTCTTCGTACTCGGTGATGGCGGCTTCGTGCTGCAGCGTCAGCCCGATGCTGTCCAGACCGTTCAACATGCAGTGGCGGCGGAAGTCGTCGATTTTAAAGCTGTAGGTCTTATCGCCTGCTTTCACTACCTGCGCGACCAGATCCACTTCAAATGTAATCCCCGGATTGGCTTTGACCAGGTTGAACAGCTCATCGACCTGTTCGTCGCTTAATTTCACCGGCAGCAGTTGGTTGTTGAAACTGTTGCCGTAGAAGATATCGGCGAAGCTTGGCGCGATCACTACTTTAAAGCCGTAGTCGGTCAGCGCCCACGGCGCATGTTCGCGTGAAGAGCCGCAGCCAAAGTTTTCCCGTGCCAGCAGAATTGAGGCACCTTTATATTCCGGGAAGTTCAGCACAAACTCTGGATTTGGCTGTTGACCCTTTTCGTCCAGGAAACGCCAGTCGTTAAACAGATGGGCGCCAAAACCGGTGCGCGTAACCTTCTGCAAAAACTGTTTCGGGATAATTGCATCGGTATCGACGTTGGCGGCATCCAGTGGGACAACCAGGCCGGTATGCTGGGTAAATTTCTCTGCCATGGTAGTTTCCTTATTTGATGCTACGAATGTCGGCGAAATGGCCGGTGACCGCGGCCGCTGCCGCCATCGCCGGGCTGACCAGGTGCGTACGGCCACCGCGGCCCTGACGACCTTCAAAGTTACGGTTGCTGGTGGATGCGCAGCGCTCGCCTGGGTTCAGGCGGTCATTGTTCATGGCCAGGCACATTGAGCAGCCCGGCAGACGCCATTCAAAACCCGCTTCGATAAAGATCTTATCCAGACCTTCCGCTTCCGCTTGCGCTTTCACTGGGCCGGAGCCTGGCACCACCAGCGCTTGTACACCCGGCGCCACTTTACGGCCCTTGGCGATTTCCGCCGCCGCGCGCAGATCTTCGATACGCGAGTTGGTGCAGGAACCAATAAACACTTTATCGATAGCCACGTCGGTCAGTGGGATCCCCGGCTTCAGGCCCATATAGGCCAACGCTTTTTCGGCGCTGGCGCGTTCAACCGGATCGCTGAAGGACGCCGGATCCGGAATGTTGTCATTCACGGAGATAACCTGGCCCGGGTTAGTCCCCCAGGTGACCTGCGGCGCGATCTCTTCTGCTTGCAGGGTGACGACGCTGTCGAAAGTGGCGCCTTCATCCGTTTGCAGGGTTTTCCAGTAGGCGACGGCATCGTCAAAATCTTTGCCTTTCGGTGCGTGCAGACGGCCCTCGACATAGTTGAAGGTGGTCTGGTCCGGCGCGACCAGGCCCGCTTTCGCGCCCAGCTCAATCGCCATGTTGCACAGGGTCATGCGGCCTTCCATGGTCAGGTCGCGAATCGCTTCACCGCAGAACTCCACCACGTGGCCGGTGCCGCCAGCGCTGCCGGTTTTACCGATAATCGCCAGCACGATATCTTTCGCCGTGATGCCCGGCGCGGCTTTGCCGTTGACTTCAATCTTCATGGTTTTGGCGCGGCCCTGTTTCAGGGTTTGCGTTGCCAGCACGTGTTCAACTTCTGACGTGCCGATACCGAACGCCAGCGCGCCGAACGCGCCGTGGGTGGCGGTGTGGGAGTCGCCACAGACGATGGTCATTCCCGGCAAGGTCACGCCTTGCTCAGGCCCCATCACATGCACGATACCCTGGTACGGGTGGTTCAGGTCGTACAGTTCGACGCCAAATTCATTGCAGTTTTTGATCAATTCCTGCATCTGAATACGCGCCATTTCGCCGGAGGCGTTAATGTCTTTGGTCTGCGTGGAGACGTTGTGGTCCATGGTGGCGAAGGTTTTACCCGGCTGGCGCACCTGACGTCCATGCGCGCGCAGACCATCAAACGCCTGCGGGGAGGTGACTTCATGCACCAGATGGCGGTCGATGTACAGCAGCGGGGTTTCGTTTTGCGCCTCAAAGACAACGTGCGCATCAAACAATTTTTCGTATAACGTTTTGGCCATGATTACACCCCTTCTGCGACGTAACGGGCAATGATGTCGCCCATTTCATCGGTACCGACTGCGGCAGCGCCACGGGCCAAATCACCAGTGCGAATGCCTTCTTCTAATGCGCGGTTAATGGCGCTCTCAATTGCGGTTGCCGCATCGTTGGCATCCAGGCTGTAGCGCAGCAGCAGCGCCAGCGACAGGATCTGGGCGATAGGGTTAGCAATGTTTTTCCCAGCGATATCCGGGGCGGAGCCGCCAGCAGGCTCGTACAGACCAAAACCCTGCTCGTTCAGGCTGGCGGACGGCAGCATGCCCATGGAGCCGGTGATCATCGCACACTCATCGGAGAGGATGTCGCCGAACAGGTTAGAGCACAGCACGACGTCAAACTGCGACGGGTCTTTAATCAACTGCATGGTGGCGTTGTCGATGTACATATGCGCCAGTTCAACGTCCGCATACTCTTTACCAATTTCACTAACGATTTCACGCCACAGAATGGAAGACTGCAGCACGTTAGCTTTATCAATCGACGTGACTTTACGGCGACGCTGGCGAGCTGACTCAAACGCGATACGGGCAATACGTTCGATCTCGAAACGGTGATATACCTCGGTATCAAAGGCTTTTTCATGCTGGCCGCTGCCTTCGCGGCCTTTTGGCTGACCGAAGTAGATCCCACCGGTCAGTTCTCGCACGCACAGGATGTCGAAAGCGTTAGCGGCGATATCGGCACGCAGCGGGCAAAACGCTTCCAGCCCCTGGTACAGCTTTGCCGGGCGCAGGTTGCTGAATAATTTGAAATGCTTACGCAATGGCAGCAGCGCACCGCGTTCAGGCTGCTGGTTTGGCGGCAGGTTTTCCCATTTCGGGCCGCCAACGGAGCCAAACAGAATGGCGTCAGCTTGCTCACAGCCTTCAACTGTTGCCGGTGGCAGCGGCTGACCGTGATTATCGATGGCGGCGCCACCCACATCGTAGTGGCTGGTGGTAATGCGCAGGTTAAAACGGTGGCGAATTGCGTCCAGTACTTTCAAGGCTTGCGCCATCACTTCCGGGCCAATACCGTCACCCGGCAAAACAGCAATATGGTAATTCTTCGACATCACACGGTTTCCTTGTTGTTTTCGTTGTTCTGAGCTTTGCGTTGCAATTCTTTTTCGACTTCTTCGGCGCGCCAGATATTGTTCAGCACATGCACCATCGCTTTAGCGGAAGACTCGACGATATCTGTTGCCAGACCGACGCCGTGGAAGCGGCGACCGTTATAGTTGGCGACGATATCCACCTGACCCAGCGCATCTTTACCGTGCCCCTTGGCGGTCAGGCTGTATTTCACCAGTTCGATGTTGTATTCCGTCACGCGGTTAATGGCCTGATAAATGGCATCGACCGGGCCGTTACCGTTCGCCGCTTCGGCTTTGACGTCTTCACCACAGGCCAGCTTGACGGAGGCCGTGGCAATATCATTAGAACCAGACTGTACGCTGAAATAGTCCAGACGGAAGTGTTCTGGTTCTTCCTGCTGTTTGTTAATAAAAGCCAGCGCTTCCAGGTCGTAATCGAATACCTGACCTTTTTTATCTGCCAGTTTCAGGAAAGCGTCATACAGGTTGTCCAGATTGTATTCATTTTCTTTATAGCCCATCTCGTCCATACGGTGTTTCACCGCGGCGCGTCCGGAACGGGAGGTCAGGTTCAACTGCACCTGATTCAAGCCGATGGATTCAGGCGTCATGATTTCGTAGTTTTCACGATTTTTCAGTACGCCGTCCTGATGGATGCCGGAGGAGTGCGCAAAGGCACCGCTACCGACAATCGCTTTGTTTGCCGGAATGGGCATGTTACAGATTTGGCTGACTAACTGGCTGGTACGCCAGATCTCCTGGTGATTAATGCGGGTCTGTACGTTCAGGATATCTTTGCGCACTTTGATCGCCATAATCACTTCTTCCAGTGAGCAGTTACCAGCACGTTCGCCGATACCATTCATTGCGCCTTCCACCTGACGCGCACCGGCATGAACGGCCGCCAGCGCGTTGCCGACGCCCAGACCTAAATCATCATGGGTGTGCACTGAGATGATGGCTTTATCGATATTTGGTACGCGTTCATACAGACCGGAAATGATTGCGCCAAATTCGAAAGGCATGGTGTAACCGACGGTATCGGGGATATTGATGGTTTTGGCACCCGCATTAATGGCGGCTTCTACCACGCGAGCCAGGTCTGCGATAGGAGTACGACCAGCGTCTTCGCAGGAGAATTCCACGTCATCCGTATAATTACGCGCTCGCTTAACCATATAGATAGCTCGCTCGATAACCTCATCCAGCGTGCTGCGTAATTTTGTTGCGATATGCATCGGCGAGGTGGCGATAAACGTATGAATGCGGAAAGCTTCAGCGACCTTCAGGGATTCAGCGGCAACATCGATATCTTTTTCAACGCAGCGCGCTAAGGCGCAAACGCGGCTGTTCTTGACCTGACGAGCAATGGTTTGAACCGACTCAAAGTCACCGGGTGAAGAAACCGGGAAACCCACTTCCATCACGTCAACGCCCATACGCTCGAGGGCCAGCGCAATCTGCAGTTTTTCTTTCACACTCAGGCTTGCCTGTAACGCCTGTTCTCCGTCGCGTAAGGTGGTATCGAAAATAATGACTTGCTGGCTCATGGTTTAGGTCCTTGGTCTTTAGGGCGCCTTGCTTCGAGCATAAAAAAACCCGCGCAACGGCGCGGGTTTCTGTCTTAACTGGAGCTGACTTAATGCTGAATGTCGTCCACCAGTCTACCGCGCAACGAAGATGCGTTTAGTAGTAGTAGACCGTTGAAACGAGCAATGTAAGTCATCAATTAAGCTCCAGGCGAATGCGATATGCTTTTAGTGGTACTGGATATGAACTTCGATGTCAACCCCATCCTCTGTAAATGCCCCTTTAGCAGAGGAAAGTTTAGGCAAAACTTAAGCGAATTGTGCTGAATTTTTTACCGTATATAAAATTAATCCGCTGATGCTTGTACATATTTTTCATGATTAGACATATTTAAGCATATTTGCTTGCACTTACTGTAACCATCTGTTGAACTAATTGATCTATTTGAGATTTTATATCTGTATGATTTACCTGTTTTTATACTAATTCTGAATGGATAGGAAGAGAGCAGAAGCTCATAATTGATAAATTAATGTTAACTTTTAATGTATTAATAATATAAACATTTAATTAAAACTTAAATATACATTCATAATATGTATGATTGTGTATTCGCCGTGCTTATGGTTATATTGTTTTTGAAATTTAAACATATGAATCATCGTGCAGTGACCTCTGCCACACTGCGCTCGCATTGCTCTTTTGTTCATTTAGGTTTGTACCTTTATGTTTTCCTAATTTTAATGTTTTTCCTTTTTCTCATTTTATATGCATGGTAAATCATATTAACGGAGGTTATTTCTTCACTCCGTCTGGGAAAAGGGAGTTTAGAGTGACAGTGGAGTTAACTATGCCAGAAGTAAAAATAATAGATAAACCCAATCTTTTAGAGCCAGGAAAACCGCAGCTTCGCATGGTTGACCTTAATCTTTTAACTGTTTTTGATGCGGTGATGCAGGAACAGAATATTACCCGCGCAGCGCATACCTTAGGGATGTCACAACCAGCAGTCAGTAATGCGGTAGCGCGCCTGAAGGTCATGTTTAATGATGAGCTTTTTGTTCGTTACGGTCGTGGGATCCAGCCGACAGCAAGAGCTTTCCAGCTATTTGGTTCCATTCGTCAGGCATTGCAATTAGTGCAAAACGAGCTGCCTGGATCGGGTTTTGAGCCAACCAGCAGCGAACGTGTATTCAATCTTTGCGTATGCAGCCCATTAGATAATATCCTGACATCATTGATTTATAATCGGGTTGAACAAGTCGCGCCAAACATTAATGTCGTATTTAAATCTTCACTCAATCAAAATACCGAGCATCAGTTGCGTTACCAGGAAACTGAGTTTGTTATTAGCTATGAAGAATTCCGCCGTCCAGAATTCTCAAGTATTCCGTTATTCAATGATGAAATGGTATTAGTCGCGAGCAAAAAGCATCCGCGCATTAGTGGTCCATTATTGGAAAGCGACCTTTATAATGAGCAGCACGCGGTGGTTTCGTTGGACCGCTTCGCATCTTTCAGTCAGCCGTGGTATGACACGCCGGATAAACAATCTTGCGTCGCTTACCAGGGCATGGCATTAATTAGCGTTCTTAATATTGTATCGCAAACGCATCTGGTTTCGATTGCGCCACGTTGGTTGGCAGAAGAGTTCGCAGATTCGTTAGAACTTCAGATATTGCCTTTACCTTTAAAATTGAATAGTCGGACATGTTATCTTTCCTGGCATGAAGCTGCTGGCCGGGATAAAGGACATCAATGGATGGAAGAGCTGTTGGTCTCCGTCTGTAAGCAATAGCATTCAGCAGAACAAATCGGTTAATGCAACTTGTTTGTTCTGCTTTTTTCTTTGTATATGAAATTTTATGCTGAAATCCACTTTTCAGGTTTAGCCAAAAGTGTAAAAAAATAGAGTAATAGCTGTAAGTCCCCCTTTTTAAGCGATTATTTATCATATCATTTACTTATCCTGGTTTAATTCTCCTTTAAATCGACGCTTTCCTCCGTTTTATTCTTATTTGCTCTGAGGCTACCCCTGCGGAGTCAATTGCCATGCGTCATCGTCAGCGGTTAATGTGTTGTTAAACCGTTTTTCATTATAAGAGTGAGGCAAGCCATGGAGATGTTGTCTGGAGCCGAGATGGTCGTCCGATCGCTCATCGATCAGGGTGTAAAGCAGGTATTCGGTTATCCCGGGGGGGCCGTCCTCGATATTTATGATGCGCTGCATACGGTCGGTGGTATTGATCATGTGCTGGTCCGCCATGAGCAGGCTGCGGTACACATGGCTGATGGCCTTGCGCGCGCTACGGGGGAGGTGGGCGTCGTATTAGTCACTTCAGGACCCGGCGCTACCAACGCGATTACCGGGATTGCAACGGCTTACATGGATTCCATTCCGTTGGTGATCCTCTCTGGGCAGGTCGCAACGTCGCTGATTGGCTATGATGCCTTCCAGGAGTGTGACATGGTGGGCATATCCCGCCCGGTGGTGAAGCACAGTTTCCTGGTCAAACAAACTGAAGACATCCCACAGGTGCTAAAAAAAGCCTTCTGGCTGGCGGCCAGCGGTCGTCCCGGGCCTGTGGTAGTGGACTTGCCGAAGGATATTCTGAATCCAGCTAAGAAACTGCCTTATAGCTGGCCTGAGTCGGTGAGCATGCGTTCGTATAATCCGACGACGACCGGACATAAAGGGCAGATAAAACGCGCTCTGCAGACGTTAGTCGCGGCTAAAAAACCGGTTGTGTACGTGGGTGGTGGCGCCGTTAATGCCGCCTGCCATGCGCAGTTAGGCCAGATCGCTGAAGCACTTAATCTGCCGGTTGTTTCCTCGCTGATGGGGTTAGGCTCGTTTCCGGCAACACATCGGCAGGCGCTTGGGATGCTGGGCATGCATGGAACTTACGAAGCAAACATGACCATGCATCATTCCGATGTGATCTTCGCCGTCGGCGTGCGCTTTGACGATCGAACGACCAATAACCTGGCAAAATATTGCCCAAATGCGACCGTGCTGCATATCGACATCGATCCGACCTCTATTTCGAAAACCGTCACTGCGGATATTCCGATTGTCGGCGATGCTCGTCTGGTACTCGATCAGATGCTCGAACTGCTGGAGCAGGAGAAATCTCAGCAGCCGCTGGATGATAACCGTGACTGGTGGCAACAGATTGAACACTGGCGCGCCCGTCAGTGCCTGAAATATGACACGCAAAGTGAAAGCATTAAGCCACAGGCGGTGATTGAAACCATCTGGCGTCTGACGAAAGGGGATGCGTATGTCACCTCTGACGTTGGTCAGCATCAGATGTTTGCCGCACTCTACTACCCATTCGATAAACCACGCCGTTGGATTAACTCAGGCGGCCTCGGCACCATGGGATTTGGATTACCTGCGGCGTTAGGCGTGAAAATGGCGCTGCCGGATGAAACGGTAGTGTGTGTTACCGGGGATGGCAGTATTCAGATGAACATCCAGGAACTGTCTACGGCGCTGCAATATGAGTTGCCGGTACTGGTGCTCAACCTGAACAACCGTTATCTCGGCATGGTCAAGCAGTGGCAGGACATGATCTACTCCGGACGTCACTCACAATCTTATATGCAGTCGCTGCCCGATTTTGTGCGCCTTGCCGAGGCTTATGGGCATGTTGGTATCCAGATTAACCATCCAGAAGAACTGGAAAGCAAACTGAGTGAAGCGCTGGAGCATGTGCGCAATCGTCGTCTGGTGTTTGTCGATGTCACCGTTGATGGCAGCGAGCATGTCTACCCGATGCAGATTCGTGGGGGCGGTATGGATGAAATGTGGTTAAGCAAAACGGAGAGGACCTGATTATGCGCCGGATATTATCGGTATTGCTGGAAAACGAGTCGGGTGCCTTGTCGCGTGTGATAGGCCTTTTCGCCCAGCGTGGATACAATATTGAAAGCCTGACCGTTGCACCCACTGACGATCCAACCTTATCGCGAATGACGATTCAGACGGTAGGGGATGAGAAAGTCCTGGAGCAGATCGAAAAGCAACTACACAAACTGGTGGATGTTCTGCGCGTTAGCGAACTGGGGCAGGGCGCCCATGTTGAACGCGAGATCATGTTGGTGAAAATCCAGGCCAGCGGCTATGGTCGGGAGGAGGTGAAACGCAACACGGAGATTTTCCGCGGGCAAATCATCGACGTCACGCCGTCCATCTACACCGTACAGTTGGCGGGCACCAGTGATAAGCTGGATGCGTTCCTGGCAACATTACGTGAAGTCGCCAAAATTGTAGAGGTAGCCCGTTCCGGCGTGGTGGGGCTTTCTCGCGGTGATAAAATCATGCGCTAATACTCGACTGTAGGCCTGACAAGCACAGCGTCATCAGGCATCCTCGTGGAGGTCATGCCGGATGGCGGTGTAAACGCTTTATCCGGCCTACAGGTAACGTACCCGTTTTCGCTGATGCTTCCTGTTGCGCTTTTTTTTTGCGAAATCAGCAGTAACCAGAGACAAAAGCGGTTGCCGCAGTCATTATTCTGCGCTTAGATGTTAAGAAACTTAACCCATGCCATCACAAAGGTTATGGTTTGTACATTTTACGCAAGGGGCAATTGTGAAACTGGATGAAATCGCTCGGTTGGCCGGCGTTTCGCGAACGACTGCAAGCTACGTTATTAATGGCAAAGCAAAGCAATATCGCGTAAGCGACAAAACGGTTGAAAAAGTCATGGCGGTGGTGCGTGAGCATAATTACCACCCGAATGCCGTGGCGGCCGGGCTGCGTGCTGGACGCACACGTTCTATCGGGCTGGTGATCCCGGATCTTGAAAACACAAGCTATACCCGGATCGCAAACTATCTGGAGCGCCAGGCGCGTCAGCGCGGGTATCAACTGTTGATTGCCTGCTCCGAAGATCAGCCAGATAACGAAATGCGCTGTATTGAGCATCTTTTACAGCGCCAGGTTGATGCCATCATTGTGTCGACTTCCTTGCCGCCAGAACATCCGTTCTATCAGCGCTGGGCAAACAGTTCATTCCCGATTGTGGCGCTGGACCGTGCGCTGGATCGCGAACATTTCACCAGCGTCGTGGGCGCGGACCAGGATGATGCGGAAATGCTGGCGCAGGAGTTACGTAAATTCCCTGCAGAAACCGTACTTTATCTGGGCGCGCTCCCTGAATTATCTGTCAGCTTCCTGCGTGAGCAGGGCTTCCGTACCGCGTGGAAAGATGATCCGCGTGAGGTGCATTTCCTCTACGCCAACAGCTATGAACGTGAAGCGGCAGCGCAGTTGTTTGATAAATGGCTGGAAACGCATCCAATGCCTCAGGCGCTGTTTACCACGTCGTTTGCTCTGTTGCAGGGGGTGATGGATGTGACCCTGCGTCGCGATGGGCAGTTGCCGTCTGATTTGGCGATAGCGACTTTTGGCGATCACGAACTGCTCGACTTCCTGCAGTGTCCGGTTCTCGCGGTGGCGCAACGCCATCGTGATGTAGCGGAACGCGTGCTGGAGATTGTGCTGGCAAGTCTGGATGAGCCGCGTAAACCCAAACCTGGGTTAACGCGTATACGGCGTAATCTGTACCGTCGCGGTATTCTGAGCCGTAACTAAGTTGCCTCATTTGATGACGTCAACGGCATAAGCCTCTGACGTCATCAAATATTCTATTCTCAGAAATAACCTCATTATAATTAAGAATATTCTTTAGAATTATCTGAAATTGATTCGTGAATTATGCCGAATTAAAAATGCAACTCGCCATTTTTGGGTTATTGAAGCGTAAAGATGCGTTACGGTTGTATTATTTTGTTACATGCTTGTAGGGATTTGCCGAATTAACAAACACTTTGCTGCCCTATGGCGACAACCTCACGCTGACCTCGCTCCTGCACGGCATACAGACTGATTAACTGGTACTGTTATCTCGCTGCATATTGTCCTAAAATGCCGCTCGCGTCGCAAACTGACACTTTATATTTTCTTTTGATGATATTCAGTTGTTTTAAACAATCATGAGTTGTTGGATTTTTTTCTTACAAATATTCATGACGTTAATTTGCTTCGTTTGCTGTACGGAATTTGTTCAACGCTGATATTAGCCGTAAACAATGTGTTTTTTGCTCCGCTTAGCGCCGTGACTTGCTTGACAAGGTTTTCCTCCGCTCCGTAAACTCCTTTAAGTGGGATTTTGTGGGATAAAGTGGTAATCGGGGGTGAGACTGGCATGTTCCGGGGAGCAACGTTAGTTAATCTCGACAGTAAAGGGCGCTTATCTGTGCCCACCCGTTATCGGGAGCAACTGCTTGAGAGCGCTACCGGTCAAATGGTTTGCACCATTGACATCCATCACCCGTGCCTGCTGCTGTACCCCCTGCCTGAATGGGAAATTATCGAGCAGAAGTTATCGCGTCTGTCGAGCATGAATCCAGTTGAGCGTCGCGTACAGCGCCTGTTGTTGGGGCATGCCAGCGAATGCCAGATGGATAGCGCTGGCCGATTATTGATAGCGCCCATTCTGCGGCAACATGCGGGGCTAACGAAAGAAGTGATGCTGGTTGGGCAGTTCAATAAGTTTGAGCTGTGGGATGAAACGACCTGGTATCAACAGGTCAAGGAAGATATCGACGCTGAGCAGTCTGTTACCGGCGCGCTGTCGGAACGATTGCAGGATTTGTCTCTATAAAATGATGGAAAATTATAAACATACAACGGTGTTGCTGGATGAGGCCGTCAACGGCCTGAATATTCGTCCAGACGGCATCTACATTGACGGGACATTTGGTCGCGGTGGTCATTCACGTCTGATCCTCTCCCAGCTTGGCGAAGAGGGACGTTTACTGGCTATCGATCGCGATCCGCAGGCTATTGCCGTTGCACAGACGATTACCGATCCCCGTTTCTCCATCGTCCATGGACCTTTCTCTGCGCTGGCTGACTATGTCGCCGAGCGTGGGCTTACCGGTAAGATCGACGGGATTCTTCTCGATCTTGGCGTGTCTTCACCGCAGCTTGATGACGCGGAGCGCGGTTTTTCGTTTATGCGTGATGGTCCGTTGGATATGCGTATGGATCCAACACGCGGTCAGTCCGCGGCCGAATGGCTGCAAACCGCCGATGAAGCGGATATTGCCTGGGTGATTAAAACCTTTGGCGAGGAGCGCTTTGGTAAACGCATTGCTCGCGCCATCGTAGACCGCAATCGCATCGAACCGATGACCCGCACCAAGGAGCTGGCGGAAGTGATTGCGGCGGCAATGCCGGTGAAAGACAAATTCAAACATCCCGCGACCCGTACCTTCCAGGCGGTGCGCATCTGGGTGAACAGTGAACTGGAGGAGATAGAGCAGGCGCTAAAAAGCTCGCTCAGCGTGCTGGCACCAGGTGGTCGCCTTTCGATTATCAGTTTCCATTCGCTTGAAGACCGCATTGTGAAACGCTTTATGCGCGAACAAAGCCGTGGTCCTCAGGTTCCGGCTGGAATACCGATGACGGAAGCGCAGATCAAAAAGCTGGGCGGCCGTGAGTTAAGAGCACTAGGCAAGATGATGCCGGGTGAAGAAGAGGTAGCTGAAAATCCTCGTGCCCGTAGTTCAGTTCTGCGTATTGCAGAGAGGACGAACGCATGATCAGCAGAGTGACAGAAGCCCTCAGCAAAGTTAAAGGATCGATAGGAAGCAACGAGCGCCATGCCTTGCCTGGCGTGATCGGTGACGATCTTTTGCGGTATGGGAAGCTGCCACTCTGCCTGTTCATTTGCATTATTTTGACGGCGGTTACCGTCGTGACAACAGCTCACCATACGCGGTTACTGACCGCGCAGCGTGAGCAACTGGTTCTGGAGCGAGATGCGCTGGATATCGAATGGCGCAACTTGATCCTTGAGGAGAACGCGCTCGGCGACCATAGCCGTGTTGAACGGATCGCAACGGAAAAGCTGCAAATGCAGCATGTTGATCCCTCACAAGAAAATATCGTAGTACAAAAATAAGGATAAACGCGACGCATGAAAGCAGCGGCAAAAACGCACAAACCAAAACGCCAGGAAGAACAAGCCAACTTTGTCAGTTGGCGTTTTGCGTTACTGTGCGGCTGTATTTTGCTGGCATTGGGTTTCCTGCTGGGGCGCGTTGCCTGGCTGCAAATTATTGCGCCGGATATGCTGGTGCGTCAGGGTGACATGCGTTCCCTGCGCGTCCAGGAAGTCTCCACATCGCGCGGGATGATTACCGACCGTTCCGGTCGTCCGCTGGCGGTGAGCGTTCCGGTGAAAGCGATTTGGGCCGACCCGAAAGAGGTGCATGACGCAGGCGGCGTGAGCGTTGGTGAACGCTGGAGAGCGCTGTCGACTGCGCTGAATCTCCCGCTCGACCAGCTGGCTTCCCGCATTAACGCCAACCCGAAAGGACGCTTTATCTATCTGGCGCGTCAGGTTAACCCTGACATGGCCGACTACATCAAAAAACTCAAGCTGCCGGGTATTCACCTGCGTGAAGAATCCCGTCGTTACTATCCTTCCGGAGAAGTGACCGCTCACCTCATTGGCTTTACTAACGTTGACAGCCAGGGGATTGAAGGCGTTGAGAAGAGCTTCGATAAGTGGCTCACCGGACAGCCGGGCGAACGTATCGTGCGTAAAGACCGCTATGGCCGCGTAATTGAAGATATTTCCTCTACTGACAGCCAGGCGGCGCACAACCTTGCGCTGAGCATTGATGAGCGTTTACAGGCGCTGGTCTACCGTGAACTGAATAATGCCGTCGCGTTCAACAAAGCGGAATCCGGCAGCGCCGTGCTGGTGGATGTCAACACCGGTGAAGTGCTGGCGATGGCCAACAGCCCGTCCTACAACCCCAATAATCTCTCCGGTACGCAAAAAGATGTCATGCGTAACCGTACCATTACCGACGTGTTTGAACCGGGTTCTACCGTCAAACCAATGGTGGTAATGACGGCGCTGCAGCGTGGAGTGGTACGCGAAAATACCGTACTCAATACGATTCCTTACCGAATTAATGGTCACGAAATCAAAGACGTGGCGCGTTATAGCGAATTGACCCTTACCGGGGTTTTGCAGAAGTCGAGTAACGTCGGTGTTTCTAAGCTGGCGTTAGCGATGCCGTCCTCAGCGTTAGTAGATACTTACTCACGTTTTGGGCTGGGAAAAGCGACCAATTTGGGGTTGGTCGGAGAACGCAGTGGCTTATATCCTCAAAAACAACGGTGGTCTGACATAGAGAGGGCCACCTTCTCTTTCGGCTATGGGCTAATGGTAACCCCGTTACAGTTAGCGCGAGTCTATGCAACGATCGGCAGTTATGGCGTTTATCGCCCGCTGTCGATTACCAAAGTTGACCCTCCTGTTCCGGGCGAGCGTATTTTCCCGGAAGCGACCGTTCGTACCGTGGTGCACATGATGGAAAGCGTAGCGCTGCCCGGAGGCGGCGGCGTGAAGGCGGCGATTAAAGGCTATCGCATCGCCATCAAAACCGGTACGGCGAAAAAAGTAGGGCCGGATGGTCGCTACATCAACAAATACATTGCTTATACCGCAGGCGTTGCGCCTGCGAGTCAGCCGCGCTTCGCGCTGGTTGTTGTTATCAACGATCCGCAGGCGGGTAAATATTACGGTGGCGCCGTTTCCGCGCCGGTCTTCGGTGCCATCATGGGCGGCGTACTACGCACCATGAACATCGAACCGGATGCGCTGGCAACGGGCGATAAAAGTGAATTTGTGAATAATCAAGGCGAGGCAACAGGTGGCAGATCGTAATTTGCGCGACCTTCTTGCTCCATGGGTGCCGGGTGCACCGGAGCGAGCACTGCGGGAGATGACGCTCGACAGCCGTGTGGCTGCATCGGGCGATCTCTTTGTCGCAGTATTGGGTCATCAGGCGGACGGGCGTCGGTATATCCCGCAGGCGATAGCGCAAGGTGTGGCTGCCATTATTGCAGAAGCAAAAGATGAAGCGACTGATGGTGAAATCCGTGAAATGCACGGCGTTCCGGTTATCTATCTCAGCCAGCTTAATGAGCGTTTATCTGCACTGGCGGGCCGTTTTTACCACGAGCCTTCTGAAAAAATGCGTCTGGTTGGCGTGACCGGGACCAACGGTAAAACGACCACTACTCAATTGCTGGCGCAGTGGAGCCAACTGCTGGGTGAAACCAGCGCGGTGATGGGAACCGTTGGCAATGGTCTGTTGGGCAAAGTGATCCCGACGGAAAATACCACCGGTTCAGCCGTTGATGTCCAGCATGTGCTGGCGGGACTGGTTGCACAGGGCGCCACGGTTGGCGCGATGGAAGTCTCTTCCCACGGTCTGGTTCAGCATCGCGTCGCGGCGCTGAAGTTTGCCGCATCAGTGTTTACTAACTTAAGCCGTGACCATCTCGACTACCACGGTGACATGGAACATTACGAAGCCGCGAAATGGCTGCTGTACTCCACGCACCATTGCGGTCAGGCCATCGTCAATGCGGATGATGAGGTCGGTCGTCGCTGGCTGGCCAAACTTCCGGATGCGGTGGCCGTTTCGATGGAAGACCACATCAACCCGAACTGTCATGGTCGTTGGTTAAAAGCCGTTGAGGTGAAGTATCACGACAGCGGGGCAACGATTCGCTTTACCTCCTCATGGGGGGAAGGCGAAATTGAAAGCCGCCTGATGGGCGCGTTTAACGTCAGCAATCTGCTGCTGGCGCTGGCAACGCTGCTGGCGCTGGGGTATCCGTTAGCTGATTTACTAAAAACAGCGACACAATTGCAACCGGTTTGCGGGCGTATGGAAGTGTTCAGCGCGCCCGGTAAAACCACCGTGGTGGTTGATTATGCCCATACGCCGGATGCGCTGGAAAAAGCGCTGCAGGCGGCGCGTCTGCACTGTACCGGCAAACTGTGGTGCGTCTTTGGCTGCGGTGGCGATCGTGACAAAGGCAAACGTCCGCTGATGGGCGCGATTGCCGAACAATTTGCTGATGTGGTCGTGGTGACCGATGACAACCCGCGTACCGAAGAGCCGCGCGCCATCATCAACGACATTCTGGCGGGGATGCTGGATGCCGGACAGGCGAAGGTGATGGAAGGTCGCGCCGAAGCAGTGACTAACGCCATCATGCAGGCGAAAGAAAACGACGTGGTGCTGGTGGCCGGGAAAGGGCACGAAGACTACCAGATCGTTGGTTCACAGCGTCTCGACTATTCTGACCGCGTCACGGCAGCGCGTCTGCTGGGGGTGATCGCATGATTAGCGTAACGCTCAGCCAACTGGCGGAAATCCTCTGTGGCGAACTAAAAGGGGGCGACCTGACCCTCGATGCAGTGACAACCGATACGCGTAAAGTGACGCCGGGCTGCCTGTTTGTGGCGCTGAAAGGCGAACGCTTTGATGCCCACGATTTTGCCGACAAGGCGAAAGACGGGGGAGCAGGCGCGCTGTTAGTCAGCCGTCCACTCAATATTGATTTACCGCAGGTTATTGTAAAAGACACCCGTCTGGCGTTCGGCGAACTGGCAGCGTGGGTTCGCGCCCAGGTTCCGGCGCGCGTGGTCGCGCTGACCGGCTCATCCGGCAAAACGTCTGTTAAAGAGATGACGGCATCCATTCTGAGCAAGTGTGGCAACACCCTATACACCGCGGGCAATCTGAACAACGACATCGGTGTACCGATGACGTTGCTGCGCTTAAACAACGATTACGACTATGCCGTGATTGAGCTCGGCGCCAATCATCAGGGCGAAATCGCCTGGACCGTTGGCCTGACGCGTCCGGAAGCGGCGCTGGTGAACAATCTTGCTGCTGCGCATCTGGAGGGTTTCGGCTCTCTGGCGGGCGTTGCGAAGGCTAAAGGTGAGATTTTTGGCGGTCTGTCAGCGAATGGCATCGCCATCATGAACGCTGATAACAACGACTGGCTGAACTGGCAGAGCATCATTGGCGATCGCAAAGTCTGGCGCTTCTCCCCGAATGCGGCCAACAGCGATTTTTCGGCGGCTGACGTTCACGTGACCTCGCACGGTACGGAGTTTTCGCTGCGCACGCCAACCGGAAGCATTGATGTTCTGCTGCCGTTGCCGGGTCGTCACAACATAGCTAACGCCCTGGCGGCGGCTGCGCTCTCTATGGCGGTAGGCGCGACGCCTGAGGCGATCAAAGCGGGCCTGAAGGATCTGCAAGCGGTACCGGGGCGTCTGTTCCCGATTCAACTCGCAGAAAATCAGCTGCTGTTGGACGACTCCTACAACGCTAACGTTGGTTCGATGACCGCAGCGGTACAGGTGCTGTCCGAAATGCCGGGCTACCGCGTGCTGGTGGTGGGCGATATGGCAGAGCTTGGCGCGGAAAGCGAAGCATGTCACGTACAGGTAGGTGTTGCTGCGAAAACCGCGGGCATCGACCGTGTACTGAGTACAGGGAAACTGAGTCAGGCAATTAGCGGCGCCAGTGGCGTGGGCGAGCATTTTGCGGATAAAACCGCGCTGGTCGCGCATCTCAAGGCGCTGATTGCAGAACATCAGATCATGACGATTTTAGTGAAGGGTTCACGTAGTGCCGCCATGGAAGAGGTAGTACGCGCATTACAGGAGAATGGGACATGTTAGTTTGGCTGGCCGAACATTTGGTCAAATATTATTCCGGCTTTAACGTCTTTTCCTATCTGACGTTTCGCGCCATCGTCAGCCTGCTGACCGCGCTGTTCATCTCTTTGTGGATGGGCCCGCGCATGATCGCCCGCCTGCAAAAAATGTCCTTTGGACAGGTCGTACGTAACGACGGTCCGGAATCACACTTCAGTAAACGCGGTACGCCGACCATGGGCGGGATTATGATCCTCACCGCGATTGTTATCTCCGTGCTGCTGTGGGCATACCCGTCGAACCCGTACGTTTGGTGCGTGCTGGTGGTATTGGTCGGTTACGGCATCATCGGTTTTGTCGATGACTACCGCAAAGTGGTACGCAAAGACACCAAAGGCCTGATTGCGCGCTGGAAATATTTCTGGATGTCGGTGATTGCTCTGGGCGTAGCCTTTGCGCTGTATCTCGCGGGCAAAGATACCCCGGCGACGGAACTGGTCGTGCCGTTCTTCAAAGACGTGTTGCCGCAATTGGGACTGTTCTACGTCCTGCTGGCGTACTTTGTGATTGTGGGTACTGGTAACGCGGTCAACCTCACCGATGGTCTGGATGGTCTGGCGATTATGCCGACCGTGTTCGTGGCTGCGGGTTTTGCGCTGGTGGCATGGGCGACCGGTAACATGAACTTTGCCAACTATCTGCACATTCCGTATTTACGCCATGCCGGTGAACTGGTGATCGTCTGTACGGCGATTGTCGGTGCAGGGTTAGGCTTCCTGTGGTTTAACACCTATCCGGCGCAGGTCTTCATGGGAGACGTCGGATCGTTGGCGCTGGGCGGCGCGCTGGGCATTATTGCTGTGCTGCTGCGTCAGGAATTCCTGCTGGTGATCATGGGCGGCGTATTTGTCGTAGAAACCCTGTCGGTCATTCTGCAGGTTGGCTCCTTTAAGCTGCGCGGACAGCGCATCTTCCGTATGGCGCCGATCCACCATCACTATGAACTGAAAGGCTGGCCGGAACCGCGCGTGATTGTGCGCTTCTGGATTATTTCGCTGATGCTGGTGCTGATTGGCCTGGCAACGCTGAAGGTACGTTAATCATGGCTGATTACCAGGGTA
This sequence comes from Citrobacter sp. EC_71, assembly GCF_019584005.1. Classification (NCBI taxonomy): domain Bacteria; kingdom Pseudomonadati; phylum Pseudomonadota; class Gammaproteobacteria; order Enterobacterales; family Enterobacteriaceae; genus Citrobacter; species Citrobacter sp. EC_71. Next base: position 170,299 of record NZ_VDAY01000005.1, read on the forward strand.
AAAAAGTCGTCATTATCGGTCTGGGTTTGACCGGGCTGTCCTGCGTGGATTTCTTCCTGGCGCGTGGCGTAACGCCGCGCGTGATGGATACCCGCGCGACGCCGCCGGGCCTGGATAAATTACCGGAAGCGGTTGAGCGTCATGTTGGCAGTCTGAATGATGACTGGCTGCTGGACGCCGATCTTATCGTCGCCAGCCCTGGTATTGCCCTGGCGCACCCTTCGCTGAGCGCTGCCGCCGATGCGGGGATTGAAATTGTCGGTGACATCGAGCTGTTCTGTCGCGAAGCGCAGGCGCCGATCGTTGCGATCACCGGTTCTAACGGTAAAAGCACCGTTACGACGTTGGTTGGCGAAATGGCGAAAGCGGCCGGTGTGAACGTGGGGGTGGGCGGTAACATTGGCCTGCCCGCGCTGATGCTGCTGGATGATGAGCGTGAGCTGTATGTTCTGGAACTGTCGAGCTTCCAACTGGAAACAACCTCCAGCTTACAGGCCGTAGCCGCCACTATTTTGAACGTCACCGAAGATCATATGGACAGGTATCCGTTTGGCTTGCAGCAGTATCGTGCGGCCAAACTGCGCATTTATGAGAATGCGAAAGTCTGCGTGGTCAATGCGGATGATGCGCTGACCATGCCGGTTCGTGGTGCCGATGAGCGTTGCGTGAGCTTTGGCGTCAACATGGGGGATTATCATCTTAATCGTCAGCAGGGCGAAACCTGGCTGCGGGTGAAGGGTGAAAAAGTTCTCAACGTGAAAGAGATGACGCTTACCGGCCAGCATAACTATACCAACGCTCTGGCAGCGCTGGCGCTGGCTGATGCTGCGGGTCTGCCGCGGGCGTCAAGCCTGAAAGCGCTGACCACCTTTACCGGACTGGCGCATCGTTTCCAGTTGGTACTGAATCATAACGGTGTGCGTTGGATCAACGATTCAAAAGCGACCAATGTCGGCAGTACCGAAGCGGCGCTGAATGGCCTGCACGTTGACGGTACGCTGCACCTGTTGTTGGGCGGCGACGGGAAATCCGCTGACTTTATGCCGCTGCAACGTTATCTGAACGGCGACAACATTCGTCTGTACTGCTTTGGCCGCGATGGCGCGCAGCTTGCCGCGCTGCGACCTGAGGTTGCGGAACAAACTGAAACCATGGAGCAGGCAATGCGTCTGCTCGCGCCGCGCGTGAAGCCCGGTGATATGGTGCTGCTGTCGCCCGCCTGTGCCAGCCTCGATCAGTTCAAGAATTTTGAGCAACGCGGTGACGTCTTTACGCGCCTGGCGAAGGAGTTGGGTTGATGCGTTTATCTCTCCCTCGTCTGAGAATGCCGCGCTTACCGGGACTGGGTGTCCTGGCGTGGATCTTTGCGGCACTTAAAGGCTGGGTGATGGCTTCGCGCGATAAAGACGCGGACAGCCTGATCATGTATGACCGCATGCTGCTGTGGCTGACCTTTGGTCTGGCGGCAATTGGTTTCATCATGGTGACATCGGCATCGATGCCGGTAGGACAACGTCTGGCGGGCGACCCCTTCCTGTTTGCCAAACGCGACGCGCTGTACATCTTCCTGGCGTTCTGTTTGGCGATGGTCACGCTGCGTTTGCCGATGGAGTTCTGGCAGAAGTACAGCACCACGATGCTCATCGCCTCGATCATCATGCTGCTGATCGTGCTGGTGGTGGGGAGCTCCGTTAACGGGGCATCGCGCTGGATTGCTCTGGGGCCGCTGCGTATTCAGCCTGCGGAATTTACCAAGCTGTCGCTGTTCTGTTATCTCGCCAACTACCTGGTACGCAAGGTGGATGAAGTTCGAAACAACCTGCGCGGCTTCCTGAAACCGATGGGCGTGATCCTGGTACTGGCCGTGCTGCTGCTGGCGCAGCCTGACCTCGGTACGGTGGTGGTGCTGTTTGTCACCACGCTGGCGATGCTGTTTCTTGCCGGCGCTAAATTATGGCAGTTCATTGCGATTATCGGCATGGGGATATCGGCGGTCGTGCTGCTGATCCTTGCCGAACCGTATCGTATTCGCCGCGTAACTTCTTTCTGGAATCCATGGGAAGATCCGTTCGGCAGCGGATACCAGCTGACGCAATCGCTAATGGCTTTTGGCCGCGGTGAGGTTTGGGGGCAGGGGTTAGGCAACTCAGTCCAAAAGCTGGAGTATTTGCCGGAAGCGCACACCGACTTCATCTTCGCCATCATTGGGGAAGAGCTGGGTTATATCGGTGTGGTATTGGCACTTTTAATGGTATTCTTCGTCGCTTTTCGCGCGATGTCGATTGGCCGTAAAGCGCTGGAAATTGACCACCGTTTTTCAGGCTTTTTAGCCTGCTCCATCGGGATCTGGTTTAGCTTCCAGGCGCTGGTAAACGTCGGCGCGGCGGCAGGTATGCTGCCAACCAAAGGTCTGACGCTGCCGTTAATCAGCTATGGTGGTTCCAGTTTGTTGATAATGTCGACGGCCATCATGTTTTTGTTACGTATAGATTATGAAACGCGTCTGGAAAAAGCCCAGGCGTTTACACGAGGTGCACGATGAGTGGTCAACCGAAGCGGTTAATGGTGATGGCAGGCGGTACCGGCGGGCATGTGTTCCCGGGGCTGGCGGTCGCGCACCATTTAATGGCCCAGGGCTGGCAGGTTCGTTGGCTGGGCACCGCCGATCGTATGGAAGCGGACTTAGTGCCGAAGCATGGCATTGAAATTGACTTTATTCGCATCTCCGGTCTGCGTGGCAAAGGCGTTAACGCACTACTTGCCGCACCCGTGCGTATTTTTAACGCCTGGCGTCAGGCGCGCGCCATCATGAAGCAATTCAAGCCTGATGTGGTGCTCGGTATGGGCGGCTACGTGTCAGGTCCTGGCGGTTTAGCTGCATGGTCATTAGGTATTCCGGTCGTACTGCATGAACAGAACGGCATTGCGGGATTAACCAATAAATGGCTGGCAAAGATTGCAACGAAGGTTATGCAGGCTTTCCCTGGCGCTTTCCCGAATGCGGACGTGGTCGGGAACCCAGTACGCACGGACGTGCTGGCACTGCCATTACCCGAAGCGCGTCTGGCTGGACGTGAAGGCCCGGTTCGTGTGCTGGTGGTTGGTGGTTCTCAGGGCGCACGCGTCCTCAACCAGACGATGCCGCAGGTTGCCGCAAAGCTTGGCGAGGCGGTGACTATCTGGCACCAGAGCGGTAAGGGCGCGCAGCAGACCGTTGAACACGCTTATGCCGAGGCGGGACAACCGCAGCATAAGGTCACTGAGTTTATTGATGATATGGCCGCCGCTTATGCGTGGGCGGATGTTGTCGTGTGCCGTTCCGGCGCGCTGACGGTGAGTGAGATTGCCGCCGCAGGCTTGCCTGCGCTGTTTGTGCCGTTCCAGCACAAAGACAGACAGCAGTACTGGAATGCGTTGCCGCTGGAAAAAGCGGGCGCCGCCAAAATTTTAGAGCAACCACAGTTTACTGTGGACGCCGTCGCCAGCACCCTTGCCGGGTGGTCGCGAGAAACTTTATTAACCATGGCAGAACGTGCGCGCGCCGCATCCATACCGGATGCCACCGAACGCGTTGCAAATGAAGTGAGCCGGGCTGCCCGGGCGTAATTGTGGTGATGCCTTTTGCATCGCATGAACTAAGAAGTTAATGGCTAAAGAATGAATACACAACAACTGGCAAAACTGCGTTCCATCGTGCCCGAAATGCGTCGCGTTCGGCACATTCACTTTGTCGGCATCGGTGGTGCTGGTATGGGCGGTATTGCCGAAGTTTTGGCCAATGAAGGTTATCAGATCAGCGGTTCTGACTTAGCGCCAAATCCGGTGACGCAGCAGTTGACGAATCTCGGCGCCACGATTTTCTTCAACCATCGCCCTGAAAACGTGCGCGATGCGAGCGTGGTGGTGGTCTCCAGCGCTATTTCTGCGGATAACCCGGAAATTGTTGCGGCGCATGAAGCGCGTATTCCAGTGATCCGCCGTGCTGAGATGCTGGCGGAGTTAATGCGTTTTCGTCACGGCATCGCCATTGCCGGGACGCACGGTAAAACCACGACCACAGCGATGGTCTCCAGTATTTACGCGGAAGCGGGGCTGGATCCGACTTTTGTTAACGGTGGTCTGGTGAAGGCTGCTGGCGTCCATGCGCGCCTGGGTCATAGCCGTTATTTGATTGCCGAAGCGGACGAGAGCGACGCGTCGTTCCTGCATTTGCAGCCGATGGTGGCGGTTGTCACCAATATCGAAGCCGACCATATGGATACCTACCATGGCGACTTCGAAAATTTAAAGCAGACGTTTATTAATTTCCTGCATAACTTGCCGTTTTATGGTCGTGCGGTGATGTGCGTTGACGATCCGGTGATCCGCGAACTGTTACCGCGAGTTGGCCGTCAAACCACAACCTATGGTTTCAGTGATGATGCCGATGTGCGCGTTGAGGATTACCAGCAGATCGGCCCGCAGGGGCACTTCACGCTGGTGCGTCAGGGGATGGCCGATCTACGCGTGACGTTAAACGCGCCGGGCCGCCACAATGCGCTGAACGCCGCGGCTGCGGTGGCTGTCGCAACGGAAGAAGGTATTGAAGACGACGCGATCCTGCGCGCGCTGGAAAGTTTCCAGGGTACCGGACGTCGTTTTGACTTCCTCGGCGAATTCCCACTTGAGCCGGTTAACGGTAAAGCCGGGACCGCGATGCTGGTTGATGATTACGGCCATCACCCAACGGAAGTGGACGCCACAATTAAAGCTGCACGCGCAGGCTGGCCGGACAAAAATCTGGTGATGCTGTTCCAGCCGCATCGGTATACGCGCACTCGCGATTTGTATGACGACTTTGCCAACGTGCTGACTCAGGTTGATACGCTGTTGATGCTGGATGTATACGCCGCGGGCGAAGCCGCCATTCCGGGCGCTGACAGCCGCTCGCTGTGCCGTACTATTCGTGGTCGCGGTAAGATCGATCCTATTCTGGTATCCGATCCGGCCCTGGTGGCAGAAATGTTGGCACCGGTATTAACCGGCAACGATCTGATTTTGGTGCAAGGCGCTGGAAATATCGGCAAAATTGCGCGTTCCTTAGCTGAAATCAAACTGAAGCCGCAAAATCCGGAGGAAGAACAACATGGCTGATAAAATCGCGGTCCTGTCAGGAGGTACCTCCGCAGAGCGAGAAGTGTCGCTGAATTCCGGCGCGGCCGTATTGGCAGGGTTACGCGAAGGTGGTGTCGATGCCCATCCGGTTGACCCGAAAGAGGTTGATGTCACTCTTCTGAAATCAATGGGTTTTCAGAAGGTGTTTATTGCGCTGCATGGACGTGGTGGTGAAGATGGTACGCTGCAGGGCATGCTGGAGCAGATCGGTCTGCCGTATACCGGCAGCGGCGTCATGGCTTCCGCGATCTCAATGGACAAACTGCGTAGCAAGCTGCTGTGGCAGGGCGCAGGTTTACCCGTCGCGCCATGGGTTGCGTTGACCTGCGCTGAGTTCGAAAAAGGTCTTAGCAATGAGATAGTTGCAAAAATCTCTGCGTTAGGTTTGCCGCTGATTGTGAAGCCAAGCCGTGAAGGCTCCAGCGTAGGGATGTCAAAAGTTGAAGAAGAAAATGCTTTGCAGGGTGCATTAGCATTGGCTTTTCAGCATGATGAAGAAGTACTGATTGAAAAATGGCTCAGTGGCCCGGAATTTACCGTTGCGATACTCGGCGAAGAAATTTTACCGTCAATACGTATCCAACCCGCGGGAACCTTCTATGATTATGAGGCGAAGTATCTCTCTGATGAGACACAATATTTCTGCCCTGCAGGTCTGGAAGTCGAGCAAGAGGCCAGATTACAGGATTTAGTCCTGAAAGCGTGGACCGCCCTGGGCTGTAAAGGTTGGGGGCGCATTGACGTCATGCTGGACAGCGATGGCCAGTTTTATCTGCTGGAAGCCAATACCTCTCCGGGTATGACCAGCCACAGCCTGGTGCCGATGGCGGCGCGTCAGGCGGGTCTGAGCTTCTCGCAGTTGGTGGTAAGAATTCTGGAGTTGGCGGACTGATATGTCGCAGGCTGCGCTGAACACGCGAAACGGTGATGAAGAAGAAGTAAACTCCTCACGCCGCAATAATGGAACGCGTCTTGCAGGAATACTGTTCCTGCTGACAGTGCTGTGCACCGTGTTTGTCAGCGGCTGGGTAGTGTTGGGATGGATGGAAGATGCGCAGCGTTTGCCGTTGTCAAAACTGGTGTTAACCGGCGAACGGCATTACACGCGCAATGATGATATCCGTCAGTCCATTCTGGCGCTGGGCGCGCCGGGAACCTTTATGACGCAGGATGTAAACATCATCCAGAGTCAGATTGAACGCCTCCCGTGGATTAAACAGGCGAGCGTCAGAAAGCAATGGCCTGATGAATTGAAGATTCATCTGGTTGAATATGTGCCAATTGCGCGTTGGAATGACCAGCACATGGTGGATGCCGAAGGCAATACGTTCAGCGTCCCAACCGGTCGGGCCAATAAGCAGGTATTACCCATGTTGTACGGACCGGAAGGCAGCGCAAGTGAAGTGCTGCAAGGGTTCCGCGATATGGGGCAGGTGCTGGCTAAGGATAGATTCACCCTGAAGGAAGCGGCGATGACCGCGCGTCGTTCCTGGCAGTTGACGCTGAATAACGATATTAAGCTCAATCTGGGCAGGGGCGATACGATAAAACGTTTGGCTCGCTTTGTGGAACTCTACCCGGTTTTACAGCAGCAGGCGCAAACCGATGGCAAACGGATTAGCTACGTTGATTTGCGTTATGACTCAGGAGCGGCAGTAGGCTGGGTTCCCTTGCCTCCTGAGGAATCTAATCAGCAACAGAATCAGGCACAGGCAGAACAACAATGATCAAGGCGACGGACAGAAAACTGGTAGTTGGACTGGAGATTGGCACCGCGAAGGTAGCCGCTTTAGTAGGGGAAGTTCTGCCCGACGGTATGGTCAATATCATTGGCGTGGGCAGTTGCCCATCGCGAGGTATGGATAAAGGCGGGGTGAATGACCTTGAGTCAGTGGTGAAATGCGTACAGCGCGCCATTGACCAGGCTGAGCTGATGGCAGATTGCCAGATATCCTCGGTATATCTGGCGCTTTCCGGCAAACATATTAGCTGTCAGAATGAAATTGGTATGGTGCCCATTTCCGAAGAGGAAGTGACACAGGAAGATGTGGAAAACGTCGTACATACGGCAAAATCCGTACGCGTGCGCGATGAACATCGTGTTCTGCACGTTATTCCGCAGGAATACGCCATTGACTACCAGGAAGGTATTAAAAATCCGGTCGGTCTTTCCGGCGTACGCATGCAGGCAAAAGTGCATCTTATTACCTGCCATAACGACATGGCGAAGAATATTGTCAAAGCCGTTGAACGTTGTGGTCTGAAAGTTGACCAACTGATTTTCGCCGGACTGGCAGCCAGTTATTCCGTGTTGACGGAAGATGAACGTGAACTGGGTGTCTGCGTGGTAGATATTGGTGGTGGTACAATGGACATCGCCGTTTATACTGGCGGGGCGTTGCGCCATACCAAAGTGATCCCTTATGCAGGGAATGTGGTGACCAGCGATATCGCGTATGCCTTCGGTACGCCGCCGAGCGATGCCGAAGCCATCAAAGTTCGTCATGGCTGCGCGCTGGGCTCCATCGTCGGTAAAGACGAGAGCGTTGAGGTGCCAAGCGTGGGCGGCCGTCCGCCACGTAGCCTGCAGCGTCAGACTTTGGCAGAGGTCATTGAGCCGCGTTATACCGAGCTGCTCAACCTGGTCAACGAAGAAATTTTGCAATTACAAGAACAGCTTCGCCAGCAGGGTGTGAAACATCATCTGGCGGCGGGGATTGTGTTAACCGGCGGCGCAGCGCAAATTGAAGGTCTTGCGGCCTGCGCACAGCGCGTGTTCCATACGCAAGTCCGTATTGGCGCACCGCTGAATATTACCGGTCTGACGGATTATGCCCAGGAGCCGTACTATTCCACGGCGGTGGGGCTGCTTCACTACGGGAAAGAATCCCATTTAAGTGGTGAGGCTGAAGTTGAAAAACGCGTAACGGCGTCAGTTGGCTCGTGGATTAAACGACTCAATAGCTGGCTGCGAAAAGAGTTTTAATTTTTAAAGAGACCGACGCACATTAAAGGTCTCAGGCGACAGGCACAACGGAGAGAGAAACTATGTTTGAACCTATGGAACTAACCAATGACGCGGTGATTAAAGTCATCGGCGTCGGCGGCGGCGGCGGTAATGCCGTTGAACACATGGTGCGCGAGCGCATCGAAGGTGTTGAATTCTTCGCGGTGAATACCGACGCTCAGGCGTTGCGTAAAACGGCGGTTGGACAGACCATTCAGATTGGTAGCGGCATCACCAAAGGTCTGGGCGCGGGTGCAAACCCGGAAGTCGGTCGTAATGCGGCAGACGAAGATCGTGAAGCTCTGCGTGCAGCGCTTGACGGCGCAGACATGGTGTTTATTGCAGCAGGTATGGGCGGCGGTACCGGAACCGGTGCAGCGCCAGTGGTTGCTGAAGTAGCAAAAGATTTAGGTATCCTGACTGTTGCTGTCGTGACTAAGCCTTTCAACTTTGAAGGCAAGAAGCGTATGGCATTCGCTGAGCAGGGTATCACCGAGCTGTCCAAACACGTGGACTCTCTGATCACTATCCCGAACGACAAACTGCTGAAAGTGCTGGGCCGTGGTATCTCCCTGCTGGATGCGTTTGGCGCAGCGAACGATGTGCTGAAAGGCGCAGTCCAGGGTATCGCTGAACTGATTACGCGTCCGGGCCTGATGAACGTCGACTTTGCAGACGTGCGCACCGTGATGTCCGAAATGGGCTACGCGATGATGGGCTCCGGCGTGGCAAGCGGTGAAGACCGTGCGGAAGAAGCGGCTGAAATGGCAATCTCTTCCCCGCTGCTGGAAGATATCGATCTGTCCGGCGCGCGCGGCGTGTTGGTCAACATTACTGCGGGCTTCGACCTGCGTCTGGATGAGTTCGAAACCGTCGGTAACACCATCCGTGCCTTTGCATCGGATAACGCGACCGTGGTTATCGGTACCTCTCTGGACCCGGATATGAACGACGAACTGCGCGTGACCGTTGTTGCCACTGGAATTGGTATGGACAAGCGTCCTGAAATCACTCTGGTAACCAACAAGCAGGTTCAGCAACCGGTAATGGATCGTTACCAGCAACACGGTATGGCGCCGTTGACGCAAGAGCAAAAACCGGTTGCGAAAGTGGTGAACGACAATACGCCGCAAACCACTAAAGAGCCGGATTATCTGGATATCCCTGCGTTCCTGCGTAAGCAAGCTGATTAAGAATTAGCTGGAATTTGGGAATTGTGGCTCTTTGTGCTAAACTGGCCCACCGAATGTATAGTACACTTCGGTTGGATAGGTAATTTGGCGAGATTATACGATGATCAAACAAAGGACTCTTAAACGTATCGTTCAGGCGACTGGCGTCGGTTTGCATACCGGCAAAAAAGTCACCCTGACATTACGCCCTGCGCCGGCCAACACCGGGGTCATCTATCGTCGCACCGACTTGAATCCTCCGGTAGATTTCCCGGCCGATGCCAAATCTGTGCGTGATACCATGCTCTGTACGTGTCTGGTCAATGAGCATGATGTACGGATTTCAACCGTTGAGCACCTTAACGCTGCTCTGGCGGGCTTAGGTATCGATAACATCGTTATTGAAGTTAACGCCCCGGAAATCCCGATCATGGATGGCAGTGCCGCTCCGTTCGTTTATCTGCTGCTTGATGCGGGTATTGAAGAACTGAGCAGCGCCAAAAAATTTGTTCGCATCAAAGAGACCGTTCGTGTCGAAGATGGCGATAAGTGGGCTGAGTTTAAGCCGTATAATGGTTTCACGTTGGATTTCACCATCGACTTTAACCATCCGGCAATCGACTCCAGCACGCAGCGCTACGCGATGAACTTCTCTGCGGATGCGTTCATGCGCCAGATCAGCCGCGCGCGTACTTTCGGCTTCATGCGTGATATCGAATATCTGCAGTCCCGCGGCCTGTGCCTGGGCGGCAGCTTCGATTGTGCCATCGTTGTTGACGATTATCGCGTATTGAACGAAGACGGCCTGCGTTTTGAAGACGAATTCGTTCGTCACAAAATGCTCGACGCAATTGGTGACTTGTTCATGTGTGGTCACAACATTATTGGTGCATTCACCGCGTATAAATCCGGTCATGCATTGAATAACAAACTGTTGCAGGCGGTCCTGGCGAAACAGGAAGCCTGGGAATATGTGACCTTCCAGGACGATGCAGAACTGCCGTTGGCGTTCAAAGCACCTTCGACCGTACTGGCATAACGATATACGTTGTCGCATAAATTCGACTGGTTAATCTGGCACTCTCTCCGGCCAGGTGAACCAGTCGTTTTTTATTTTCCGATTGCAAACCACCTTCCCTGAAGCGACTTTCTCCCCACCGGCCGAGTAAAATAGCGTTCGATCGCTGCTTTCTTAAGCATATTTACCCGCGACTTGCGTCATTACTGCTGTGGTGCGAACGCATTAATGGTAATATTTGTGCGCAAAAAATGGTTTTGCATATGTAACCCCAAACGCAGGGTATATCAGGTGGCAATAACGTGAGTGGAATACTGACGCGCTGGCGACAGTTAGGCAGACGGTACTTCTGGCCGCATCTCCTGTTGGGGATGGTCGCGGCTAGTTTTGGCCTGCCCGCGCTCGGTAATGCTGCTGAACCTAATACCCCCGCGAAGGCGACCGCCAGCAATCACGATCAAGGCGCTAAAGTTAACTTTAACCAGCTTGCTTTGCTGGAAGCGACCAATCGCCGCCCGAATTTTACCGTCGACTACTGGCATCAGCATGCTATTCGTACGGTTATTCGCCATCTTTCTTTTGCTATGGCTCCTCAGGCGCTGCCCGTTGCCGAAGAGCCGTTGCCAATCCAGGCGCACCATCTTGCGTTATTGAATACGCTCAGCGCGATGCTGACGCAAGAAGGCACTCCGCCCGCGACAGTAAGTCGCGTGACATACGCACACTTTACCTCTCAGGCCGCGTTTAGCGTTCCGGTCTGGATCAGCCAGCTGCAGGGTATCCGCGCTGGCCCTCAACGCCTCAGCTAAAAAAGAACCTTCCAACTTATAATTTTTGACTCCGCACTGCGGGGCGTTTGAGATTTTATTATGCTAATCAAATTATTAACAAAAGTATTCGGTAGCCGTAACGAACGTACGCTGCGTCGTATGCGTAAAGTGGTCAATGTCATCAACGCAATGGAACCGGAGATGGAAAAACTCTCCGATGATGAGCTGAAAGCGAAGACCGCTGAATTCCGTGCCCGTCTGGAAAAAGGCGCCAGCGTTGAGAGCCTGATCCCGGAAGCGTTCGCGGTGGTCCGCGAAGCGAGTAAGCGTGTGTTCGGCATGCGCCACTTCGATGTTCAGCTGCTGGGCGGTATGGTCCTGAACGACCGCTGCATCGCGGAAATGCGTACCGGTGAAGGTAAAACCCTGACCGCAACGCTGCCGGCGTACCTGAACGCGTTAAGTGGCAAAGGCGTACACGTGGTTACCGTGAACGACTACCTGGCTCAGCGTGACGCTGAAAATAACCGCCCACTGTTTGAATTCCTCGGCATGACCGTGGGTATCAACATGTCTGGCCTGCCAGCACCAGCCAAGCGTGAAGCCTACAACGCTGATATTACTTACGGTACCAACAACGAATACGGCTTTGACTACCTGCGTGACAACATGGCGTTTAGCCCGGAAGAGCGCGTTCAGCGTAAACTGCACTATGCATTGGTCGATGAAGTCGACTCCATCTTGATCGATGAAGCGCGTACGCCGCTGATCATTTCCGGTCCGGCTGAAGACAGCTCGGAAATGTATAAAAAAGTGAACAAAATCATTCCGCACCTGATCCGTCAGGAGAAGGAAGATTCCGACACTTTCCAGGGCGAAGGTCACTTCTCCGTAGATGAGAAGGCACGCCAGGTTAACCTGACCGAACGTGGTCTGGTGCTGATTGAAGAACTGCTGGTGAACGAAGGCATTATGGATGAGGGCGAGTCGCTGTACTCTCCGGGCAACATTATGCTGATGCACCACGTGACTGCCGCACTGCGCGCGCACGTGCTGTTTACCCGTGACGTCGACTACATCGTGAAAGATGGCGAAGTTATCATCGTCGACGAACACACTGGTCGTACGATGCAGGGGCGTCGCTGGTCCGATGGCCTGCACCAGGCTGTTGAAGCGAAAGAAGGGGTGGAGATCCAGAACGAAAACCAGACGCTGGCATCCATTACCTTCCAGAACTACTTCCGTTTGTACGAAAAACTGGCCGGTATGACCGGTACTGCAGACACTGAAGCGTTTGAATTCAGCTCCATCTACAAACTGGATACCGTGGTCGTTCCGACCAACCGTCCGATGATCCGTAAGGATTTACCGGATCTGGTGTACATGACCGAAGCGGAAAAAATTCAGGCGATTATTGAAGATATTAAAGAGCGTACCGCAAATGGCCAGCCGGTGCTGGTGGGTACTATCTCCATTGAAAAATCGGAAGTGGTCTCTAACGAGCTGACCAAAGCGGGTATCAAGCACAACGTACTGAACGCCAAGTTCCACGCCAGCGAAGCGGATATCGTTGCTCAGGCGGGTTATCCGTCAGCCGTAACTATTGCGACAAACATGGCGGGTCGTGGTACCGATATCGTGTTGGGTGGTAGCTGGCAGGCGGAAGTTGCCGAGCTGGAAGACCCAACTCCGGAACAGATTGCCCAGATCAAAGCTGACTGGCAGGTTCGTCATGACGCGGTGTTAGCGGCCGGTGGTTTACATATTATCGGTACTGAGCGCCATGAATCTCGTCGTATCGATAACCAGCTGCGCGGCCGTTCCGGTCGTCAGGGGGATGCGGGTTCGTCTCGTTTCTACCTGTCGATGGAAGATGCGCTGATGCGTATTTTTGCCTCTGACCGCGTGTCCGGCATGATGCGTAAACTGGGTATGAAGCCGGGTGAAGCGATTGAACACCCGTGGGTGACGAAAGCGATTGCAAACGCGCAGCGTAAAGTGGAAAGCCGCAACTTCGATATTCGTAAGCAACTGCTGGAATATGATGACGTTGCAAACGACCAGCGACGTGCAATCTACACCCAGCGTAACGAACTGCTGGACGTCTCTGACGTTAGCGAAACCATTAACAGTATCCGCGAAGACGTCTTCAAAGCGACGATTGATGCCTATATTCCGCCGCAGTCTCTGGAAGAAATGTGGGATATTCCTGGTCTGCAGGAGCGCCTGAAAAACGACTTCGATCTGGATATGCCGATTTCAGAGTGGCTGGATAAAGAACCTGAGCTGCACGAAGAAACGCTGCGTGAACGTATTCTGGCAAACGCGGTGGAAGTTTATCAGCGCAAAGAAGAAGTTGTGGGCGCAGAGATGATGCGTCACTTCGAAAAAGGCGTGATGCTGCAAACGCTCGACTCGCTGTGGAAAGAGCACCTTGCGGCAATGGATTACCTGCGTCAGGGTATCCATCTGCGTGGTTATGCGCAAAAAGATCCGAAGCAGGAATATAAGCGCGAATCCTTCTCTATGTTTGCATCAATGCTGGAATCACTGAAGTATGAAGTGATCAGTACCCTGAGCAAAGTTCAGGTACGTATGCCAGAAGAAGTAGAAGCGATGGAGCAGCAGCGTCGTGAAGAAGCTGAGCGTTTAGCGCAGATGCAGCAGTTGAGCCATAAAGGTGACGATTCCGCCGCAGCAGAAGAGCTGGCAGCACAAACCGGCGATCGTAAAGTGGGTCGTAACGATCCGTGCCCTTGCGGTTCCGGCAAGAAATACAAACAGTGTCATGGTCGTCTGAGCTAAGAAAATAACTTATTGAAAAGGCGCAGACTTCTGCGCCTTTTTTATGGACGATGAAAATGAAAATACTACAGATCGCCGTCGGGATTATTCGTAACCAGCACAATGAAATTTTTATCACCCAGCGTGCGGCGGATGCCCATATGGCAAATAAGCTGGAATTCCCCGGCGGGAAAATTGAAGCGGGTGAAACGCCAGAGCAGGCGCTGATTCGCGAACTACAGGAAGAAGTTGGGATCACACCGACTCAGAATTCATTGTTCGAAAAGCTGGAGTATCAGTTTCCGGACCGGCACATCACGCTATGGTTCTGGCTGGTTGAGAGCTGGGAAGGCGAACCGTGGGGCAAAGAGGGACAACCGGCGCAGTGGATTGTGCAAGATGCTCTGAATGTGGAGGACTTCCCGCCCGCGAATGCGCCGGTAATTGAAAAGCTAATTGCGGGCTAATGGTGTTCGTAGGCCGGATAAGGCAATGCCACATCCGGCCAATTATGGCGGGGGCGCTACGCTTGCCCGCCCTACGTTTTCGTTCGTAGGCCTGATAAGCGCAGCGCCATCAGGCAAAACAACATACAACGCCGGATGCGGCGTTGCCTTCTCCCGTTTTGGCAGAGTTATTTCTGCTCTTCACTCCAGTCGTCGCTTTCCGACAGATCGCCAGAGCTTGGGATACGTTTCTCTTCTGCGGCCCACTCTCCCAGATCGATTAACTGGCAGCGTTTGCTGCAGAATGGGCGAAATGGACTGACTTCAGCCCACACCACGGGTTTGCCGCAGGTTGGGCAGTTGACGATGGTTTGTTCAGACATGTTGACTCCTTAACAGCACGCCAGATCAAAATCGAGACGCTCAGGCACCTGGCCATTCTCGCTATCCAGCGGCATAAAACGAATGGCAAAACGGCTCTTATGACCAGAAATTTGCGGATAAAGCTGCGAATCCAGCGGCAGCTGCAAGCGCAGCAAATCGGCATCTTCGCCGTTATCCTGGTAAAAACCATTCAGGCTGGTTTGTTTACGAAACGGCGCCGAGTTACGAATTAAATCCAGCACCAGCGACAACGCCTGGTTGAGCGGATTCAGGCTGGCAAGCCAGGTTTCAACCTGCGCGTCGCGTTGCGGCTGCGGTAAATGTAACCAGATATGCAGGGTGGGAAGATCGAAACTGCAGCATCCGCCAGGAATGCTTAAACGCTGACGCACGAGGCCAATCAGACGATCTTCACGCAGCGTTTGTCCAATGCGTGGGGCCGAAATCAGAATGCTGCCCGCGCTTTTTAACTGTTGGCGCAATGCGTCGATTCTGCTTTGATCGACGCCGGGAACTTCAACCCAGGCCTGGAGTTTACGCTGTTGTCGTTCAAGTTCTTTCAGGAGTTCGGTTCGGACTTCACCGCGTTCAAAGACATCCAGTAAGTCGCCGATATTACGGAAAAAATGCAGCGCCCCTGCATGGTCTGCAATAGGTAAATTAACGGAGAGCTGTTGGATCAAAAACTCTATGCGCAGCCATGTACGCATCTTCTCATTGAGAGGGTGTTCAAAAAGGACCTGGGTGTGCATTACGGTTTTTCCTGTGAGACAAACTGCAACGCGCATTGCAAATAGAGCGCGTGCAGGCGGGCGACATCCGAGGCGATGGCTTCCGGTGCGCCATTATTATCAATAACATCGTCTGCCACGGCCAGACGCGCTTCACGCGTTGCCTGGGCAGCAAGAATTTGTTCAACATGCTCGCGCGTCACATCATCACGCTGCATGGTTCGTCTGAGCTGGGTCTCAGGGGTGACATCCACCACCAGCACGCGGTTGGCTTTTTTATACAGCGAATTCTCTACCAGCAATGGGACAACCCATAACAGATAGGGCGAGGTCGCTTGATCAAACTGACGCTGTGTTTCCTGCTGAATAAGCGGATGGAGCAGCGCATTTAGCCAGCTTTTTTCCTCAGGATTGGAAAAAATACGTTCGCGTAAAATGCGTCGCTGTAGCGACCCGTCAGCGGCTATCACGTCGGAACCAAAATGTTCTTTAATCGCCATGAGGGCAGGCTTACCTGGTTCAACCACCTGACGCGCAATGATATCTGCATCAATCACGTTTATTCCGAGGTCAGCGAACGCATTTGCAACGGTGCTTTTACCACTGCCAATGCCGCCGGTTAAGGCTACTGTATACCTCATAGATGCAGATCCTGGAGTTTAAGTTTGATTATCAAACAGTTAAAAGTTAAGCGCGTGAAGGCGAGGCTACTGCAGGATTAACCTACTATTCGCCAGGTAAATTTATGGGATTGTAGCGTAAAAAAAGAGAATTTCGCAGTCTTGCGCGGCATTGATTAGTGCGTATGATAGCGTCACTGGAGTTGTGAGTTTCGATTTTTCGCCATTAACCCCAGGAATCCGCACATGCGTATCGAAGAAGATCTGAAGTTAGGTTTCAAAGACGTTCTTATCCGCCCTAAGCGTTCTACTCTCAAAAGCCGTTCCGATGTTGAGCTGGAACGTCAATTTACCTTTAAGCATTCAGGTCAGACCTGGTCCGGCGTACCGATTATCGCTGCGAACATGGACACTGTCGGGACGTTTGCCATGGCAAAGGCTCTGGCATCTTTCGACATCCTGACGGCTGTGCACAAACACTATTCTGTTGAAGACTGGTCTGCTTTTATCGCAGAGACTTCTACCGATGTGCTCAAGCATGTGATGGTTTCAACCGGCACCTCTGACGCTGATTTCGAAAAAACCAAACAGATTCTGGCGCTCAACCCGGCGCTGAACTTTATCTGCATTGATGTGGCAAATGGCTACTCAGAGCATTTTGTTCAGTTTGTCTCAAAAGCGCGTGAAGCATGGCCGACGAAAACGATCTGTGCGGGCAATGTAGTTACCGGCGAAATGTGTGAAGAGCTGGTGCTTTCCGGTGCGGACATTGTCAAAGTCGGTATTGGGCCAGGTTCTGTATGTACCACGCGTGTAAAAACCGGCGTTGGCTATCCGCAGCTTTCAGCAGTGATTGAATGTGCCGATGCAGCCCACGGTCTGGGCGGTATGATTGTCAGCGACGGTGGCTGCACAATGCCGGGTGACGTGGCAAAAGCGTTCGGCGGCGGTGCGGACTTCGTTATGCTCGGCGGGATGCTGGCCGGTCATGAAGAAAGTGGCGGCAAAATTGTTGAAGAGAACGGTGAGAAATTCATGCTGTTCTACGGTATGAGCTCTGAATCTGCCATGACGCGTCACGTAGGTGGTGTTGCACAGTACCGCGCCGCAGAAGGTAAAACCGTTAAGCTGCCGCTGCGTGGTCCGGTTGATAATACCGCTCGCGATATCCTCGGCGGCCTGCGTTCAGCCTGTACTTATGTCGGTGCATCTCGTCTGAAAGAGCTGACCAAACGTACAACGTTTATTCGTGTACAGGAACAAGAAAACCGCGTTTTCAATAGTCTGTAACATGATCAAGCTGGCGTGTGGTAATGCGCCAGCTTTATCCCACGCCGCTCATTGCATCTCCCAAATGGAAAATCGGTAAATACATCGCGACAACCAGCGTACCGATGATCAAACCCGTAATGACCAGTAACGCGGGCTCAAGTAGCGCAGCCAGATTTTCCGCCTGAGACAGCGTTTTCTCTCCGTGATGGTGGGCGAGATTACGCAGCATTGCATCCAGCGAACCTGATGCTTCCCCCGTTCTTACCAGCTGTATACATAATGGACTGAATTCACCGCAATTTTTCAGCGCCAACCAGACAGGTTTCCCGGCGCTGATATCGTGATGAACCTGCGCTAAACGTTGAGACCAGAAAGGGCTGGCAAGCGTTTCAGTTACGCTCTCAAGACCCTGTAAAAAGGGAATGCCTGCGTTTTGCGTTAACGCCAGAACAGTAAAGATCTGCGTGAGTTTTTGCCCTCTGACCATCGCGCCTGTCACCGGGAGCCCAAGCAACAATTTCTGACTCAGAATGAGCCAATACGGTTTCTGTTTGATCACGTGATATGTCATAACCGAGAGCATAGTGAATGCTACCGCCAGCCACCCCCATTGGCTGCTATAGTCGGCGATGGCAATAATCCCCCGAGTGAGCGCCGGTAGTGGGGTGTTGAACGTTTGGTAGATGGCGGCAAACTCAGGGAGCACAAACTGCAGCATCGCAAATACGACCATTACCGCCATCGTGATGATGATAATCGGATAGCGCAGGGCTTTTTTAACTTTATCAGCGAGTTGCTGCTGGTTTTTTTGCTGTCTGGCGAGTTCAAAACAGCAATCATCCAGCTTACCTGTAAGCTCTCCGGTACGGATCATCGCCTGATAAAGTGGCGGAAAAACGTGTTGCCATGTTGCGAGTGAGGTGGAGAGGGAAATGCCCTGCTCCATATCGTGAGCCAGCGTGCGCAGGAGCGCCTGCCACTGGCTGCTGGGATGCTGTTCAGCCAGCAGGGTTAGCGCTGTCGAGAGTGTTAGCCCTGCTTTCAGCAATGTTGCCAACTGATGGATGGTTTCGGCGCTCCTTTCACGGCTCCAGTGCGAGTTTTTGACACGCATACGTTTAATATGTAACGGCGTCATATGCCGCTGCTCCAGAACACGTATCAGCGAGAGTCGGGTTTCAGCCCATAATACGCCTTCCGACGGCTCACCTTCGTTGTTAATGCCTTGCCAGCGCCAAAGCTGTTTAGCTGACATGCGGTACGCCCAGTACGCGAATCAGTTCTTCATATGTCGTTAAGCCTTGTTCGACGGCCTGACAGCCATTCCCGAAAAGCGTACTCCCTGATAGCAGAGCATCTGACTCCACCCCGTCTACGGATGTGCCGCTGGCGATATTCTGGCGTAATGCAGGAGTAACGGGCAGCACTTCAAACAATGCGGTACGGCCATAAAACCCGTGATAACAATGTTCGCAACCAGGCGCATGCCAACGTGGCAGTGGCATGGGCCAGATTGCTTTGGGGAGCGTGATGGATGTCTCCAGGCGTTGTCGGCAATGGGGGCATAGCTTTCTGACCAGCCGTTGGGCAATGACGAGCGTCAGCGCGGAGGCGATCATCCAACGCGCAACCCCCATTTGCTGCAGGCGCACCAGGGTTTCACTGGTGGAATTTGTATGCAGTGTTGACAGAACCAGATGGCCGGTTTGTGCTGCCTTAAGCGCTATTTCAGCCGTTTCGCCATCGCGGATTTCGCCGACCATAATGATGTCGGGATCCTGGCGCAGCAGCGCGCGCAATACTCCCTGAAAAGTAAGACCTGCGCGTGGGTGAATTTGTGTCTGGTTAAGGCCTGAGATCGGGATCTCTACCGGGTCCTCTACGCTACAAAGATTCACATCTGATGTATTTCGGGTTTGTAGCGCGCTGTACAGGGTGACCGTTTTACCGCTCCCGGTAGGCCCGGTAACCAGAATCAGCCCTTGAGGCTGCTGCAACGCTTGCGAAAATGCTGCCAGCTGTTCGTCCTGCATTCCCAGCGTAGTGATATCCAGCGTCTGATCGACCTGTTGAAGTAGCCGCAGCACTACCTTTTCACCCCAGCGACAGGGCAGGGTGGAGATACGAAACGAAATGGGCTGCCCTGAAATCTCAACGGTAAATTGTCCGTCTTGTGGCAGCCGGTGCTCGGCGATATCCAGACTGCCTAATACTTTTAATCTCGCGGTGATAGCGATGCCCATCTCAGTTGGGACTTCTGGCAAAGCATGTAATACGCCATCCACGCGTAATCTGATCCGATAGCGATGTTCCGCGGGTTCAAAGTGAATATCAGAAGCCCGTTGCGCCAGGGCGGATTGAAACGTCTGATTCAGCACCCCGGCTGCGGTAGCGCTGCTTTCAGACACTACGACCGGTAACATTTTCTGTGGCGTATGCGTGTGCCCTTCCATTTGCTGGCGCGTCCAGCAAACAATGTCGATACGTCGGGTGGTGGCAAAATGCAGGGCATCCAGCAGCTCATGGGATGGTGCATCCACCACGGCGATGTGTACTACTTCATTGTCTGCATCGAGTAATATTCCCTGATAACGTTGGCATAGCGCCGTAAGTTGCGTGGTATTCATCTCTTTTCCTTAGTAGGTATCGAAGCGGAAAACGTCTTCGCAAGCCTGTTGCAGTGCGCTGTCATTTTGAATGGCGCAGTTACGGCTCCAGCCGGTAATACCGTTGGCATTATCCCAACCCGGCGTCATCGTGATGCTTAGCCCGTTCAGGCTTTCCTGGCCTGTGAGACTGACAACGCCTTTTTCAACACTCATGCCTGAGACATAACGGGTGGTTGTGGGGGAGGGGATGCCATTGGTCCCGGCATCGCAAGTCTCCGTTCCACCATGCTCCAGCGCACAGAGTTCGACCGCGGTGCGATAGGGGACAAAGGTTTGCAGCATGTCTGTCAGGGCGGCTTTGCGTAGATAGTTTTGATAAGCCGGAATACCGATGGCGCTAAGAATGGCAATGATGCCAATGACCACCATTAGTTCGATAAGCGTGAAGCCTCGTTGTTTGTCCATTGTTGATTCGCTCCTGGAGTTAGCTGGCGCTACTTTGGCAAATCGAACGGATCTTAGGCGAGAGACAAAAAACAGAACGGGAAGGCGGGTTCAGAGGATTTTTACGAAATTACAGCATCAGACAACGTATTTGCGAAGGGGCTCGAAGAAACTGCCGGATGACGGCGTAAATGTCTTATCCGGCTGGGGGGATGCCCGATAAGCGAAGCGCCATCGGGCCTTGCTATTAGAAATTAACGAAAACGCATGGAGAGATCGAGCGCGCGGACGTGCTTGGTCAGTGCGCCAACGGAGATAAAGTCCACACCGGTTTCGGCAAATTCTCGCAGTGTTTCATGGGTGACGTTACCCGAGACTTCCAGACGCGCCTGGCCGTTGGTGCGTTTTACCGCTTCGCGCATTTGCTCAGTTTCGAAGTTATCGAGCATGATGATGTCCGCCCCGGCTTTCAGCGCGTCGTCCAGTTCTTCCAGGCTTTCAACTTCAACTTCAACGGGTACATCCGGATGCAACCAGAAGGCTTTTTCAACGGCCTGGCGTACCGAACCAGAAGCAATAATATGGTTTTCTTTAATCAGGAAGGCGTCAGAAAGCCCCAGACGATGATTTGCGCCGCCGCCGCATAACACGGCGTATTTCAGGGCAGTACGCAGCCCTGGCAGCGTTTTACGTGTATCCAGTAGTTGGGTTTTTGTCCCTGCCAGCAGATCGACGTATTTACGCACCTCGCTCGCCACACCCGAAAGCGTCTGCACAAAATTAAGCGCGGTACGTTCGCCGGTCAGCAGTACGCGGGAAGGTCCGTCCAGCTCAAACAGCGGTTGATTAGCTTTAATGCTGTCGCCATCCTCGACATGCCAGGTGATGTTGACATCATCGCCAGCCAATTGAATAAAGACCTCTTCCACCCAACGTTTCCCGCAAAAAACGCCATTTTCTCGGGTGATCACGGTGGCGTGGGAGCGCATGTCTTCGGGTAAAAGCTGTGCGGTGATATCGTTATTGGCATCAACTTCTCCGCCTAAATCTTCGCGCAGTGCCTGAGCTACAGCGGCAGGGATATCCAGATTTATGCGTTCCAACAGCGCGTCACGTCGGTAGTCAGGGTTATAGCGGCGAGGCGGCATGATAAAACTCCAAATTGCTAACGAATCATAAGGTGGAAACATGCTACCCTGAACCTGATATGAGCACCACCAATAAGGAGATTCTGCATGTTGTTAGACGAGGGCTGGCTGGCAGAGGCGCGACGCGTTCCCTCTCCTCATTACGATTGCCGCCCGGATGACGAAACCCCTTCTCTGCTGGTGGTGCATAATATCAGCCTGCCGCCCGGCGAGTTTGGCGGCCCGTGGATAGACGCGTTGTTTACCGGCACGATTGATCCCAAGGCCCATCCTTTTTTTGCTGAGATCGCCCATTTGCGCGTCTCAGCCCATTGTTTGATCCGCCGTGATGGTGAGATTGTGCAGTACGTCCCTTTTGATAAACGAGCCTGGCATGCGGGCGTGTCAAATTATCAGGGGCGTGAGCGCTGTAATGATTTTTCAATTGGTATCGAGCTGGAAGGAACGGATACGCTGGCCTATACCGATGCACAGTATAAGCAACTGGCCGCCGTGACGAATGCACTGATTACGCGTTATCCGACCATTGCCAGCAATATAACTGGACACTGCAACATTGCCCCCGAGCGTAAGACCGATCCCGGGCCGTCTTTTGACTGGGCAAAATTTCGCGCCCTGGTCACCCCCTCGTCGCACAAGGAGATGACATGACGTTGTTTACAACATTAATGGTGTTGATTGTTGAACGCCTGTTTAAGCTGGGTGAGCACTGGCAGCTTGATCATCGGGTGGAAGCTTTTTTCCGCCGAATTAAGCACTTCTCGATGATGCGTACGGTGGGCATGACCCTGATTGCAATGGGGCTGACATTCCTGCTGCTGCGCGCGGTTCATGGGCTGCTGTTTAACGTTCCGTTACTGGTGGCGTGGATCTTAATTGGCTTGCTGTGCATTGGAGCAGGCAAGGCGCGTCTCCACTATCACGCCTATTTACAGGCGGCATCTCGTGATGATGTACATGCTCGTGAGGCGATGGCCAGCGAGCTGACGCTTATCCATGGTGTTCCGCCGGACTGTGATGAGCGTGAGTTCCTGCGTGAACTGCAGAACGCGTTGTTATGGAACAACTTCCGCTTTTATCTGGCGCCGTTATTCTGGTTGATCATTGGTGGTCCGTGGGGACCGGTGACGCTGGTTGGTTATGCCTTTTTACGCGCCTGGCAGTCCTGGCTGGCGCGCTATCAGACGCCGCATCAGCGTCTGCAATCGGGTATTGATGCGATCCTGCATGTGCTGGACTGGATCCCGGTTCGTTTGGCTGGCGTAGTCTATGCGCTGCTGGGACACGGCGAGAAAGCGCTGCCGGCCTGGTTTGCCTCACTGGCGGATCTGCATACTTCGCAATATCAGGTGCTTACTCGTTTGGCGCAGTTCTCTCTGGCGCGTGAACCGCATACTGATAAAGTCGAAACGCCAAAAGCGGCTGTTTCAATGGCGAAGAAGACCTCGTTTGTGGTGGTGGTGATTATTGCGCTGTTGACGATTTACGGCACGCTGATCTAGCGATTGTTGCCGGATGGCGCTAACGCTTCCTACAGTGGAAAAACGTGTAGGCCCGGTAAGCATTAGCTCCACCGGGCAGTGCAACGGCTTAGATCGTATCAGCAGGCGGGATGCCAAAATCAGGCATCCCGTTTTCGTCCCAGCGTACCAGTTTCAGACGCGTATGGCGGTTTGGATCGTACAACGGATCGCCTTCAATTTCGGTGTAATTTCTCGCGTGGTACACCAGTACATCTTCACCTTCCGGCGTTTGCGTAAAGCTGTTGTGTCCCGGTCCATACTGACGATTTTCATAGCTGGTGGTAAAGACCGGGCGCGGTGATTTATGCCAGTTCTGCGGGGTGAGCGGATCGTCGTTGAGGTCAATCCACAGCAACCCCATACAGTAATTCTCATCGGTGGCGCTGGCCGAATAGCTGATAAATAGCTTGTCGCCATGCACCACGACGGCCGGACCTTCGTTGACCCAGAAACCCCGGCATTCCCAGTCATACTCAGGATGGCTGAGCATGACCGGCTCGCCTTTAATCGTCCATGGGTTTTCCAGCTCTGCGAGATAAATATTGGAATTTCCGGCGATATCGGGTGATTTTTGTGCCCATAGATACCATTGTTTCCCCTGATGATTAAAGGTGGTGGCATCCAGGGCGAAGGTATCAAACTGCGTTTTAATCTGGCCTTTCTCTGTCCACTTGCCGGTCAACGGATCGGCGTCTGCGCACTCCAAAGCAAACATGCGGTGCTGGAACATTCCCAGCTTATCAAGCGCCTGAGTATGGGTAGCGGCAAAATAGATGTACCACTTGCCCGCCAGATGATGAAGTTCCGGCGCCCAGATGAGCTGGCTCATAGGACCACTTTCCGGCTTACGCCAGACGACAACGGGAGTGGCGGAGCGCAATCCCTCCAGAGAGTCGGCCCGACGGATCTCCAGCCGGTCATATTCTGGCACTGACGCAATGAAATAGTAGTGGCTACCGTCGCGTAAGATAAACGGATCGGCGCGTTGTTCGATAAAGGGATTTGGCCACTGATTCATTAGGCTTTCCTTACGGGTTCAGTCGTTTTTATATCGTGGTATTCATTCAGTTCACGGTAGTTGGTACGGCGTTTTTCCAGATCGGTCTGGATTTGCTGCATAAACTCGCGGTCAACTTTTAGCAGGCGAACCACGCCTGCGGTAATCAGGTACCCTACGCCGGGTATGATGGTAAACAGCAGCATAATACCGTTGATGGCAGAGTCGCTTTGCGCTTTCGCCCCTGCGTCGTAGCCGTACCAGGAGAGCAGGAAGCCAACCATCGCCCCGGCAATCGCCAGGCCCAGCTTGAGGAAGAACAGGTTACCGGAGAAACTGATCCCGGTGATGCGCTTACCGGTTTTCCACTCACCGTAGTCATCGACATCCGCCATCAACGACCAGTGCAGCGGGGAAGGGATCTGATGCAGGATGTTGAGCAGGAAGTAGAGCACCATGATCATCATGGTGGCTTTCGGGTCGAAGAAATAAAATGCAGCGGAGAAAATCGCCAGGATGATGTTGGTCCAGAAGAACACCTTCAGTTTGCACCAGCGATCGGTTAATACCTTCGCCAGCATGCTGCCGATCATCATGCCGACGACGCCGAGGCTGATAAACAACGTGGCGAACTGCGTGCTTTGTTGCATAACCCACGTAACGTAGTACATGGTGGCGGCCATGCGAATAAAGCCCGGGCAGACGTTGCACAGGGTTAACAGCAGGATTTTTACCCACTGATCGTTCTTCCACACATCTTTCAGGTCGGCTTTTAAATCGTCGTTAGTCTGCACGGCGGGGCGAACGCGTTCACGGACTGATGCAAAGCAAAACAAGAACATGCACATGCCGATGAAGGCGAGCACCGCCATCGCCATCTGATACCCTTTAGCTTTGTCTTCCCCGCCAAACCAGTCAGCCATCGGCAGCAGGGTGAGGGAGAGTAGCAGGGTTGCAATCCCTACCAATACAAAGCGATATGACTGACAGGCGACGCGTTCATTGGGATCGTTGGTGATAACGCTGCCGAGCGAACAGTAGGGAATGTTGATCGCCGTATAGGTAATAGAGAGCAGGAAGTAGGTGACGAAGGCATAGATAACTTTGCTGTTATACGTCCACTCAGGGGTGGTAAACATAAGCACGCTGAATAATGCGTAAGGGAAAGCCATCCACAAAAGCCATGGACGAAATCGACCATATTTACTGCGTGTGCGGTCGGCCATCGCGCCCATTATAGGGTCGGTAACGGCATCTATAACGCGTACTGAGAGCAGTAATACGCCGACCAGGGCAGGCGCCAGACCAAAAATATCTGTGTAAAAATAGTTAACAAACAACATGATGGCGCCAAAGATGATGTTGCATCCGGCGTCGCCCATTCCATAGCCGATCTTTTCTTTCACCGTGAGCTTACTGGTTTCCATCAACTGCACTCCATTAATGAGATATGGAGAGAATTATTGTCTGGTACCGGTGTTTTTACGTTGCAGGATAACGCCGCTGATATGGACGAAACAGTCGTGAATGGGAAAGTGTGAGGCAGGTAACAACCCCCACCCGGTCCAGGTGGGGGAGGGAAGTTTAATGCGCTTTAACCGCGCGGGCCGTTTTCTGCTTGCACAGATAGCCGATGCCAAGAATACCAATCCATACCGGGATTAAGTACACCGAGATCGCCATGCCCGGCGTCATCAGCATAATCACCAGCACTGCGGCCATGAACAGCAGGCACACCCAGTTACCAAGCGGGTAGAGCAGAGCCGGGAAGCGGGTGGTTACGCCCTGCTGCTGTTTGGCTTTGCGGAACTTCATGTGCGCCAGGCTGATCATCGCCCAGTTGATCACCAGGGCGGAAACCACCAATGCCATCAGCAGGCCAAAGGCGGATTCCGGCGCCAGATAGTTGATCAACACACATAGAGCCGTTACCAGCGCGGAGACCAGAATGGTGTTCACCGGTACGCCGCGCTTGTCGACGTTCATCAGCGCTTTCGGCGCGTTGCCCTGCTGCGCCAGACCGAACAGCATGCGGCTATTGCAGTATACACAGCTGTTATAGACAGAAAGGGCGGCGGTCAACACCACGATGTTCAGCGCATTGGCAACAAAGGTGTCGCCCAGCTCGTGGAAAATAAGGACAAACGGGCTGGTATCAGCCGTGACGCGTGTCCACGGCATCAGGGAAAGCAGAACCGCCAGCGAACCGACATAGAAAATCAGGATACGGTAGATAACCTGGTTAGTCGCTTTCGGAATGCTTTGCTCCGGGTTATCGGCTTCTGCTGCGGTGATGCCGACCAGTTCCAGCCCACCAAAGGAGAACATGATAATCGCCATCATCATCACCAGACCGGTGAAGCCGTGTGGCAGGAAGCCCCCCTGGCTCCACAAGTTGCTGACGCTGGCCTGTGGGCCGCCGTTACCGCTAAACAGCAACCAGCCGCCGAACAGGATCATCGCAACTACGGCAATGACTTTAATAATGGCAAACCAGAACTCCATCTCGCCAAACACCTTCACGTTGGTCAGGTTGATGGCGTTGATCAGCACGAAGAAGGCAGCCGCAGAAACCCAGGTTGGGATCTCCGGATACCAGAACTGAATGTATTTACCTACGGCAGTCAGCTCTGCCATGGCAACCAAAACGTACAGTACCCAATAGTTCCAGCCGGAAGAGAAACCCGCGAAACCGCCCCAGTATTTATAGGCAAAGTGGCTAAAGGAGCCTGCAACCGGCTCTTCAACCACCATTTCACCTAACTGACGCATGATCAAAAAGGCGATAAAGCCGGCAATAGCGTAACCGAGAATAATCCCCGGTCCTGCAGACTGGATAACGGATGCGCTACCAAGGAATAACCCGGTACCAATCGCGCCACCCAGCGCGATTAGCTGTATATGGCGGTTTTTAAGGCCGCGCTTGAGCTGATCGCCATGCGGTTGACTTTCCATCATTAAACCTCGTGTGTGGTTTTACTCTTCATATTTCGAGTACTTATTTTTTGAACTACGCAGCAATGCGTGTGTAAGTTTGCAATTCCGTTTGTTGTATTAATTTGTTTACAGATGCCAATAAGGAAATGTTGCCTTAATACTTTTGTCTTGATCAGAATAATGTTATGCGAGCGCGAATGCACCTGCTTTATGCGAGGGTGTTGACGAGTTGAATAAAAAGAAACCATTTGTAAATGCGAGTTTATCTACCTCAAAATTTCCATTTTGAATATTTATTCATAAATTTCGCTTTACGAGTCGATAATTAGGTAGGTGAATCGGTTCAGATAATATATTTTTTCGTTTCAATTCGGTTAAAACTACCCCATGGTGGGTAAATTTAACATTTGTGCATAGTTACATGTTTGAAACGTTATTTCTGTAATGTTGTTAAAATATGCCCCCTTTACTGATTTCAATCAAAACCTGTATGGACAGAAGGTGAATACTTTGTTACTTTAGCGTCAAGAACATGAAATTGGTAAGACCAATTGACTCCGGGCAAATGGCTTAAGACAGGAAATCATGGCCTACAGCAAAATCCGCCAACCAAAACTCTCCGATGTGATTGAGCAGCAGCTGGAGTTTTTAATTCTTGAGGGGACACTTCGCCCCGGAGAAAAACTCCCACCGGAACGCGAGCTGGCAAAACAGTTTGACGTCTCCCGCCCCTCCTTGCGCGAGGCGATCCAACGCCTTGAAGCGAAGGGGTTACTGCTTCGTCGTCAGGGCGGTGGCACTTTTGTTCAGAGCAGCCTGTGGCAGAGCTTTAGCGACCCACTGGTAGAGCTGCTCTCTGACCATCCTGAATCCCAGTTTGACCTGCTTGAGACGCGCCATGCGTTGGAAGGTATTGCAGCCTATTACGCTGCATTACGCAGCACGGATGAAGACAAAACGCGTATCCGTGAACTCCACCATGCGATCGAGCTTGCGCAACAGTCCGGCGATCTGGACGGCGAATCCGATGCGGTACTCCAGTATCAAATTGCTGTCACCGAAGCCGCACACAATGTGGTACTGCTCCATCTGCTAAGGTGTATGGAGCCGATGCTGGCCCAGAATGTTCGTCAAAACTTCGAATTGCTGTACGCGCGTCGCGAGATGCTGCCGCTGGTAAGCAGTCATCGTACCCGTATCTTTGAAGCAATCATCGCCGGGAAGCCTGAAGAGGCGCGTGAAGCGTCTCACCGTCACCTGGCGTTTATCGAAGAGATTTTACTGGACAGAAGCCGTGAGGAAAGCCGTCGTGAACGCGCCTTACGCCGTCTGGAGCAACGAAAGAATTAGTGATTTTTCTGGCAGAACGTTAACCAGAAGATGTTGTAAATCAAGCGCTAATAAAATGCGCGGCAACTAAACGCAGAACCTGTCTTATTGTGCTCTTGAGCGAGAACACAATGGGACAGGTTCCAGATAACTCAACGTATTAGATAGATAAGGAATACCCCCATGTCAGAACGTTTCCCAAATGACGTGGATCCGATCGAAACTCGCGACTGGCTACAGGCGATCGAATCGGTCATCCGTGAAGAAGGTGTTGAGCGTGCTCAGTATCTGATCGACCAACTGCTTTCAGAAGCGCGCAAAGGCGGCGTGAAAGTAGCGGCAGGTGCAGGGGCCAGCAATTATGTAAACACTATTGCCGTTGAAGATGAACCGGAATATCCGGGTAATCTGGATCTGGAACGTCGTATCCGTTCTGCTATCCGCTGGAACGCCATCATGACCGTACTGCGCGCGTCTAAAAAGGACCTTGAGCTGGGTGGCCACATGGCATCCTTCCAGTCCTCCGCAACGGTATATGATGTTTGCTTCAACCACTTCTTCCGTGCACGCAACGAGCAGGATGGCGGCGACCTGGTATACTTCCAGGGGCACATCTCTCCGGGTATCTACGCACGCGCATTCCTGGAAGGTCGTCTGACCGAAGAGCAGATGAACAACTTCCGGCAGGAAGTTCACGGCAAAGGCCTGTCTTCCTACCCGCACCCGAAACTGATGCCAGAATTCTGGCAGTTCCCGACCGTCTCTATGGGTCTGGGCCCAATCGGTGCTATCTACCAGGCTAAATTCCTGAAATATCTGGAACACCGTGGCCTGAAAGATACCTCTAAACAAACCGTTTACGCCTTCCTCGGCGACGGCGAGATGGATGAGCCAGAATCTAAAGGTGCGATCACTATCGCGACCCGTGAAAAACTGGACAACCTGGTCTTTGTTATCAACTGTAACCTGCAGCGTCTTGACGGCCCGGTCACCGGTAACGGCAAGATTGTTAACGAACTGGAAGGCATCTTTGCAGGTGCTGGCTGGAACGTTATCAAAGTCATGTGGGGCGGTCGTTGGGATGAGCTGCTGCGTAAAGACACCAGCGGTAAACTGATCCAGCTGATGAACGAAACCGTTGACGGCGACTACCAGACCTTCAAATCCAAAGATGGCGCATACGTACGTGAGCACTTCTTCGGTAAATACCCGGAAACCGCAGCGCTGGTTGCTGACTGGACTGACGAGCAGATTTGGGCCCTGAACCGTGGTGGTCACGATCCGAAGAAAGTCTACGCTGCACTGAAAAAAGCGCAGGAAACCAAAGGCAAAGCAACTGTAATCCTCGCCCATACCATTAAAGGTTACGGCATGGGTGACACTGCTGAAGGTAAAAACATCGCTCACCAGGTTAAGAAAATGAACATGGACGGCGTGCGTTATATCCGCGACCGTTTCAACGTTCCAGTGACCGATGAGCAGGTTGAAAACCTGTCTTACATCACCTTCCCGGAAGGTTCTGAAGAGCACACCTATCTGCACGCTCAGCGTCAGAAACTGCACGGCTACCTGCCTGCTCGTCAGCCGAACTTCAGCGAGAAGCTTGAACTGCCGGCTCTGGAAGACTTCGGTGCGCTGCTGGAAGAGCAGAACAAAGAAATCTCCACCACTATCGCGTTCGTTCGTGCCCTGAACGTGATGCTGAAGAACAAGTCGATCAAAGATCGTCTAGTTCCGATCATCGCTGACGAAGCGCGTACTTTCGGTATGGAAGGTCTGTTCCGTCAGATCGGTATCTACAGCCCGAACGGTCAGCAGTACACCCCGCAGGACCGTGAGCAGGTTGCTTACTATAAAGAAGACGAGAAAGGTCAGATCCTGCAGGAAGGTATCAACGAACTGGGTGCCGGCGCATCCTGGTTGGCTGCTGCGACCTCATACAGCACCAACGATCTGCCGATGATCCCGTTCTACATCTACTACTCCATGTTCGGGTTCCAGCGTATCGGCGACCTGTGCTGGCAGGCTGGTGACCAGCAGGCGCGCGGCTTCCTGATTGGTGGTACTTCCGGTCGTACTACGCTGAACGGCGAAGGTCTGCAGCACGAAGATGGTCACAGCCATATTCAGTCTCTGACTATCCCGAACTGTATCTCTTACGATCCGTCTTACGCATACGAAGTTGCGGTCATCATGCACGATGGTCTGGAGCGTATGTACGGTGAGAAACAAGAGAACGTTTACTACTACATCACCACCCTGAACGAAAACTACCACATGCCGGCAATGCCAGCAGGCGCCGAGGAAGGTATCCGTAAAGGTATCTACAAACTCGAAACCCTCGAAGGTAGCAAAGGTAAAGTTCAGCTGCTGGGCTCCGGTTCTATCCTGCGTCACGTCCGTGAAGCTGCCCAGATCCTGGCGAACGACTACGGTGTTGGTTCTGACGTGTACAGCGTAACCTCCTTCACTGAACTGGCGCGTGATGGTCAGGATTGTGAGCGCTGGAACATGCTGCACCCGATGGAAACGCCGCGCGTTCCGTACATCGCTCAGGTGATGAACGACGCACCGGCAGTAGCATCTACTGACTATATGAAACTGTTTGCCGAACAGGTTCGTACTTATGTACCGGCTGATGATTACCGCGTACTGGGTACTGACGGCTTCGGTCGCTCTGACAGCCGTGAAAACCTGCGTCACCACTTCGAAGTTGATGCTTCCTACGTGGTTGTAGCGGCCCTGGGCGAACTGGCTAAACGTGGCGAAATCGATAAGAAAGTGGTTGCTGACGCAATCACCAAATTCAACATCGATGCAGATAAAGTTAACCCGCGTCTGGCGTAAGAGGTAAAAGAATAATGGCTATCGAAATCAATGTACCGGACATCGGGGCTGATGAAGTTGAAATCACCGAGATCTTGGTCAAAGTGGGCGACAAAGTTGAAGCTGAACAGTCGCTGATCACCGTAGAGGGCGACAAAGCCTCTATGGAAGTTCCGTCTCCTCAGGCAGGTATCGTTAAAGAGATCAAAGTCTCTGTTGGCGACAAAACTGAGACCGGCAAACTGATCATGATTTTCGATTCCGCCGACGGTGCAGCAGCAGCTGCACCTGCTCCGGCAGAAGAGAAGAAAGAAGCGGCTCCGGCAGCAGCACCTGCTGCGGCAGCGGCGAAAGAAGTACACGTACCGGACATCGGCGGCGACGAAGTTGAAGTGACCGAAGTGATGGTCAAAGTCGGCGACACCGTTGCGGCTGAGCAGTCGCTGATCACCGTTGAAGGTGACAAAGCCTCTATGGAAGTTCCGGCACCGTTCGCGGGCACCGTGAAAGAGATCAAAATCAGCACCGGCGACAAAGTGTCTACCGGCTCCCTGATTATGGTCTTCGAAGTGGCGGGCGAAGCGGGCGCGGCTGCACCGGCGAAAGCCGAAGCGGCGCCAGCAGCAGCGGCTCCGGTAGCATCTGGCTCGAAAGAAGTTAACGTACCGGACATCGGTGGTGACGAAGTTGAAGTCACTGAAGTGATGGTTAAAGTGGGCGATAAAATTGCCGCTGAACAATCACTGATCACCGTAGAAGGCGACAAAGCTTCTATGGAAGTTCCGGCTCCGTTCGCGGGTACCGTGAAAGAAATCAAAATCAGCACCGGCGACAAAGTGAAAACCGGTTCTCTGATTATGGTCTTCGAAGTTGAAGGCGCAGCGCCTGCGGCCGCTCCGGCTAAACAAGAAGCGGCGGCTCCGGCTCCGGCGGCGAAAGCTGAGAAGCCAGCAGCTCCAGCTGCAAAAGCGGAAGGTAAATCTGACTTCGCTGAAAACGACGCTTACGTCCACGCGACTCCGCTGATTCGTCGCCTGGCGCGCGAGTTTGGTGTGAACCTGGCGAAAGTGAAAGGTACCGGTCGTAAAGGTCGTATCCTGCGTGAAGACGTTCAGGCTTACGTGAAAGACGCGGTTAAACGCGCCGAGTCTGCACCGGCAGCATCTGCTGGCGGCGGTATCCCGGGCATGCTGCCCTGGCCGAAAGTGGACTTCAGCAAGTTTGGTGAAATCGAAGAAGTGGAACTGGGCCGTATCCAGAAAATTTCTGGGGCGAACCTGAGCCGTAACTGGGTGATGATCCCGCACGTTACGCACTTTGATAAGACCGATATCACCGATCTGGAAGCGTTCCGTAAACAACAGAACGCCGAAGCTGAAAAACGTAAACTGGACGTGAAATTCACCCCAGTAGTCTTCATCATGAAAGCCGTTGCCGCCGCTCTGGAACAGATGCCGCGCTTCAACAGCTCTCTGTCCGAAGACGGTCAGCGTCTGACCCTGAAGAAATACATCAACATCGGCGTTGCGGTAGATACCCCGAATGGTCTGGTTGTTCCGGTCTTTAAAGACGTGAATAAGAAGAGCATTACCGAGCTGTCTCGCGAACTGACCACCATCTCCAAGAAAGCGCGTGATGGTAAGCTTACTGCTGGCGAAATGCAGGGCGGTTGCTTCACTATCTCCAGCATCGGTGGCCTGGGTACTACCCACTTCGCGCCGATTGTTAACGCGCCGGAAGTGGCGATCCTCGGTGTCTCCAAGTCCTCTATGGAGCCAGTGTGGAACGGTAAAGAGTTTATGCCGCGTCTGATGATGCCGATTTCGCTCTCCTTCGACCACCGCGTAATCGACGGTGCGGATGGTGCGCGCTTTATCACCATCATCAACAACATGCTGTCTGACATTCGCCGCCTGGTGATGTAAGCGAAAAAGCCGGCCCGACGGCCGGCTTTTTTCTGGTAATCTCATGAAGTCAGTGAGGTTATTGTGCGAAAGACAAATCGGTTGCCGTTTGTTGTTTCAAAATTGTTAACAATTTTGTAAAATACGGGCGGATAGAACGACCCGGTGGACGACGGGTATAAATTAAGAGGTCATGATGAGCACTGAAATCAAAACTCAGGTCGTGGTACTTGGGGCAGGCCCTGCAGGTTACTCTGCTGCCTTCCGTTGCGCAGATTTAGGTCTGGAGACCGTCATCGTAGAACGTTACAGCACCCTCGGTGGTGTTTGTCTGAACGTCGGCTGTATCCCTTCTAAAGCGCTGCTGCACGTAGCAAAAGTTATCGAAGAAGCCAAAGCGCTGGCTGAACACGGTATCGTTTTTGGCGAGCCGAAAACCGATATCGACAAGATTCGTACCTGGAAAGAAAAAGTTATCACTCAACTGACCGGCGGTCTGGCTGGTATGGCTAAAGGCCGTAAAGTGAAAGTGGTTAATGGTCTGGGTAAATTTACCGGGGCGAACACCCTGGAAGTTGAAGGCGAAAACGGCAAAACCGTGATCAACTTCGACAACGCGATCATCGCGGCGGGTTCCCGTCCGATCGAACTGCCGTTTATTCCGCATGAAGATCCGCGTGTGTGGGATTCCACTGACGCGCTGGAACTGAAAACTGTTCCTAAGCGCCTGCTGGTTATGGGCGGCGGTATCATCGGTCTGGAAATGGGTACCGTGTACCATGCGCTGGGTTCAGAGATCGACGTGGTTGAAATGTTCGATCAGGTTATCCCAGCTGCCGATAAAGACGTGGTTAAAGTCTTCACCAAGCGCATCAGCAAGAAATTCAACCTGATGCTGGAAACCAAAGTGACCGCCGTTGAAGCGAAAGAAGACGGTATCTACGTTTCCATGGAAGGCAAAAAAGCGCCTGCTGAAGCACAGCGTTACGATGCCGTGCTGGTGGCTATCGGTCGTGTACCGAACGGCAAAAACCTCGATGCGGGCAAAGCTGGCGTGGAAGTTGACGACCGTGGCTTCATCCGCGTTGACAAACAGCTGCGCACTAACGTGCCGCACATCTTTGCTATCGGCGATATCGTCGGTCAGCCGATGCTGGCGCATAAAGGTGTTCACGAAGGTCACGTTGCCGCTGAAGTTATCGCCGGTAAGAAACACTACTTCGATCCGAAAGTTATCCCATCCATCGCGTACACTGAACCAGAAGTTGCGTGGGTTGGCCTGACTGAGAAAGAAGCGAAAGAAAAAGGCATCAGCTACGAAACCGCCACTTTCCCGTGGGCTGCTTCTGGCCGTGCTATCGCTTCTGACTGCGCAGACGGTATGACCAAACTGATTTTCGACAAAGAATCTCACCGTGTGATCGGTGGGGCGATTGTCGGTACCAACGGCGGCGAGCTGCTGGGTGAAATCGGTCTGGCGATCGAAATGGGCTGTGACGCTGAAGACATCGCGCTGACCATCCACGCTCACCCGACTCTGCACGAGTCCGTTGGCCTGGCAGCTGAAGTGTTCGAAGGTAGCATCACCGACCTGCCGAACCCGAAAGCGAAGAAAAAGTAATTTTTCCAAAATGATAAAAAGCGGCTGAATGGCCGCTTTTTTTATGTGTTTGTTACAAAGTAGTGTCAAAATCTGGAGAGAATTAAAGTAAATCGCCGAATTGCCAGAAAATGTTTTTTCCTGTACTGCACGATACGCCCGAACCGCATGAAATCGCCATTCCAAATCAACATCCTGTTTCACAAGAAATAAATCACCTTATCTTGTCATTAGATGAAATTAATAACCCTCTAAACTAATAGCGTGATAACAAATTGAGAGGGGAAATGATGAAACGTTTTTTAAAGGCAGCAGTAATGACTACCGTGTTTATTTCCGGCATGGCGCTGGCGCAGGACGCCGTCATCCCATGGGCTACCAACAGCGGCGGTACCGAAAGCACGCATATTGCGGCAATGGGACAAAATTTGAATGCGCAGCATCAGCAGATTAGCCAGACACAGGAAGGTGTGTGGGCCACAAACTCTGGCAGCATTCGAGCTGACGAAGTAGCACTTACCAGCACGAAGCCGACGTTTAAAGGTTATCCTGAATTAATGCCGCATCAGAATTGACTCTCCCGCTCACGTCAGACAAATCCACGCTGACGTGAGCGTCACCAATCCCAAACTACCAGTTCTGGTAGTCATCTTATTGATATTTCCTCTAAAAAAAATTGCGCAACTGCCGATACTTTTTTCGCCATTGTGTGGCTACTGGCCGCGCGGTTAAGAGGCTCTGGACTCTCTATTACACGAAAAAAGGAAAAAACATGTCTTTAAAAAAAATCGCGGTTGTTGGCATGGTTGTCGCGACAATTACGCTGACCGGGTGTGGCGCCATGACCACCGCCGTTAAAAAACGTAATCTTGAAGTGAAAACGCAGATGAGCGAAACCATCTGGCTGGAGCCTTCCAGCGAGAAGACCGTCTACATTCAGGTGAAAAACACTTCCGATAAAGACATGAGCAACCTGCAAACCCTGCTGGCAAATGACCTGTCCGCGAAGGGCTATAAAGTGACCAGTTCACCGGACAGCGCGTACTACTGGGTGCAGGCGAACGTACTGAAAGCGGACAAAATGGATCTGCGCGAAGCTCAGGGCTTCCTGAAGACCGGTTATGAAGGGGCGGCGATGGGGGCTGCTTTAGGCGCGGGGATTACCGCTTATAACAGCAACTCCTCCGGTGCGGCGCTGGGCGTTGGCCTGGCAGCGGGACTGATCGGTATGGCTGCTGATGCGATGGTGGAAGACGTAAACTACACCATGGTCACTGACCTGCAAATCTCCGAGCGCAGCAAAGCGAAAGTGACAACAGATAACGTTGCCGCGCTGCGTCAGGGGACGTCCGGCATTAAGCTGCAAACCAGCACCGCGCAAGGCGATCGCGCCAAATATCAGACCCGCGTAGTATCTAACGCCAATAAAGTGAACCTGAAGTTCGAAGAAGCGAAGCCGGTTCTGGAAGCTCAACTGGCGAAATCTGTTGCTAACATCCTGTAATTTGTTGCGAGTTGCCGGGTGGCGGCTTTGCCTTACCCGGCTTACTGACTGCGTATGGACCTCACGTTACGGGGTGACGGCTTGCCAAGTTTTATCCGGGCTGTACTCGCTTAACGCCTGCGCTTTTTGCTGTGATGCTTCGCCAAGATTGGCCTGATATACGGTGTCATCGCCGCTAATCATAAAGCTCATTATCCCTGTTTGGCCGTAGTCGACGGGCCACGCAACCATCGCGAATCCGCTGGCTTTGTCGGGAATAATACGGAAGCGATAACCGTGATAGCCAGCCCCTGGCTCCTGTGGGCTGAAAGCTGGCCCCAGAGGGCTTGGCGTTTCGCCCGGAGAGACGGGCCAATAAAGACCATCTTTTTTGCCTTCGCTGCTGACAATCTTTTGCGCATATGACTGATTGAGCGCGTAATAGCTTTGTTGAGCATCAACGTAAGCGTGCAGCGCCTCGATGGCGGAAAGCTCATTGCGACCGATAGTACGCGTGAGGATCTCTTCCTGAGCTTCAGCCATATCAAATTGCCAGCCTTTACTCGTTTTCA
Source organism: Citrobacter sp. EC_71 (assembly GCF_019584005.1). Taxonomy (NCBI): domain Bacteria; kingdom Pseudomonadati; phylum Pseudomonadota; class Gammaproteobacteria; order Enterobacterales; family Enterobacteriaceae; genus Citrobacter; species Citrobacter sp. EC_71. The sequence goes on from NZ_VDAY01000005.1 coordinate 207,029, forward strand.
CCATTGGAATGGGTAACTGCCAGTTCTCTTGCCCTACGTTCAGATGCGCCATGTTGTCCTGCTGAATAATATGATGGCTAATTTTCCAGTCGCGGTTAAAGCGCGCGATAGCCTCTGGGTCAGCGCCCTCCGGCGGCAAAAAATGCCGCCAGTTGTCGCCTAACAACGCCGTGAGCTGCGCTTCATTTTGCTGCGCCACTGCAGTGGCGAATGCACTCGCCGCATCCTCGGGCGACGTGAACGCCTGCTGCGCATAGCTCATGAATGGCAATGACAGCAACAGGGCGCTTAACATGATTTTTTTCATCATCGGCTCCGATTAACGACGGCGAAACTCGTGGTGCTCAGAAAAATTTTCACGTGCGGCAGCACGTTGTCCGGTATTGATATTGCCGATGCGGCGGCTTTCCTGCCCGCGCAACTGCTGCGACTGCCATGACGGTGAGCGGCTGTCATTCCCACTAAAGGCGTTGGCATGCATCTCCTGGCGGAAGGACTGACGCTGCTGCGGCGTAGAGGATTCAATACGCTGGTGGGCGGTGTCTCTCTGCTGCTGCGAAACAGGGTGTTGCTGGGCTTTAGCCTTCAGCTCGGAGCGATGCTGCTGCGTGGTAGATTTATTCAGCATCTGCTGTGCCGCCTCGCGACGACTGCTGTTTTGTGTTCCGTCATAGCCACGGTAATTATTACGCTGGGCAATTTGATTTAACTGCTGCGATGCCGCTTTGCGCTGGCTATCGCGGGATGTCTCGCCTGACAGGTTGGCGGGTGATGTATGGGTTCGCTGCTGGAACTGTGTCATCGCCGCCTGACGCTGGCTGTCACGTGTGGCGGAAGTGGTGGGGGTGTGCTGGGTTGAACTTAAGCCGCCGCTGACATTTGTTTGATGAAAGCGCTGGGCGACAGCGTTGTTCTGGTACGGCACGCCGTCACGATATGCCGGGTTATGCTGCCAGCCCATGGTCTGCCCTTTGATATTTTGCCCGGAGATATGGTTGAAGTTATTCACATTAATGTTGATGTTATCACCGTTGTGCTGGTAACCATTTCCACCATGCGGGCCGCCATTATCATGGTCGTGGTGATCGTCGTCATGATGATGGTCGTCGTCATCCCAGTCAATGTTGCTGAACAGAGCATAGGTGGTCGCAACGCCCAGGCTATAACCGAATCCTCTGACAAAACTGTCGGCAAACTGCTCTCCCGGAGGGGGCGGCAGATAGACAGGCGGGTACGCAGTATTAGGCCAGCTGCCGTAGACCACGCTCGGGTTGTAGTTGGGCACATAGACAACCTGCGGATCGGTTGGCTCAATTTTGATAACCGTTGTCGCAGGTGCGCTGCTTGCCGTATGGGATGTTGAGGTTGAGGATGATTGCGCCGGTACGACAACCGTCGTTTTTTGCGTGTTGGTCACGGTTTGCTGTGGCGAGGATTTTAGCGAACCGGTTTGTTGAGCCAACAGACGCAGGCGCTGTACCGCGTCCATCACGTCCTGCGGTTGAGCCAGAAACGCGTTCCCCAGATTTTGCACCCAGTCAGGGTTTTCGCCCATCAGAGCCATCAGTTGTGGGAATGCCACCAGCGATTTTACGCTTGGATCCCAGGACTGACCGGACACGGCCTGAATGGCGGCATCACCTTGCAGGGTTGGGTTATCACGCGACCATTGCACAGCCTGAACAACGTTTGATGGGTATGTGGAGGCCATCAATACCTGGGACAGTAGCGGATCGGGGTAGAGGGCGATAGGCGCAACCCACTGATCAAGTTGAGCCGTGGTATACGTGGCTGGCGCAGCGGGCGCGACAGGTGTCGCGGCAACAGGCGCCTGAGGCGCAACCGCTGCCGGGGCTGGTTGTTCGGGGGCTTCCGGTGTGCGGCTTTTTACATACAGCACGCCCGCACCGACAAACAACCCTGCACTGCACGCAAGAGCAATGATATGGGGCTTAAAGGGCAACGTCATTTTATCTCTCCCGGTTCAGGAAGAACCGTCATGGTCATCATGCCTGCCGCCAACGGGTGCAGTTTCAAGCGAGTATAAAGAGACGATAGTTTAATTTTTGACGAATCTTGGGATCGCCAGCGCAAGTTTTTTAAAGCGATGCGAAATAATGTGTCCAAATATTGCGGGCTGAAATAGCTGCGCCTGATATAGCAAGGGTGTTAGACCATTCTTAACGATTCAGCCAATTTTTTATGTTGCTTTTTTGTAAACAGATTAACACTTAAAGAAAATCCTGTTATTGTGCCTTATGCGGTACCGGGCATTTACCCTACTAACTACTGTCTCACAGGAGCGTGAAGAGAATCGCCCATCAACAAAAGCGCCGCATTATGACAATGAGAGCGAGGAGATATCGTCGTGCTAGAAGAATACCGTAAGCACGTAGCTGAGCGTGCTGCCCAGGGGATTGTGCCAAAACCTTTAGACGCAACCCAAATGGCCGCACTTGTCGAGCTGCTGAAGACCCCGCCTGTGGGCGAAGAAGAATTCCTGTTAGACCTGTTGATCAACCGCGTTCCTCCTGGCGTAGATGAAGCCGCATATGTTAAAGCCGGTTTTCTCGCTGCTGTCGCGAAAGGCGACACCACCTCCCCACTGGTCACGCCAGAAAAAGCCATTGAATTGCTGGGCACCATGCAGGGTGGTTACAACATTCATCCGCTGATCGATGCGCTGGACGACGCAAAACTGGCGCCGATTGCCGCCAAAGCGCTCTCTTCAACGCTGCTGATGTTCGATAACTTCTACGATGTAGAAGAAAAAGCCAAAGCGGGCAACGAATATGCGAAGCAGGTAATGCAGTCCTGGGCTGATGCCGAATGGTTCCTCAACCGTCCAGCGCTTGCTGAAAAAATTACCGTTACCGTCTTTAAAGTGACGGGTGAAACCAACACCGATGACCTCTCTCCGGCCCCGGATGCCTGGTCCCGCCCGGATATTCCTTTGCACGCGCTGGCGATGCTGAAAAACGCCCGTGAAGGCATTGACCCGGATCAGCCGGGCGTCGTTGGCCCGATCAAACAAATCGAAGCATTACAGAAAAAAGGCTACCCGCTGGCCTACGTGGGCGACGTGGTGGGCACCGGTTCCTCCCGTAAATCCGCGACCAACTCCGTGCTGTGGTTTATGGGCGATGACATCCCGAACGTGCCGAACAAGCGCGGCGGCGGTCTGTGCCTCGGCGGCAAAATTGCGCCTATCTTCTTCAACACCATGGAGGATGCGGGCGCGCTGCCGATTGAAGTCGACGTGTCGAACATGAACATGGGCGACGTGATTGACGTTTACCCTTACAGCGGTGAAGTGCGCAACCACGAAACCGGTGAGCTGCTGGCAACCTTCGAACTGAAAACCGACGTGCTGATCGACGAAGTGCGCGCCGGTGGCCGTATTCCGCTGATTATCGGCCGTGGCCTGACCACCAAAGCGCGCGAAGCGCTGGGTCTGCCGCACTCAGACGTTTTCCGTCAGGCGAAAGACGTGGCAGAAAGCAGCCGTGGCTTCTCTCTGGCACAAAAAATGGTTGGCCGTGCCTGCGGCGTGAAAGGCATCCGTCCGGGCGCGTACTGCGAACCGAAGATGACCTCCGTAGGTTCTCAGGATACTACCGGCCCGATGACCCGTGACGAACTGAAAGACCTGGCGTGTCTGGGCTTCTCGTCTGACCTGGTGATGCAGTCCTTCTGTCACACTGCGGCGTATCCGAAGCCGGTTGACGTGAACACGCACCATACGCTGCCAGACTTCATTATGAACCGTGGCGGTGTCTCTCTGCGTCCGGGCGACGGCGTGATCCACTCCTGGCTGAACCGCATGCTGCTGCCGGATACCGTGGGTACTGGCGGTGACTCCCATACCCGTTTCCCGATTGGTATTTCCTTCCCTGCGGGCTCTGGTCTGGTGGCGTTTGCCGCCGCGACCGGCGTGATGCCGCTGGATATGCCGGAATCTGTGCTGGTGCGCTTCAAAGGCAAAATGCAGCCAGGCATCACCCTGCGCGATCTGGTACACGCCATCCCGCTGTACGCTATCAAACAGGGCCTGCTGACCGTTGAGAAGAAAGGGAAGAAAAACATCTTCTCTGGCCGCATCCTGGAAATCGAAGGTCTGCCGGATCTGAAAGTGGAGCAGGCGTTTGAGCTGACCGATGCCTCCGCCGAGCGTTCTGCTGCCGGTTGTACCATCAAGCTGAACAAAGAGCCGATCGTTGAATACCTGACCTCCAACATCGTCCTGCTGAAGTGGATGATCGCCGAAGGCTACGGCGACCGTCGTACGCTGGAACGTCGTATCCAGGGCATGGAAAAATGGCTGGCGGATCCGCAGCTGCTGGAAGCCGATGCCGACGCGGAATACGCGGCGGTGATCGACATCGATCTGGCGGATATCAAAGAGCCAATCCTGTGTGCGCCGAACGATCCGGACGACGCGCGTCTGCTGTCTGACGTGCAGGGCGAGAAGATCGACGAAGTGTTCATCGGCTCCTGCATGACCAACATCGGCCACTTCCGTGCCGCCGGCAAGCTGCTGGACAACCATAAAGGCCAGCTGCCGACGCGCCTGTGGGTGGCACCGCCGACCCGTATGGACGCGGCGCAGCTGACCGAAGAAGGCTACTACAGCGTGTTTGGTAAGAGCGGCGCGCGTATTGAGATCCCGGGCTGTTCCCTGTGTATGGGGAACCAGGCGCGTGTGGCCGACGGTGCAACGGTGGTTTCCACTTCCACCCGTAACTTCCCGAACCGTTTAGGTACCGGGGCGAACGTCTTCCTGGCTTCTGCGGAGCTGGCGGCGGTTGCGGCGCTGATCGGCAAGCTGCCGACGCCGGAAGAGTACCAGACCTATGTGGCGCAGGTGGATAAGACGGCGGTGGATACCTACCGTTACCTGAACTTCGACCAGCTCTCTCAGTACACTGAGAAAGCAGATGGGGTGATTTTCCAGACTGCGGTCTAATGTATTAACGCGTATTGTGTAAAAACGCATCAATGTCCGGAGAAGTCAGCTTCTCCGGGCATTTTTATTTCTATTCCTTATACCCGCTACGCTTTTTTTCTGCCGCGCTGCTGCGATAATTACAGCAAGGCGCAATGCGGTATTGGCGCATTGCCGGGAGCAGAGGAAGACATTATGGATTACGAATTTCTGCGCGATATTACCGGAGTGGTAAAAGTGCGTATGTCCATGGGCCACGAGGTGGTGGGGCACTGGTTTAATGAGGAAGTGAAAGAGAACCTGGCCTTACTTGATGAAGTGGAACAGGCGGCGCGTGCGGTGAAGGGCAGTGAGCGCTCCTGGCAGCGAGCAGGGCATGAATACACGCTCTGGCTGGATGGCGAAGAGGTGATGGTTCGCGCCAATCAGCTCGAGTTCTCGGGCGATGAAATGGAAGAGGGGATGAGCTACTACGACGAAGAAAGCTTTTCGCTCTGCGGCGTAGAGGATTTTCTGCAAGTGGTCGCGGCGTACCGTGAATTTGTGCATCAATCCTGAGTAATTTCAGATATCAATCAAGCCGGGTGATACTAACCCGGCTTTTTTTCACAAAATGATTATTTGATTTTTATTGATCATTTTTAAACTGTGATCTGCCGCGTTTGTGATCTTGTTTTGATTAAATATAATCGTTATGATTTTATTTAATCACAACATAACAACAGGCGGGAAGACCATGAACATCAAGAAGGCAATAGAACGTGTACCCGGCGGCATGATGGTTGTGCCGTTGGTTATCGGTGCCATTATCAACACTTTTGCCCCGCAGGCGTTGCAGATTGGTGGATTCACCACTGCTTTATTTAAAAATGGCGCAGCCCCCCTAATCGGCGCGTTCCTGCTCTGCATGGGCGCAGGGATTAGCGTCAAGGCGGCGCCGCAAGCTTTGTTACAGGGCGGTACGATTACGCTGACAAAATTACTTGTCGCCATCGCGATTGGCCTTGGGGTTGAACATCTGTTCGGCGCAGAAGGGATCTTTGGCTTAAGCGGTGTCGCCATTATTGCAGCAATGAGTAACTCTAATGGCGGGCTTTATGCGGCGCTGGTGGGGGAGTTTGGCAACGAACGTGATGTCGGTGCGATCTCTATCTTGTCGCTGAATGATGGGCCTTTCTTTACCATGATCGCGTTGGGTGCAGCGGGTATGGCAAATATTCCTGTCATGGCGCTGGTGGCGGTTTTAGTACCGCTGGTGGTAGGTATGATCCTCGGTAACCTCGATGCCAATATGCGTGACTTCCTGACCAAAGGCGGTCCGTTGCTCATTCCTTTCTTTGCCTTTGCACTTGGGGCTGGTATTAACCTGGAAATGCTGCTGCAGGGCGGTGTGGCAGGCATTCTGTTGGGTGTGCTGACCACCTTTGTTGGCGGCTTCTTTAACATCCGCGCCGATCGTCTCGTCGGAGGGAGTGGTATTGCTGGCGCTGCTGCATCCAGTACTGCGGGGAACGCGGTCGCGACGCCATTGGCGATAGCACAAGCCGATCCATCGCTGGCAGAGGTTGCTGCTGCGGCTGCGCCGTTGATCGCAGCGTCGGTAATTACGACTGCTATTCTGACGCCCATTCTTACGTCGTGGGTGGCGAAAAAACAGGCGCGCCAGGCAGTTCAGGAGAACAAAGCATGAAAATGATCGTTATCGCCGATGATTTTACGGGGTCTAACGATACCGGCGTACAGTTGGCGAAAAAAGGCGCACGTACGGAGGTCATGCTCACACCTGCGCAGAAACCCTCTCGTCGCGCCGATGTGCTGGTCATTAACACCGAAAGTCGGGCGATGCCTGCAATGCAGGCCGCCGCAGCTGTACAACAGGCGTTAGCGCCATGGTGTGAAGGAGAAGTAATACCGCTGGTATACAAAAAAATCGACTCTACTTTCCGTGGCAACGTGGGAGCCGAAGTCACCGCAGCCATGCGTGCTGCTGGTCGGACGCTGGCCGTGATTGCGGCAGCGATCCCTGCTGCCGGGCGTACCACACAGGATGGATTATGTCTGGTACATGGCGTGCCGCTGTTAGAGACGGAATTTGCCAGCGATCCAAAAACGCCCATTCACTCTTCTCGCATTGCTGAACTGATCGCGTTGCAAAGCGATATCCCGGTACATGAGGTGTCGCTATCGGATGTGCGTCGGGGAAGCTTAAGTGCGCTGCTTCGCGCTTTTGCGACAGAAGGCGAATGCATGGTGGTGGTGGATGCTGTGGAAGAGCGAGATCTGTCGCTGATCGCGCACGCTGTCTGCGAACAAAAACAGATGCCGTTATTGGTCGGGGCGGCAGGGCTTGCTAATGCATTGCCTGCCGGAACGTTTATGCAAGAAAAGCAGGAATTACCAGTGTTGGTGGTGGCAGGCTCGATGAGCGAAGCAACGCGACGTCAGGTGGAAAAAGCGTTGTGCCAGGGCCGGGCTGCGGTGGTTGATATCGATGCTGCGCGATTGTCTGCATCGTCATTTGAGCAGGAAATGGCCTCTGTTATTGAACAGGCTTGCGCGCAGTTGAGCCAGCAACAGCACACGATCTTGCGTACCAGTCGGTGTGCAGAAGACCGGAATATGATCGACTCGCTGTGCACCAACCTGGAAATGAGCCGGCAACAGTTGGGAGAACTGCTGAGTCGACGTCTTGGAGAGATAACATTGCGGATTATTGAGCAGGCGCGTATCGGTGGTTTGTTCCTGACCGGAGGCGATATTGCTACGGCGGTCGCCAGTGCGCTGGGGGCGGAAGGGTATCGCATTCAAAGTGAGGTTGCCCCCTGTATTCCGTGTGGAACATTTGTGAACAGCGAGATTGACGACCTGCCAGTGATTACCAAAGCGGGTGGATTCGGTTCCGACACGACCCTTTGTGATGCGCTTTATTTTATTGAGGAGATGTACCGTGGTAACTAAAACTATTGCGATTACGATGGGAGATCCGGCGGGGGTTGGCCCGGAAATTATTGTTAAAGCACTGCGTGAAGATGACCTTAATGGCGCCCCGCTGGTGGTGGTAGGGTGCCTGCAAACTCTGCAGCGATTACAGGCCCAGGGGCTGGCTGAAGGGGTGACATTCCGCGCTATCGAAAAGGTTGCTGATGCCCGATTTAAACCGGGTACGATTCATGTGATTGATGAACCGTTGGCGCAACCCGACGAACTGGTGCCGGGAACAGTGCAGGCGCAGGCAGGCGATCTGGCCTATCGCTGTGTAAAACGAGCGACGGAACTGGCGATGAAAGGTGATGTGCATGCCATTGCGACCGCACCGTTGAATAAAGAAGCATTACATCTTGGCGGACACAATTATCCCGGACATACGGAACTGCTGGCAACGTTGACGGAAAGTCGTGATTACGCAATGGTGCTCTACACCGACAAGCTGAAAGTCATCCATGTATCCACGCATATTGCTTTGCGCAAATTTCTCGATACGCTCAACGGACAACGTGTTGAAACGGTAATTGGCATTGCCGATACCTTCCTGAAGCGCGTCGGTTTTGCGCATCCGCGTATTGCCGTCGCGGGAGTGAACCCACATGCCGGTGAGAATGGCCTGTTTGGTGATGAGGAAATCCGCATTGTCGGGCCTGCGATTGAGAATATGAAAGCGAAGGGGATGAGTGTATACGGACCGTGCCCGCCGGATACTGTGTTTTTGCAGGCTTATGAAGGCCAGTACGACATGGTGGTGGCGATGTATCACGATCAGGGCCATATCCCGCTTAAGTTGCTCGGTTTTTATGATGGGGTAAATATCACAGCAGGTTTGCCGTTTATTCGTACCTCTGCCGATCACGGTACGGCATTTGATATCGCCTGGACGGGAAAAGCAAAATCTGAGAGCATGGCCGTATCGATCAAACTGGCAATGCAACTGGCGTAATTTACTGTTATGAAAGGCCAACACCGTCTGGATAAGATTGTGGCGTATTTGAAAAATCATACGCTGGTGACCGTGGAGCAACTGGTAGAGGCGGTTGACGCCTCTCCAGCAACAATCAGACGCGACCTTATCAAGCTGGATGAACAGGGCGTGATCAGCCGTAGCCACGGCGGTGTTGCCCTGCGACGTTTTGAAGCGGCGCAGCCGACCACCAATGAAAAGCAACTGCGATCGCCCGCTGAGAAACGGGCGATCGCGCGTTTTGCCGCCTCAATGGTGCATGCGGGCGATGCTGTGGTGCTTGATGCCGGTACCACAATGCTGGAACTGGCAAAATGTCTGACCCATTTGCCGCTGCGCGTCATTACTGTTGATCTGCATATTGCTCTGTTTTTGTCAGAATTCCGTCAGATAGAAGTGACTATTGTTGGTGGACGCATTGATGACAGCAGTCAGTCTTGCATTGGTGAGTTTGGACGGAAAATGTTGCGTAGCGTCTATCCCGATATCGCCTTTATGAGCTGTAACACCTGGAGCATGGAAAAGGGTGTGACCACGCCAACGGAAGACAAGGCGGGACTGAAGCAAGAAATTATTGCCAATGCGCAACGGAAGGTATTACTGGCGGATAGCAGCAAGTATGGCGCGCATTCGTTATTTAACGTCGCGCCGCTTAGCCGCTTTACTGATATCGTTACCGATGTGAATTTGCCGCAAGGCGCGCAGGCTGAATTAAAAGCGCAATCCGTGGCCCTGACGCTGGTACAGCCAGAGTAACGGCGGTGGATTATTTAACGTAAGCCAGCAGGCTCAGGGAGTCACGCGCCAGCGCTTTGCATTTTTTTGCCGTTGGGATGCCGATACCGCTGAGATCGCGATAGCTGTCCTCACCCAGTGCCTTCATGTTGAAGGTGTCGTAATTGCTCAGGTCCCACTGGTTTTGCTGGGCAAAAAAGACCAGTGCGCGACGGATCTGCCCATTTGGCAAATTCTGGTATCCACAGTCATTTTTCAGAAAAACAAAAACTGCCGTTAAATCGGCCATATCTTCGGCTTCGGACTCGCTCAGCGCGTAGCTATTTGCGCATACGGCCATCAGGCTGCCGAACAAAACTGTTCTGAAAAACGTCTTCATTGCTTCTACCACTGCATCACGGAATTTAAACGTTAGCACACTGCGAGCGAAGCGACGACCTTTATTATTAGCCGTTTACTTGACCTTCCCGTAAGGGGAAGGCTTATGCTTAAAAGATAGCCTGCTTAAGCTGCTGAATATAAGGAAGTGATTATGCAACGTCGTGACTTTTTAAAGTACTCCGTGGCGCTGGGCGTCGCGTCAGCATTACCTCTGTGGAGCCGTAGCGTATTTGCCGCCGACCGTCCGGCATTACCCATTCCAGACCTGTTAACCGCCGATGCTTCTAATCGCATTCAGTTGATTGCACAAGCCGGGCAGTCGAACTTTGCAGGTAAAACCGCCACGACGTGGGGATATAACGGCAATTTGCTCGGACCGGCGCTAAAGCTAAACAAAGGGCAATCGGTGACGGTGGATATCCACAACCAGCTTGCCGAAGAGACGACGTTGCACTGGCACGGGCTGGAAATTCCTGGTGAAGTTGATGGTGGGCCGCAAGGTATTATCCCGGCAGGCGGGAAACGTTCCGTCACTTTCACACCGGATCAACGGGCAGCAACCTGTTGGTTCCATCCACATCAGCATGGTAAAACCGGTCGCCAGGTGGCGATGGGGCTGGCCGGACTGGTGCTGATTGAAGATGAAGAGATCCACAAACTGCTGCTGCCGAAGCAGTGGGGCATTGATGATGTGCCGGTGATTATTCAGGACAAGCAGTTTTCCACCGATGGACAGATTAACTATCAACTGGACATGATGACCGCTGCCGTCGGCTGGTTTGGCGATACGCTGCTGACCAACGGCGCGATTTATCCTCAACATGCCGCGCCGCGCGGTTGGCTGCGTTTGCGCCTGCTGAACGGGTGTAACGCTCGCTCGCTGAATATTGCCGCCAGCGACAATCGTCCTCTGTACGTTATTGCCAGCGATGGTGGACTGTTGGCGGAACCGGTCAAAGTAACTGAACTTCCTATGCTGATGGGCGAGCGCTTTGAAGTGCTGGTGGATGTGAGCGACGGTAAGGCGTTTGATCTGGTCACTCTGCCTGTCAGCCAGATGGGGATGGCGGTTGCGCCATTTGATAAGCCGCACCCGGTGATGCGCGTTCAGCCGCTGCTGATTACCGCTTCCGCAACGCTGCCTGATTCGCTGACATCCATGCCGTCATTGCCGTCACTGGATGGCCTGACGGTACGCAAACTACAGCTGTCTATGGATCCGATGCTCGACATGATGGGCATGCAAATGCTGATGAAGAAATACGGCGGTCAGGCGATGGCGGGTATGGATCATGGGAAGATGATGGACCATATGAATAATGACAATATGGGCCACGGGAAGATGAATCATGGCAATATGAACCATGGCAACATGGGGAGTATGCAGCATGGCAACATGAAGCAGGCGGGATCATTTGATTTCCATAATGCCAACCGGATTAACGGTCTGGCGTTTGATATGAATAAACCCATGTTCGCCGCGGCGAAAGGTCAGCATGAGCGCTGGGTGATTTCCGGTCAGGGCGACATGATGCTGCATCCGTTCCATATTCACGGCACCCAGTTCCGCATTTTGTCTGAGAATGGCAAAGCGCCTGCCGCGCACCGCGCGGGATGGAAGGATACGGTGCGGGTAGAAGGCGGCGTCAGCGAGGTGCTGGTGAAGTTTGACCACGACGCGCCGAAAGAGCATGCCTATATGGCGCACTGTCATCTGTTAGAGCATGAAGATACCGGCATGATGCTCGGATTCACGGTATAAAAAAGCCGGGGGCGGCTTCGCCTTGCCCGGCCGACATGTCGCATCCGTAGGCCCGGTAAGCTTAGCGCCACCGGGCTTTTCAGTTATTTAGCGTCGTCCGGCAATGCATACGCCACGATATAATCGCCCATCTTCGTGCCAAACGACCCGTGGCCTCCGGCGGAGATCACCACATACTGCTTGCCATTCACTTCATAGGTCATCGGTGTCGCCTGTCCACCTGCCGGCAGACGGCCCTGCCACAGTTTTTCACCGTTACTCATATTGTAGGCGCGCAGATAGTTGTCGGCGGTTGCGGCAATGAACAGCACGTTACCGGCGGTGGAGATAGGCCCTCCCAGCATTGGCATTCCCATATTGAACGGTACCTGAACCGGCATTGGGAACGGCATGCTGTCCTGCGGGGTGCCAACACGTTTTTTCCACACCACTTCATTGGTCTTCAGATCCACGGCGGAGATGTAGCCCCAGGCTGGCTGCTTACACGGCAGGCCAAATGGCGACAGGAACGGATTCAGCGTGACGCCGAACGGCACGCCGTACTGTGGCTGAATTCCTGATTCTGTGCCGGTGCCTTTGGCATCTTTCGGCGGCTCCATCGGATTACCTGGGCCGCGTGGGATCAGCTTCGATACAAACGGCAGCGCCATCGGGTTGGCTATCGCCACCTGACGGTTGGGATCAACGGAGATTCCGCCCCATTCGAACATCCCCAGGTTGCCAGGGAACACCAGCGTGCCCTGCTCTGAAGGTGGGGTGAAGATGCCCTCATAACGCAGTTGGTGGAACATTACGCGACACACCAACTGGTCGAACATGGTGGCGCCCCACATGTCCGCGCCGCTCAAATCTTTCTGCGGACGGAAGGTAAGGTCGGAGAACGGCTGGGTTTTGCTGACGTAATCACCTTTGGCTGCACCCTGCGGCACCGGTTTTTCCGGGGCAGGTACCACCAGTTCACCATTACGGCGGTCGAGCACGAAGATGTTACCGGTTTTCGCCGGGGCGTAAATGACCGGGACTTTCTGGCCTTTAACGGTGATATCCGCCAGCGTTGGCTGCGCCGGTAAGTCCATATCCCATAGATCGTGATGAACGGTTTGATAGCTCCAGGCCAGCTTCCCGGTAGTGGCATTTAACGCCAGGATGGCGCTGGCATAACGTTCCTGTTCCGGCGTGCGGTTACCGCCCCAGATGTCCGGTGTGGTGACGCCCATGGGCAGATACACCAGATCCAGCTTCGCGTCATAGGCCGCAGGGGCCCAGGAGTTTGGTGAGTTAAAGGTGAACGTATGTTCATCTGACGGGATGAAATTGGGATCTTTGGCACCTGGGTCGAATGCCCACAGCAGCTTACCGGTATTCACATCGAAGCCACGGATAACGCCGGAAGTTTCGCGGGTGGAGAAGTTATCGGTCACCGACCCGGCAATCACGATGGTTTTATCAGTGATGATGGGCGGTGACGTCGGCTCATACAGACCCGGCGTGGTATCCGGCATGTTGGTCTGTAAGTTGAGGATGCCTTGATTGGCGAAGGTTGCGCACAGCTTGCCGGTTTCCGCGTTCAGGGCAAACAGACGGCCATCGTTCACCGGCAGGATGATGCGGCGCGGACAGTCAGCCACCACTTCCGGGCTGGCGTTATCGGCACGTGCTTCATGATAAGAAACGCCGCGACAGGTTACGTGCTGGAAAGAGGTGTTGGTATTGAGTTGGGGATCGAAATGCCACTTCTCTTTGCCACTCGCCGCATCGAGCGCAAACAGACGCTGGTGGGCGGTACACAGATAGAGCGTATCACCAACTTTGATCGGCGTGACTTCATTGGTGATTTCACCCGGATCGTTTGGCTGTTTTAAATCACCGGTGCGAAATACCCAGGCTTCTTTCAATTGATGTACGTTGTCGGCGTTAATTTGTTTTAACGGTGAGTAGCGTTGACCTTCCTGATTGCGCCCGTAAGCGGGCCAGTCCTCGTCGGCCACCGGTGAAATTGCTTCGGCCGGGGTGGTATCCGCGCTCAGCGTGCCGTGTACTTCCTGCGGATCGTTGAAACCCGCCCAGGTCAGGATCGCGCCGCTAATCAGTAGTGCGACGACCAGCGCCGTTACCGCGCCGCTGGAAGGGACGATCAGGTGACGCCAGACGAACGGCAGAATCAGCCAGATACCGAAGAAGACCAGGATGTCGCTACGCGGTGTTAATGCCCAGAAATCAAAGCCGACTTCCCATACGCCCCAAATCATGGTAGCGAGAAGCAGGACGGCATACAGCCAAAGCGCGGAGCGTTGACTACGCCATAGCAGGAAGGCTACGCCGAGCATGGCCAGGCCCGCTATCGGGTAATACCAGGAGCCACCGATGGCGACCAGCCAGCCTCCGCCAATCAGGAGATAGAGTCCACAAAGTGCGGCGAACAGAGCACTCAGTGTCACGATAAGTCGTTGGGATCGTACGTTGTTATTTGCCATAAAAAATACCATCACAGGTGTTATTTCTTTAATAGCAGTTAATTATAGGAGTTAAAACGCGTGACGATTGTCACATTATGAACTTTATCAACAGATGCCGCGGATGAATGCTTTTGCTGGTATACTGCGTGCCTTGCGCTTAGATGCTCGCTTATTAAAAGTAAGCATTGAGTGATTTGTTTTTAAATCATATGGTTAGAGATATGAAACATACTGTTGAAGTCATGATCCCGGAAGCGGAGATCAAAGCGCGTATTGCTGAACTGGGACGTCAGATTAACGAACGTTATAAGGACAGCGGCAGCGATATGGTGCTGGTTGGTCTGTTACGCGGCTCATTTATGTTTATGGCGGACCTGTGCCGTGAAGTGCATGTCTCCCACGAAGTCGATTTCATGACTGCATCCAGTTATGGCAGCGGAATGTCTACCACGCGTGATGTTAAAATCCTGAAAGACCTGGATGAAGACATTCGTGGCAAGGACGTGCTGATTGTTGAAGACATTATCGACTCCGGCAACACGCTGTCTAAAGTGCGTGAGATTCTGAGCCTGCGCGAGCCGAAATCCCTGGCTATCTGTACGCTGCTGGATAAACCTTCCCGTCGTGAAGTGGATGTCCCGGTTGAGTTTATCGGATTCTCTATTCCAGATGAGTTTGTGGTCGGCTACGGCATTGACTATGCTCAGCGTTATCGCCATCTGCCGTACGTTGGCAAAGTGGTGCTGCTGGACGAGTAATTGGCTGGAGTGCCTGATGGCGCTTCACTTATCAGGCCTACGGCGCAGGTTTGTAGGCCGGGTAAGGCATAGCCGCCTCCCGGCAATGTCTCATTATTTATGGTTGCAGTGTTTCTGGCTGAGGTTAGATAAGCCCTGGCGATAGCGCTGCTCCAGCGTTTCGCGGCTGGTGGCGGTGACGTCGAGATCGCGCAGCAGGCCATCATGAATACCGTAGGCCCAGCCGTGAATGGTGACTTTCTGACCGCGCTTCCAGGCGGATCGCATAATGGTTGAGTGGCCCAGGTTATAGACCTGCTCCATGACATTCAGTTCGCACAGGGTGTCCATGCGGCGTTCCTGCGGCATTTCGCCCAGCAGTGAGCTGTGTTTAAACCAGATATCGCGAATATGCAGTAACCAGTTATCAATCAGCCCCTGTTCTTTATTTTCAATCGCTGCCTGGACGCCGCCGCATCCGTAGTGGCCGCAAATAATAATATGTTCCACTTCCAGCACATCCACCGCATACTGAACCACTGAGAGGCAGTTCAGGTCGGTGTGAATAACCAGATTGGCAACATTACGGTGGACGAATAATTCGCCCGGTTCCAGACCGGTCAATCGTTCAGCGGGAACGCGGCTATCGGAACATCCAATCCATAGAAAACGTGGATTCTGCGCATGTGTCAGCGTTTCAAAAAATCCGGGATCCTCTTCTACCAGCATCTTTGACCATAGTGCATTGTTGCTGATGAGTGTATCTATGTCTTTCATGGAGTTGTACGACCCGAAACCAGATAAATTCGATGGGCTAATATAGGGTAACTCCAGCATTAATTAAACTATATATGAAATGTCAGAACGTAAGGTAAGTAAAAAACCATGACCATTGCTCTGGAACTTCAAGAACTTAAGAAAACCTATCCCGGTGGCGTGCAGGCGCTACGCGGCATAGATTTGCAAGTCGAAGCGGGTGATTTTTATGCGCTTTTGGGACCGAATGGCGCAGGTAAATCCACCACCATCGGCATTATCAGTTCGCTGGTGAATAAAACTTCCGGACGGGTAAGCGTCTTCGGATACGATCTCGATAAAGATACGGTTAACGCTAAACGTCAGCTTGGTCTGGTGCCACAGGAGTTTAACTTTAACCCGTTTGAAACCGTGCAGCAGATCGTGGTCAACCAGGCAGGCTACTATGGCGTTGAGCATAAAGAAGCCGTTAAGCGTAGCGAAATATATCTAAAACAGCTCGACTTGTGGGAAAAACGTAACGAACGTGCGCGTATGCTTTCCGGTGGGATGAAACGTCGTCTGATGATCGCGCGGGCGCTGATGCATCAGCCAAAGCTGTTGATTCTCGATGAACCGACGGCGGGCGTCGACATTGAGCTACGTCGTTCAATGTGGGGCTTTTTAAAAGATTTAAACGACAAAGGCACCACGATTATTCTGACTACCCACTATCTCGAAGAAGCGGAAATGCTGTGTCGTAATATCGGTATTATTCAGCACGGTGAGCTGGTGGAAAATACCTCAATGAAGAGTCTGCTCTCTAAACTGAAATCTGAAACTTTTATCCTCGATCTGGCGCCAAAAAGCCCGCTGCCAAAACTGGAAGGGTATCAGTATCGTCTGGTTGATACCTCGACGCTGGAAGTGGAAGTTCTGCGTGAGCAAGGGGTTAACAGCGTGTTCTCACAACTGAGCGCCCAGGGTATTCAGGTATTGAGTATGCGTAACAAAGCGAACCGACTGGAAGAACTGTTTGTTTCTCTGGTGCATGAAAAACAAGGAGATCGCGCATGATGCAGCTTTATTGGGTTGCGCTAAAAAGCATCTGGGCGAAAGAGATCCACCGCTTTATGCGTATCTGGGTCCAGACTCTGGTTCCTCCCGTCATCACCATGACGCTCTATTTTATTATTTTTGGTAATTTGATTGGCTCGCGTATCGGCGAAATGCATGGTTTTAGCTACATGCAATTTATTGTGCCGGGGCTGATTATGATGGCGGTGATCACCAACTCGTACGCTAACGTGGCATCGTCATTCTTTAGCGCCAAGTTTCAGCGCAATATTGAAGAACTGCTGGTTGCTCCGGTACCGACGCACGTCATTATCGCGGGTTTTGTCGGCGGTGGCGTGGCGCGTGGCCTGTGCGTAGGGATCCTTGTAACGGCTATTTCACTGTTCTTCGTGCCGTTCCAGGTGCACTCCTGGGTCTTTGTTGCGCTCACGCTAGTGTTAACGGCGGTACTGTTTTCACTGGCCGGGCTGCTGAACGCGGTTTTCGCCAAAACCTTTGACGATATCAGCCTGATCCCAACCTTTGTGCTGACGCCGCTGACCTATTTGGGGGGCGTTTTCTATTCGTTAACGCTGCTGCCGCCGTTCTGGCAGGGGCTGTCGCACCTGAACCCAATTGTCTACATGATCAGCGGGTTCCGCTACGGCTTCCTGGGTATCCATGATGTTCCGCTGGTCACCACGTTTGGCGTGCTGGTGGTGTTCATCGCGGTGTTTTATTTGCTGTGCTGGTACCTGATCCAGCGTGGGCGCGGTTTGCGCAGTTAATTCTTTCTTCCTCTCTCTGCTCGGGAGAGGAAGACTTTTGACGCTTATCACCATTATGGATTTATCACACTGATAAACTACTTGCCTGCTAAGGAGGTAGGCAATGTTAGGTTGGGTAATTACCTGTCATGACGATAAGGCACAGGATATGCTGCATCGTCTGGAGCAGAAGCACGGCCCGTTGGCCCAATGCCAGGCGGTAAGTTTTTGGCGTGGACTCAGCTCAAATATGTTGAGCCGCATGATGTGCCACGCTCTGCATGCTACTGACTCAGGCGAGGGCGTGATCTTCCTGACGGATACCGCGGGGGCCGCACCATACCGCGTGGCCTCGTTAATGAGCCACAAACACCCCCAGTGTGAAGTGATTTCAGGTATCAGCTATTCATTGCTTGAGAGAATGCTTTCGTCGCGGGAATCAATGAGCAGCTCTGCGTTTCGCGATTGCATTGTTACGCTTGGCGGGCCGGAAGTCTCAAGTCTCTGGCATCAACAACAAAAAAATCCCCCCTTCGTATTGAAGCATGATTTGTATGAGTATTAATCGTTGGTATTGATGGTGCTTTTGCTACAATAGCCGAGGTTTCTCGCCTCGGTTCGGTTATCTCATATGGTTATGCGCGTTGTGCTTATTTTGTTGCTCCTGTCTTCTGGCAGCGTAGCTGCGGCTTTGCCTGCTCGCTACATGCAAACCACCGAAGCGGCTGCCGTGTGGGCGCAGATAGGTGACAAAATGGTGACGGTGGGGAATATTCGCGCCGGGCAGATCCTCGCCGTAGAGCCGATCGCGGCAGACTATTACGAATTTACCTTTGGCTTGGGGACCGGGTTTATTGATAAGGGACATCTGGAGCCTGTTCAGGGGCGGCAGAAAGTTGATGATGGTCTGGGCGATCTCAATAAACCGCTCAGCAATCAAAGCTTGATTACCTGGAAAGATACACCGGTTTATAATGCCCCGGATGTCGGCAGCGCTCCGTTTGGCGTGCTGGCGGATAATCTGCGCTATCCCATAATCAGTAAGCTTAAAGACCGTCTCAACCAGACATGGTACCAGATCCGCATTGGCGGCAGACTGGCCTATATCAGTGCTCTGGATGCGCAGGAAGACAACGGTATACCGGTGTTAACGTATCATCATATTCTGCGCGATGAAGAGAATACCCGCTTTCGCCACACCTCCACGACAACCTCTGTACGCGCGTTTAGCAACCAGATGGCCTGGCTACACGACCGCGGCTACACGACGCTGACGATGTATCAACTGGAAGGCTATGTACGCAACAATATGAACCTCCCGGCGCGAGCGGTGGTGCTGACGTTCGACGATGGCCTGAAGTCGGTGAGTCGTTATGCTTATCCGGTGTTGAAACAGAACGGCATGAAGGCAACGGCGTTTATTATCTCATCACGCATTAAGCGCCATCCGCAGAAATGGGATCCTAAATCGCTACAGTTTATGAGCGTCTCAGAACTGAATGCGATCAGGGACGTGTTTGACTTTCAGTCGCATACTCATTTTTTACATCGAGTGGACGCTCATCATCGGCCGATCCTGCTGAGCCGCAACTATCACAACATTCTGTTCGATTTTGCCCGTTCTCGTCGGGCGCTGTCCCAGTTCAATTCCCACGTTCTGTATCTTTCGTATCCGTTTGGCGGTTATAACGCCACGGCGGTAAAAGCGGCGAACGACGCCGGTTTCCATCTGGCGGTAACCACGGTGAGAGGGAAGGTGAAGCCGGGAGATAATCCGATGCTGCTCAAAAGGCTGTATATTTTACGCACGGATTCGCTGGAAACGATGTCGCGGCTGATAGTCAATCAGCCGCAGGGGTAAGGACTATCAGGCAACCTGGACCGGAATAGCTTTCGCGGTGCGCTTCATTTCGTTGTCGCCTTCAAAGTAGGCCACTTTCGGCCGCCAGGTACGGGCTTCCTCATCAGACATAGTGACGAAGCTGGCGATAATCACAATGTCGCCGACTTCAGCACAGTGCGCCGCCGCACCGTTCACCGAGATGATTCTGGAGCCGCGTTCAGCCGCAATAGCATAGGTTGAAAAACGTTTACCGTTGGTCACGTTCCAGATATCAATAGCTTCGTTTTCCAGAATACCAGAGGCATCGAGGAAATCCTGGTCGATGGCGCAGGAGCCTTCGTAGTGCAGGTCCGCCTGCGTGACTTTTACGCGGTGGAGCTTGCCTTGCAGCATGGTGCGAATCATAACTTCTATACCCTGTCGTTTACCTTGGCTAAGCAGGCGCTACTGGCCTGCTTTGAGAAATTCTCAGGCAGTATTGCCTGATTTTTAACCCCTGTCTACTGGGCTAATGTAACGCTTTGATTATCGATCAGACGCGCCTGACCCAGCCAGGCGGCGGCCAGAATTACCGCTCGTTTACTGGTTTCCGTCAGTTCCTGTAGTGTGTCGGCATCACGGATTTGAATGTCGTCGGCACGGAAGCCTTTTTCATTCAGTTCCTGCTCGGCAATGGCAATAATCTCTTGCAGATCACGATTACCCGCAATCAGTTTTTCAGCGATGCCGTTCATCACTTTGTGCAGACCCGGCGCAATTTTGCGCTGCTCTGCAGTCAGATAACCGTTACGTGAGCTAAGCGCCAGACCATCTTTGGCACGGATAATCGGCACGCCGACAATCTCAATGTCGTAGCCCAGATCGGCGACCATTTTGCGAATCAGCGCCAGTTGCTGGAAATCCTTCTCACCGAAGCAGGCGATATCCGGCTGGATCAGGTTGAACAGCTTGCTGACGATCGTGGAAACGCCACGGAAGTGGCCTGGACGGCTGGCGCCTTCCAGCATGGTGGAGAGGCCGGGAACATCAACGAAAGTCTGGCCTTCCAGACCCTGCGGATAAATTTCTTCCACGGCTGGGGCAAATACATAATCGACTTTGCGCTTGTTCAGCTTTTCGCAGTCTTCCTGCAGCGTGCGCGGATAACGCACCAGATCGTCCGGCCGGTCAAACTGCATCGGGTTGACGAAAATGCTGACGATCACCACATCGGCCCGGGCTTTTGCCTCATCGACCAGCTTCATATGGCCGTCGTGCAGGTTGCCCATTGTGGGAACCAATGCGACGCGTTTGCCTTCCTGACGCAGACGGCGAATATGCTGGCGCAGCAGCGGCAGGGTTTCAATAATCAACACAACGAGACTCCTTAATGGAAACTGTGTTCTTCGCCCGGATAAACGCCGGACTCCACTTCAGCCATATACTGCCGTACGGCGGCGCGCATGTCGCCCGCTTCGGCAAGGAAATTTTTCGCGAATTTTGGAATATGACCGCCGGTGATGCCAAACGCATCGTGCATCACCAGGATCTGACCGTCGGTGACGTTGCCCGCGCCAATGCCGATCACCGGAATCGACAGCGCCTCAGTGACACGCTTCGCCAGCTCAACCGGCACGCATTCCAGCACCAGCAGTTGAGCGCCCGCGGCTTCTAAGGCCAGCGCGTCATCCAGCAGTACCTGCCCGGCATCGCCGCGGCCCTGAATTTTATAGCCGCCGAAGATATTCACCGACTGGGGTGTTAATCCCAGATGACCGCAAACCGGCACCGCGCGTTCGGTGAGCATTTTCACCGTATCCGTAAGCCATGCGCCACCTTCGATTTTGACCATATTAGCGCCTGCGCGCATGACCGTGGCCGCGTTTTCAAACGCTTGTTGCGGCGTGGCATAAGCCATAAACGGTAGGTCGGAGAGCAACAGACAGTTGGGCGCGCCACGGCGTACGGCGCGGGTGTGATAGGCGATATCCTCCACGGTGACCGGCAGGGTAGAGTCGTGCCCCTGAATTGTCATGCCCAGGGAGTCGCCCACCAGCATCACGTTGATGCCTTCATCGGCGAACAGTTTGGCAAAGCTGTAATCGTACGCGGTAATGGTGGCGAAGCGCTTTTTCTCTTGTTTGCATTTCTGTAACAGCGAAATGGTGGTCGGTTTCATAACATTTCCTGATGATGAAAGTCATATTTACCGGCATTCTAACAGTCACATTCAGGGGGGCAATTGATTTAAGCAATCGTTTGGCGCTAAAGCAGTAAACGCTAAAGGGGAGGCGATGTTTTACCAGTGGGCAGGTTTTGCTGCACCAAGATGGGTAAGGTGCTGATGCAGGCTGATACCATCTGGAAAGATAAGCTCAGGAGCAATTTCGAATAACGGCCACAGCATAAAACCACGGTTTTTCATGTCGTAGTGCGGCACGGTCAGACGTTCGGTGTTAATCACTTCATCGCCAAACAGCATAATGTCGAGGTCCAGCGTTCGCGGTCCCCAGCGTTCAGCTTTGCGCACCCGGCCCTGCTGTAACTCAATGCGTTGGGTGTGATTGAGCAATTCTTCCGGTGCGAGGGTGGTTTCCAGCGCGACGGCGGCGTTCAGGTAATCGGGTTGATCCTGTGGGCCTAATGGCGGCGTACGGTAGAACGAGGAGACAGCCACGATTCGGCTGTCAGGGATTTCACCTATCGCTTTCACGGCAGCATTAACTTGCTCCAGAGGGGAGGCTAAATTACTGCCGAGGGCGATATATACCCGTCGTTTTTCAAGCTGCATCTGTGTCACCACCTTGATGCGACTCGAAATTTGTTGGGTATACGTGATGGGTCATGCGGAGCCTTCACGGCGTGGCGCGCGTTTACGCGGGCGACGATGGCGCCGACGTGCGTCTGGCTCTTCATCCAGCTCGTTCAGCATACCTTTTTGTTCCGGCGGCGCAGAAACCTGGAATTCACCCCACCATTTCGCCAGTCGCTGTAATTCCGCATTATGTTCGACTTCGGCACGCAGCGCTAACAGGTCGTAAGCTGCGCGGAACTTTGGATGCTCCATCAGCTTCCAGGCGCGTTTACCCTGGCGACGGGACATACGTAACTGCAACTGCCAGATATCGCGGGTCAGCGAGGTCAGACGTTTCGGGATCGCCAGCGAGCGGCAGGCTTCATCCAGCACGTCGTTCATTGCCAGCGCGAAAGCGTCGTAGTAGGCCAGACCGCTTTCTTGCGCAATTTTCTGTGCGGCTTCCAGTAGCGGATACCAGAACATTGCCGCGAACAAGAAGGCCGGGTTAACGCGCATGTCATTGTGAATGCGGTTGTCGGTATTCTTCAATACCTGGGCAATGATGCGTTCCATCGGGCTGTCACCGTCTTCGGTGAAATAGCGCGTAATGGTGGGGAACAGCGGCTGGAACAGGCTGTACTCACGCAGCTTTTTATAGGTTTCGTACCCATAGCCCGCCTGTAACAGCTTGAGCGCTTCTTCAAACAGGCGTGCGGGAGGAATATCGTTAAGCAACGTTGCCAGACGCGGGATCGGCTCCGCGGTTTCCGGGCTGATACGCATGTCGAGCTTGGCGGCAAAGCGCACGGCGCGCAGCATACGTACAGGGTCTTCGCGATAGCGCGTTTCCGGATTACCGATCAGGCGAATGATGCCCTCTTCGAGATCCTGCATTCCCCCGACGTAATCACGTACGGTGAAATCGGCCACGCTGTAATACAGGCTGTTAATCGTGAAGTCGCGACGCTGGGCATCTTCTTCGATAGAGCCGAAGATGTTGTCGCGCAGCAGCATACCGTTCTGCCCACGCTGTGAGGTTGTGCGATCGGATTCGCTGCCTTCATGATGGCCGCGGAACGTCGCCACTTCGATAATTTCCGGGCCAAACATGACATGGGCCAGACGGAAACGGCGACCAACCAGGCGGCAGTTACGAAACAGTTTTCGCACCTGATCCGGCGTTGCGTTAGTGGTGACATCAAAATCTTTCGGCTTTTTGCCCAGCAAAAGATCGCGCACACCACCGCCAACCAGCCATGCCTCGTATCCGGCCTTATTGAGCCTGTACATTACCTTCAGGGCATTTTCACTGATATCTTTGCGGGAGATAGAGTGCTGCTCACGCGGAATTACCGTCATATGTGGACGGGCGACGGCGAGCTCAGCCTCGCGCTCCTCGCGGCTTAGCACCTTGCGGCAAAAATTAGCGACTCGGGTAAAAATAGTGCACCTCGGTAGTGTCAAACTTCAATCAGAACAAGTGTTGCTGTGTAAAAATAGCGGCTAATCATAGCTCAGCATGATGCATTTGAGAATGCCGGATTTAAGATCGCCGATTCAGGCACTGTTGTCAGGCGCCAGTTCTCAACGGCAAACGCCAGGATCTGGTCCACACGCATCTCCTGCCATGGGATATCGGCACGCTGGCCGAGAAAGCGTAGCGCGGCAATAATCACCGGACGCGGATCGCCTTGCGGCAGCGCAGGTGCATGATTTTGTTTTGAAAGTTTAGCGCCTTGTTCGTTGAGCGCCAGCGGAAGATGAATATAGTCAGGCGCTTGCCAGCCAAACTGCTGATACAAAGAGATTTGCCGCACCGTGGGTTCGATAAGATCGGCGCCACGTACAATCTCCGTTACGCCCTGAAAGTGGTCATCAACCACCACGGCGAGGTTATAGGCAAACAGCCCGTCGCGTCGGTGGATAATAAAATCTTCCCTCGCAAGCTGCGGGTCAGCCTGAATCTCACCGCGTAGTTGGTCCGTAAACTGCATTACCGGATGGCGTTGCTTAATGCGCACTGCCGCCTTTTCCGGTCCGTGGCGTAACTCGCGGCAGTGGCCGTCGTAAATACCTCCGACACTTTGAATACGCGCCCGCGTACAGGTGCAGTAATAGCTCAGATCCTGTTGATGCAACCAGGCGAGTGCCTCGCGGTAGGCGTCATGACGCTGGGATTGCCACAAAATGTCGCCATCCCAGTGCAGTCCGTAATGTTCCAGCTGACGCAGAATCGTATCTGCAGCACCGGGAACTTCACGAGGGGGGTCAATATCTTCAATGCGTACTCGCCAGATTCCGCGCCGGGCACGAGCCTGCAGGTAACTGCCGAGGGCGGCAATCAGTGAACCGAAATGCAGTTCGCCGGAGGGGGAAGGGGCGAAGCGGCCAATATAGTGTGAATCGCTCATTTTGCGGACTAACAAATAATAAGGCGGGAGATGCTCCCGCCTGTAGTAAACGTGGTAAAAATGACCGGAATTAACCTGCCATTTGTTTTTCGCGGATTTCTGCCAGCGTTTTACAGTCGATGCACAGATCGGCTGTCGGACGCGCTTCCAGACGGCGAATACCAATTTCTACGCCGCATGATTCGCAGTAGCCGAAATCTTCGTCTTCCACTTTCTTCAGCGTCTTCTCGATCTTTTTGATCAGTTTGCGCTCACGGTCACGGTTACGCAGCTCAAGGCTGAATTCTTCTTCCTGTGCGGCGCGGTCCACCGGATCAGGGAAGTTAGCCGCTTCGTCTTGCATATGAGATACGGTGCGATCAACTTCATCCCTAAGTTGATTACGCCATGCCTCAAGAATACGCCTGAAGTGCGACAGCTGGGCTTCGTTCATATACTCTTCGCCCGGTTTCTCCTGGTACGGCTCCACCCCAGCGATGGCGAGAATACTCAGGGACGATGTTTTACGGTTTTGCCCTTCTTGCATGTTGCTTCTCCTTAACACGCACTATCGATCCCCATGTTCGGGGGAAAAATCAGGTCGCTATAAATAGCAGATGCTTTTCCGGATAGCAATTATCTAAACGTAACACTTGACAACCCTGTGAGGAAAAGCGTATTTGCCCACGCGCCCAGAATACTAATTGACCAGATATTTACACCATTACAAGGTAATGGGCAACGGCTCTATAAGAGTCATACCATGGGCAGAAAGTTCCGCTTTATAAACCAGAATTTCTACCCCCTTAAGCTGTGCTTCAACTAATAATTGCGCATATTTTGCATCGATATGGCGCGCGGGTGAAAACCGTGTAATGGCTGAATGCAGCACCGCGAAAAATATCACTGCCCGCTTGCCTTCGGCCGCTACGCTCATCAATTCCCGAAGATGTTTCTGACCTCGTTCAGTGATGGCATCGGGAAAATAACCCTGATCTTTTTCCGCCAACGTGACTGATTTCACTTCAATATAGCAGTCAGGTCGGGAATCTGCCTGCAACAAAAAGTCGATGCGGCTCCCTTCGGCGCCGTATTTTACTTCACTTTTCAAAGTGCTGTAGCCTGAAACTTCTGAAATTAACGCCTGCTGAATCGCCTCTTTCGTTAATCTGTTGGCCCACAGCGTGTTAACACAAATAAATGCCCCGGATTGCGTTTGCGTTAATTCCCAGGTATGCGGATATTTCCGTTTGGTATTTTCTGATGTCGAATACCAGACGGTATCACCTGGTGTTGCGCATCCGGTCATCGCGCCGGTATTTGGGCAGTGTAACGTTAACGTTGTGCCATCCGGTGTGATCACATCCGCTAAAAAGCGCTTGTAGCGCTGGATGAGCGTAGCTGGTTGTAAAGGTGGAGAAAATTGCATCAGCAGTCCTTTTGATTATTCAGTCAGCGTCCAGCGTTGTATCTGTGCGTAACGTGTGCGTCCTCGTGCAAATGAGGAGGAGTAAAGCGCAAATTCTGTGACCGGAAACGACCAGCCAAAGCCCGGTGGGGGGATGGGAACCGCGTGGCCGGCATCGCGCAGCAGCGTGATATGCGGGTGAAACGGCTGTGGGCTTTGGTAGCATCCGCTGCGCGCGGCCTGTGCCCGCAGCATATTCGCCAGTTGTAACAGTCCGCGCGGCGGCTGACGCATCCCCAGCCATACCACTCGCGAACGCAGCCATTGCCCGGCATCATCCAGTTTGAGCGTAAAACCTGGCTGGCGAATGCGTCCGGCTAGCTGCGACAACGCCTGTTGCTTCTCTGCGCTGACATCACCTAAAAAGGCCAACGTCAGATGCAGATTCTCGGCGGCGACGGGACGGCCTGCTTCAGGAGGGAACTGCGCGGCTCGCCAGTGGATTAACTGCTCCCGAACCCCGCCTGGCAATTCAATCGCAAAGAACAGCCTTTTTGGCTCAGACATGATGGATACTCGGTTATGAATTAACGCGATGCTACAATGCAGCGCGAAGAATGTTAACCCTCTGGAGCCATTTGTGACGTCGTTGCCCGTTGCCGCCGTAGTGCCTGAACTGCTTACCGCCCTTGATAACTCGTCGCAGGTGCTGCTGACCGCGCCGACTGGTGCCGGGAAATCGACCTGGCTGCCGTTGCGACTGCTTGAGCATGGTGGCATCAAGGGGCGGATTATTTTGCTGGAGCCGCGTCGTCTGGCGGCACGCAATGTGGCGCAGCGGTTGGCGGAGTTGCTGAACGAAAAGCCCGGTGAGACCGTGGGTTATCGCATGCGCGCACAGAGCTGCGTGGGGCCGCAGACCCGGCTGGAAGTGGTGACGGAAGGCGTCCTGACGCGCATGATCCAACGCGATCCCGAACTGGCGGGTGTCGGGTTAGTGATCCTCGACGAATTTCACGAGCGGAGTCTGCAGGCTGACCTGGCGCTGGCGCTGTTGCTGGATGTACAGCAGGGACTGCGTGACGATCTGAAACTGTTGATCATGTCCGCAACGCTCGATAACGGGCGCTTGCAGCAGTTATTGCCCGATGCGCCCATGATTATCTCTGAAGGCCGCACATTTCCGGTCGAGCGACGGTATCAACCGCTGGCGGCACATCTGCGTTTTGACGAAGCGGTGGCGATAGCCACGGCGGAGCTACTGCGCTATGAAAGCGGGTCGCTGCTGCTGTTTTTACCGGGCGTTGGGGAAATCCAGCGCGTGCAGGAGCATCTGGCAACGCGTGTGGGCAGCGATGTTGTGCTGTGCCCACTGTATGGCGCGCTGACGCTTGCCGAGCAGCGTCAGGCGATTTTGCCCGCGCCGCAAGGCCAGCGCAAAGTGGTGCTGGCCACCAATATTGCCGAAACCAGCTTAACGATTGAAGGTATTCGGCTGGTGGTAGACTGCGCCCAGGAGCGCTTGGCGCGCTATGACGCGCGCACGGGACTGACGCGACTGATTACCCAGCGCATCAGTCAGGCCTCGATGACGCAGCGAGCGGGACGCGCAGGGCGTCTGGAACCCGGAATTTGTCTGCATCTGCTTGCCAAAGAGCAGGCGGAAAGAGCGGCTTCGCAAGGGGAGCCGGAGATATTACAGAGCGATCTGTCCGGGCTGTTGATGGAGTTGCTGCAATGGGGATGCACTGACCCTGAGCAACTCAACTGGCTGGATATGCCGCCCGCCATCAACCTGCAGGCGGCAAAACGACTGTTGCAGATGCTGGGCGCGCTTGAGGACGACAGGCTCAGCGCCACAGGGCAGAAAATGGCGATGTTGGGGAACGACCCGCGATTAGCAGCTATGCTGGTTAGCGCCAACAATGACGATGAAGCGGCAACGGCGGCGAAACTGGCTGCGATTCTGGAAGAGCCGCCGCGCGGCGGCAGTACCGATCTGGCTGTGGAGTTTTCACGAAATCAGCCTGCCTGGCAGCAGCGCAGTCAACAGTTGCTGAAACGGCTTAACGTTCGCAGCGGACAGCCCGACAGCACACAACTCCCCCCGTTGCTGGCGAGGGCGTTTGCTGACCGGATCGCGCGTCGACGCGGGCAGGAAGGGCGTTATCAGCTGGCTAATGGTATGGGCGCAATGCTGGATGCCGATGACGCTTCCGGACGCCATGAATGGCTGATAGCGCCGCTTTTGTTGCAGGGCAGCGCTTCGCCGGATGCGCGTATTTTGCTGGCTCTGCCACTGGATATTGAGGCGCTAATGCAGGCATGTCCTGAGCTGCTGCAACAGTCCGACACCATCGAATGGGATGAGGCTCAGGGAACGTTAAAGGCATTGCGTCGGTTGCGCATTGGTCAGCTCACGGTAAAAGTACAACCATTAGCCAAACCTTCGGAAGAGGAGTTGCACCAGGCGATGTTGAATGGCATTCGCGATAAAGGGCTAAGTGTGCTCAACTGGACGCCGGAAGCCGAGCAGTTTCGACTGCGTCTGCAGTGTGCGGCGACCTGGTTGCCAGAATACGACTGGCCCGCGGTAGATGAGGATTCTCTGTTGGCGACGCTGGAGACCTGGCTGCTGCCGCACATGAGCGGTGTGCACTCATTACGCGCGTTAAAAGCATTAAATGTGGGTCAGGCGTTGCGCGGTTTGCTGGACTGGTCAATGCTGCAACGTCTGGATAGTGAACTGCCGGCGCATTACACTGTGCCGACGGGGAGTAGGATTGCCATTCGCTATCATGAAGATAATCCTCCGGCACTGGCGGTGCGGATGCAGGAAATGTTTGGTGAAGCGAAGACACCAACCATCGCCCAGGGACGCGTGCCGCTGGTGCTGGAGCTGCTGTCTCCGGCCCAAAGACCGCTACAGGTGACGAGCGATCTGAGCGCGTTCTGGCAGGGATCGTACCGTGAGGTGCAAAAAGAGATGAAAGGGCGTTATCCCAAACATGTCTGGCCGGACGATCCGGCGAATACCGCGCCAACGCGGCGCACAAAGAAGTATTCGTAATGCAACTGTAGGCCGGATAAGGCGAAGCCGTTATCCGGCATAAATACAGCAGAAAATTGAGAGATTTCTTCTTCTGTCGCAGGACGGAAGAACAGAGAATCGGGCCCTTGCGCCTGAATGTTGCGGAGAAAAAGCATGGCGGGGAATGACCGCGAGCCAATTGGACGTAAAGGGAAACCCTCGCGTCCGGTGAAACAAAAGGTGAGCCGTCGTCAACTCAGAGATGAAGAGTATGACGACGATTATGATGATGATGACTATGAGGATGAAGAACCGATGCCGCGTAAGGGTAAAGGCAAAGGGCGTAAGCCTCGTGGTAAGCGCGGCTGGTTCTGGCTGCTGGTAAAACTGTCGATTGTCTTTTTGGTGCTGATCGCCATTTATGGTGTTTATCTGGACCAAAAAATCCGTAGCCGTATTGATGGCAAAGTCTGGCAGCTTCCTGCGGCGGTATATGGCCGTATGGTTAACCTTGAGCCAGAAATGCCTATCGGCAAGAACGAGATGGTGAAGCTGCTGGAGGCCACGCAGTACCGGCAGGTGACGAAGATGACGCGTCCGGGCGAATTTACCGTGCAGGCGAAGAGCATCGAGATGATTCGTCGTCCGTTTGACTTCCCGGACAGCAAAGAAGGGCAGGTGCGTGCGCGTCTGACCTTTGACGGCGATCATCTGGACACCATCGAGAATATGGATAACAACCGCCAGTTCGGTTTCTTCCGTCTCGATCCGCGTTTGATCACCATGCTCTCTTCACCTAACGGTGAGCAGCGCCTGTTTGTTCCGCGTAGCGGCTTCCCGGATCTGCTGGTGGATACGCTGCTGGCGACCGAAGACCGTCACTTCTATGAGCATGACGGTATCAGCCTCTATTCCATTGGCCGTGCGGTACTGGCGAACCTGACGGCAGGTCGTACAGTTCAGGGGGCCAGTACGCTGACTCAGCAGCTGGTGAAAAACCTGTTCCTGTCCAGCGAGCGTTCCTACTGGCGTAAGGCCAACGAAGCCTATATGGCGCTGATCATGGATGCGCGTTACAGCAAAGACCGCATTCTTGAGCTGTACATGAACGAAGTTTATCTCGGCCAAAGCGGCGATAACGAGATTCGCGGTTTCCCGCTGGCGAGCCTCTATTATTTTGGTCGTCCGGTAGAAGAGCTGAGCCTCGACCAGCAGGCGCTGCTGGTGGGGATGGTTAAAGGGGCGTCGATCTACAACCCGTGGCGTAACCCGAAACTGGCGCTGGAGCGTCGTAATCTGGTTCTGCGCCTTCTGCAACAGCAGCAGATTATCGACCAGGATCTGTATGACATGCTGAGCGCGCGTCCGTTAGGTGTACAGCCGCGTGGTGGGGTTATCTCCCCGCAGCCAGCCTTTATGCAGATGGTGCGTCAGGAGCTTCAGGCGAAGCTGGGCGATAAAGTTAAAGATCTCTCTGGTGTGAAGATTTTCACCACCTTTGATTCCGTAGCGCAGGACGCTGCAGAAAAAGCGGCGGTGGAAGGCATTCCGGTGCTGAAGAAACAGCGTAAGCTGAGCGACCTGGAAACCGCGATTGTGGTCGTTGACCGCTTTAGTGGTGAAGTTCGCGCTATGGTTGGCGGAGCCGAACCGCAGTTTGCGGGCTATAACCGTGCGATGCAGGCGCGTCGTTCAATTGGTTCTCTGGCCAAGCCGGCGACCTATCTGACCGCGCTCAGCCAGCCGAAGTTGTACCGCCTGAATACCTGGATTGCCGACGCGCCGATTGCGCTGCGTCAGCCGAACGGCCAGGTGTGGTCGCCGCAGAACGATGACCGTCGCTATAGCGAAAGCGGGAAAGTGATGCTGGTGGATGCCTTAACGCGCTCAATGAACGTGCCAACGGTAAATCTGGGGATGGCGCTGGGCCTGCCTGCGGTAACAGATACCTGGTTGAAGCTGGGTGCGCCAAAAGATCAGCTTAACCCGGTTCCGGCTATGCTGCTGGGGGCGTTGAACCTGACGCCAATCGAAGTAGCACAGGCATTCCAGACTATCGCCAGCGGCGGGAATCGTGCGCCGCTGTCGGCGCTGCGTTCGGTGATTGCCGAAGATGGTACCGTGCTGTACCAGAGCTTCCCGCAGGCTGAGCGCGCTGTTCCGGCGCAGGCGGCGTATATGACGCTGTGGACCATGCAGCAGGTGGTTCAGCGTGGTACGGGCCGCCAGCTTGGCGCGAAGTATCCTGGGCTGCATCTGGCAGGTAAAACCGGGACCACCAACAACAACGTCGATACCTGGTTCGCCGGGATCGACGGCAGCCAGGTGACCATCACCTGGGTGGGCCGCGATAACAACCAGCCAACCAAGCTGTACGGTGCCAGCGGCGCGATGTCGATTTACCAGCGTTACCTGGCCAACCAGACCCCGACACCGCTGGTGCTGACGCCGCCGGAGGATGTGGTGGATATGGGCGTAGACTACGACGGTAACTTCGTTTGCAGCGGCGGGATGCGTACGCTTCCGGTATGGACCACCGATCCGGATTCACTGTGTCAACAAGGTGAGATGTTGCAGCAGTCGGGTAATCCGTTCGATCAATCTTCTCAGCAGCCGCAGCAACAGCAGCCTCAACAGCAGCAACCGCCGCAGCAAGAGAAGAAGGACGGCGATGGCGTGGCCGGTTGGATTAAAGAGATGTTTGGCGGTAACTAACGCCTGCCTAAAAACCCGCTTCGGCGGGTTTTTCTTTATTCGCGCAAGATACTCACGCTGCTATTCAACTATCCGCCATTGTTTTGCCTGATGGCGCTACGCTTATCAGCCGTACAGTGCAAGGGCGTAACGCCGCCTTTCAGCCTAATTTATTAACCCTTTCTTTTCATCTGGTTATTTCTTAACCCCTCAGTTTTAGTAGGGACGTGTATTGCTTGCTATCTCGTCAGAGTTTCGAATATTATGCTGCCGTTATAATAATAATTCTCGTTTACGTTATCATTTACTTTCATCAGAGAAATACCAATGGCGCGTCTTAAAACTGCTCAGCCAAGTTCATCACTGCGTAAAATCGCAGTAGTGGTAGCCACAGCGGTTAGCGGCATGTCTGTCTATGCACAGGCGGCGGTTGACCCGAAAGAAGAAACCATCACCGTAACTGCAGCGCCTGCTCCGCAGGAAAGTGCATGGGGACCTGCAGCAACCATCGCCGCGAAACGCTCTGCCACTGCCACCAAGACTGATACGCCTATCGAAAAGACCCCGCAGTCTGTTTCGGTTGTGACGCGTGAAGAGATGGATATGCATCAGCCAGGGTCGGTAAAAGAGGCTTTAGCCTATACCCCTGGTGCTGCCGTTTCTACGCGTGGCGCTTCCAGCACTTATGATTTCGTTATTATTCGTGGCTTCTATACGCCTGGCCCAACACCAAACAATTACCTTGATGGCGTCAAGCTACAGGGGGATTACTACAGCTCTGCCGTTGTTGATCCTTACATGCTTGAACGCGTCGAGCTTATGCGCGGGCCAACATCTGTCCTTTACGGGAAAAGTAATCCGGGCGGCTTGATCTCCATGGTTAGCAAAAGCCCGACATCAGAGCCGCTAAAAGAAATTCAATTCAAAATGGGTTCGGATAATCTGTTCCAAACCGGTTTTGATTTCAGCGATTCCCTGGATGACGACGGCGTGTACTCATACCGCCTGACAGGGTTGGCTCGTTCTAATGACGAACAACAGGATTTCGCGAAGCAGAAGCGTTATGCCATTGCTCCAGTGTTTAGCTGGAAGCCTGATGACCGAACCAACCTGACTCTGCGAGCAAACATTCAGAATGAACCGTCAACGGGCTATTACGGCTGGTTGCCGAAACAAGGTACGGTCGATCCGTTACCTGATGGTTCCCGTTTGCCAGTGAGCTTTACGGATTATGCGCCGAACAATACCTATTCGCGTTATGAGCGAATGGTTGGTTACAGCTTTGAACACAGTTTTGATGATACCTTCACTGTGCGTCAAAATTTACGTTATAGCCAAATCAAAACCTCTCAACAGAGTGTGTACGGTTTCGGCGCAGTGGGTAATCAATTGACTCGTCAGATTATCGTCGCCGATGAACGCTATAATGATTTTGGCGTAGATACTCAATTGGAAAGCAAGTTCGCGACGGGAGATGTTGGACACACTCTGCTCACCGGCGTCGACTATTCGCGTCTGCGAAACGATATTGATAACGCCTACGGAAGTGCACCGCCTTTAGATATGAATAATCCGGTGTATGAAGATGTTGATTTCCCTGACGCGAAACCGTTCCAGCTTAACACGCAGCACCAAACTGGCGTGTATGTACAGGACCAACTGGAATGGAATAAATGGGTTGCAACACTGGGAGGCCGCTATGACTGGTCTCAGCAGGCAACCACTATTCGTTCCAGTAATCAGAAAGTTGAGCGTAACGATGAGCAGTTCACCTGGCGCGGCGGGATTAACTATCTCTTCGACAATGGTATTACGCCATACTTCAGCTACAGCGAATCTTTTGAGCCGAACCCTTCTAAAGCATGGGCAGCAACTCCTGCCGACAACGTTGCGTATGCACCGTCAAAAGGTAAGCAATATGAAGCTGGCGTGAAATATGTTCCAAAAGATCTGCCCGTTGTTGTTACTGCCGCGGTATATGAGCTGACGAAAACGAATAACCTGACTACCGACCCGCTTAACCCGTATGCGCAGGTTCCGGGGGGTGAAATACGTTCTCGTGGCGTTGAATTAGAAGCAAAAGCCGCAGTGAATGCGAACATTAACCTTACAGCGTCTTATACATATACCGATGCGGAATATACAGAAGACACGACGCTTAAAGGTAAAACACCTGTTCAGGTACCAAAAAACATGGCCTCTCTGTGGGGGGATTACACCTTCTACGAAGGCCCGTTATCTGGGTTAACGCTGGGAACTGGTGGCCGTTATGTCGGTTCTAGCTATGGTGATCCTGGAAATACTTTCAAGGTGGGTAGCTCAACCGTGATGGATGCCGTCGTTAAATACGATCTCGCTCGTCTCGGTATGGCAGGTTCCAGCGTTGCGGTTAACGTTACTAATCTGTTTGACCGTGAATACGTTGCCAGCTGCTTTGATACCTATGGCTGCTTCTGGGGCGCAGAACGTCAGGTCGTTGCAACCGCAACCTTCCGTTTCTAATTTCTCTTTGGGCACGCTTTGCGTGCCCATTTTACAAGTTGGCTGCTATGCAGGAAAACAGATCCCATCCCGACACCACTTTTGCGTTGCGTAATGTCTCCTTTCGTGTGCCTGGCCGCACGCTATTGCATCCTCTCTCATTAACTTTTCCTGTGGGGAAAGTGACTGGTCTTATCGGCCACAACGGTTCCGGTAAATCGACGTTATTGAAAATGCTGGGACGTCATCAGCCGCCGTCAGAAGGTGAAATCCTGCTTGATGAACAGCCGCTGGAGAACTGGAGCAGCAAAGCATTTGCCCGCAAGGTCGCCTATCTGCCGCAGCAGTTGCCGCAGGCGGAAGGGATGACGGTGCGTGAACTGGTGGCGATTGGTCGTTATCCATGGCACGGGGCGCTGGGGCGTTTTGGCGTAGCCGACAGAGAGAAAGTGGAAGAAGCGATTTCGTTGGTCGGTTTAAAACCGCTGGCGCATCGTCTGGTCGATAGCCTGTCCGGTGGTGAACGCCAGCGCGCGTGGATTGCCATGCTGGTGGCACAGGACAGCCGCTGCCTGCTGCTTGATGAACCGACTTCCGCGCTGGATATCGCCCATCAGGTTGACGTGCTGGCGCTGGTGCACCGCTTAAGCCAGCAGCGCGGGCTGACGGTGGTTGCGGTGCTGCATGATATCAACATGGCGGCCCGCTACTGCGATTACCTCGTTGCGCTGCGCGGCGGTGAGATGATTTCTCAAGGAACGCCAGCTGAACTGATGCGCAGTGAAACTCTGGAACAAATTTACGGTATCCCGATGGGCATTTTGCCGCATCCGGCCGGTGCCGCACCCGTGAGTTTTGTCTATTAATGATCGGATTACATCATATTACCCGTCGGCGGCTGCTCACGGCGATGGCGCTGTCGCCTCTGCTGTGGCGGATGAATACGGCGCACGCGGCGGCGATTGATCCACAGCGTATTGTGGCGCTGGAATGGTTACCGGTAGAGCTGTTGCTGGCGCTGGGTATTACGCCGTATGGCATTGCCGATATCCCTAACTACAAGCTGTGGGTCAATGAGCCTCCATTGCCGGAGTCGGTGATTGACGTCGGGCTACGTACGGAACCCAATCTCGAACTGCTGACCGAAATGAAGCCCTCGTTTCTGGTGTGGTCGGCTGGTTATGGCCCCGCCCCCGAAAAGCTCGCGCGGATTGCCCCCGGGCAGGGATTTAATTTCAGTGATGGCAAAAAGCCGCTGGCCGTTGCGCGAAAATCGCTGCAGGAAATGGCGCAATTGCTGAATCTGTCAGCCTCCGCTGAACGCCATCTGGCCGAGTACGATCGTTTTATCGCCAGCCTGAAAGCGCGCTTTATGCAACGTGGCGCGCGCCCCGTGCTCCTGACATCCCTGCTTGATTCGCGGCATATGCTGGTGTTTGGGCCGAACAGCCTGTTTCAGGAGGTGCTGGACGAATATGGGATCCCCAACGCCTGGCAGGGAGAAACCAACTTCTGGGGCAGCACTGCTGTGAGTATTGACCGTCTGGCTGCTTATAAGGATGTTGATGTGCTGTGCTTTGATCACGGCAACGATAAAGAGATGGCTGCGCTGATGTCTACGCCATTATGGCAGGCGATGCCGTTTGTCCGTGACGGACGTTTTCAGCGCGTGCCTGCCGTCTGGTTTTATGGCGCAACGCTGTCCGCGATGCATTTTGCCCGCATTCTGGATAATGCGCTGGGAGGCAAAGCGTGAGTAAACGAATTGCGCTGTTCCCTACGCTTCTTCTGGCGGTTCTGTTTGTCGCTGCCTGCTGGCTCACCTGGGTTAACTTCTCCGATGCGCTACCGCGCAGCCAGTGGCAACAGGCTATCTGGTCACCGGATATCAATGCTATTGAGCAGATGGTTTTCCACTACAGCTTGCTGCCGAGGTTGGCAATTTCGCTGTTGGTCGGTGCCGGGCTGGGCCTGGTCGGCGTGTTGTTCCAGCAGGTGCTGCGTAACCAACTGGCAGAACCCACTACGTTAGGTGTCGCAACCGGGGCGCAGTTAGGTATTACGGTCACGACGCTGTGGGCGATTCCGGGGGCGCTGACCGCGCAATTTGCGGCGCTGGCAGGGGCCTGTATCGTTGGCGCGCTGGTGTTTGGCGTTGCCTGGGGCAAACGTCTTTCCCCCGTGACGCTAATCCTTGCCGGTCTGGTGGTCAGCCTGTACTGCGGGGCGATTAACCAGTTACTGGTACTTTTCCATCACGATCAGCTGCAAAGCATGTTTTTATGGAGCAGTGGCTCGCTGACGCAAACCGACTGGAGTGGCGTTCAGCGTTTGTGGCCGCAACTGCTGGGCGGCGTGATGTTGACGCTGCTGTTATTACGCCCAATGACGCTGATGGGACTGGATGACGGCGTGGCGCGCAACCTTGGGCTGGCGCTATCGCTGGCGCGCCTGGCGGCACTGACGCTGGCGATTGTCATCAGCGCCTTGCTGGTTAACGCCGTCGGAATTATCGGTTTTATCGGTCTGTTTGCGCCGCTGCTGGCAAAAATGCTCGGTGCCCGGCGCTTACTGGCGCGTCTGTTGCTGGCCCCGTTGATTGGCGCGCTGATCCTCTGGCTCTCCGATCAAATCATTCTGTGGCTAACCCGCGTCTGGATGGAAGTCTCCACCGGCTCGGTGACGGCACTGGTTGGCGCGCCGCTGCTGCTGTGGCTGCTGCCGCGCCTTAAAAGCATGAGCGCACCGGATATGAATGCCAGCAACCGCATCGCCGCTGAGCGTCAAAATGTACTGATGTTTGCGCTGGCGGGCGGTGCGATTTTACTGCTGGCGGTTGTCGTGGCGTTGTCGTTCGGACGTGATGCACACGGCTGGACATGGGCCAGCGGCGTGATGCTTGATGAACTGATGCCCTGGCGCTGGCCACGTATTCTGGCGGCGCTGATTGCCGGAGTGATGCTGGCGGTTGCGGGCTGTATTATTCAGCGTCTGACCGGAAATCCAATGGCCAGCCCGGAAGTCCTGGGTATTAGCTCCGGCGCGGCATTTGGCGTAGTGCTCATGCTGTTTCTGGTGCCCGGCAATGCCTTTGGCTGGCTACTCCCCGCCGGGAGCCTCGGAGCGGCAGTCACTCTGCTTATCATCATGGTTGCCGCCGGGCGCGGCGGTTTTTCGCCGCACCGTATGCTGCTGGCAGGGATGGCGCTCAGCACGGCGTTTACAATGCTGCTGATGATGCTGCAGGCCAGCGGCGACCCGCGCATGGCGGGCGTGTTGACCTGGATCTCTGGCTCAACCTATAACGCGACAGGCGAGCAGGTATTGCGTACCGGGATAGTGATGGTTTTCTTGCTGGTGCTGACGCCGCTGTGCCGTCGTTGGTTGACGATTTTACCGCTCGGCGGCGATACGGCGCGGGCGGTCGGTATGGCGTTGACGCCGTCACGCGTGGGGTTACTGCTGTTGGCGGCGGGATTGACGGCGACAGCAACCATGACGATTGGGCCGTTGAGCTTTGTCGGGCTGATGGCGCCGCATATTGCTCGCATGATGGGTTTTCGCCGGGCGATGCCGCATATACTGATTTCGGCGCTGGCGGGAGGCGTGCTGCTGGTCTTTGCCGACTGGTGCGGCAGAATGGTGCTGTTTCCGTATCAGATCCCGGCGGGATTACTGTCGACATTTATCGGCGCGCCGTACTTTATCTATCTGCTGAGAAAGCAGAGCCGCTGAGGCTGATTCTTTTCATGTAGGCAGGATAAGACGCTCGCGTCGCCATCCGGCAATAAAAAAGCCGGGTGGCGGCTTCGCCTTACCCGGCCTACGTTGTTTCTGTACGTTCTCTTTTACAGTTTCGCAAACACCCGACGCGCGGCGTCGATGGTGTTATTGATATCTTCTTCACTGTGCGCCACAGACATAAAGCCCGCTTCGAAGGCGGACGGCGCCAGGTAAATCCCTTCATCCAGCATCATGTGGAAGAAACGCTTAAAGCGTTCAACGTCGCATGCCATCACATCCTGATAGCAGGTCACGGTTTCTGCATCGGTGAAGAAAATCCCGAACATCCCGCCCACATGGTTAACCACCAGCGGAATATTGGCGTCTTTGGCCGCTTCCAACAGACCTTCCGCCAGACGCGTTGTCAGTTCGTTCAGCGTTTCATGAATACCCGGTTGCGCCACTTCGGTCAGACAAGCAAAGCCCGCCGCCATTGCAATCGGGTTACCGGACAGCGTACCCGCCTGGTAAACCGGACCGGTCGGCGCCAGCGCGTCCATCACATCACGACGGCCACCGAATGCGCCAACGGGCATCCCGCCACCGATGATTTTACCCAGGCAGGTCAGGTCCGGAACAACGCCGTAATAATCTTGAGCACCGGCCAGTGCCACGCGGAAACCGGTCATCACTTCATCGATAATCAACAGCGCGCCAAACTCATCGCACAATGCACGCAGGCCTGGCAGGAATTCTGGCAGCGGCGGGATGCAGTTCATGTTGCCGGCGACCGGCTCAACGATGATACAGGCGATCTCCTGCGGGTACTGTTCAAACGCTGCACGCACTGAAGAGAGATCGTTATAGGTGCAGGTCAGGGTGTGTTTCGCGAAATCAGCTGGAACGCCAGGGGAGTTCGGCTGGCCCAGCGTTAACGCGCCGGAACCGGCTTTGACCAGCAGGCAGTCAGCATGGCCGTGGTAGCAGCCTTCAAATTTGATGATCTTATCGCGACCGGTAAAACCGCGCGCCAGACGGATGGCGCTCATTGTCGCTTCCGTACCGGAGTTCACCATGCGCACCATGTCCATGGTCGGCACGAGTTCAGTGACCAGCTCCGCCATTTTCACTTCCATCTCGGTTGGCGCGCCGAAGCTTAAACCGCGTTCTGCGGCTTCAATCACCGCATTACGGATTGCCGGATGGTTGTGACCCAGTACCATCGGTCCCCAGGAACCGACGTAGTCGACATAGGCTTTACCATCGACATCGTACAGATACGCGCCGTCCGCTTTTTCGATAAACAGCGGAGTACCACCCACGCCAGTAAAGGCGCGAACGGGGGAGTTAACGCCGCCGGGGATAAGTTCGCGTGCTGCGCTGTAGAGATTTTCAGACTTACTCATGGATGGGGTCCTGGTTCGTAGAAAAAGTAAATGCCCGCTATTCTAGTTATTCAGAGAAGGTTATGAAAGTTTTACGCAATTGAAACAATGCGATTTGCAGGGGATTTTCGTGAAATGTGCGAGTAGAATGCCGATTCCGTATTTGTATTACCAATTAATGATCATCTGATGAAGACAGACACTCCCTCTTTTGAAGCACAACAAATTGTGCGTTTACGCCGCAGGGATCAAATCCGTCGACTCCTGGAACGAGACAAAACGCCGTTGGCGATCCTCTTGATGGCCGCGGTAGTGGGGACCGTGACGGGACTAGTGGGCGTAGCCTTTGAGAAAGCGGTGACCTGGGTGCAGAATCAGCGCATAGGCGCGCTGGCTCAGGTTGCGGACCATGCCATTCTGCTGTGGCCGCTGGCGTTTATCCTCTCTGCATTGCTGGCGATGGTCGGCTATTTTCTGGTGCGTAAATTTGCGCCGGAAGCGGGCGGTTCGGGGATCCCAGAGATTGAAGGCGCTTTGGAAGAGTTGCGACCCGTGCGCTGGTGGCGCGTTCTGCCGGTGAAATTTATCGGCGGTATGGGCACACTGGGCGCTGGGATGGTGCTCGGGCGAGAAGGGCCGACCGTGCAGATTGGCGGCAACATTGGACGCATGGTGCTGGATATTTTCCGTATGCGCAGCGCCGAAGCGCGGCATACCCTGCTGGCTACCGGTGCTGCAGCGGGCTTGTCGGCGGCGTTTAATGCTCCTCTGGCGGGGATCCTGTTCATTATTGAAGAGATGCGTCCACAGTTTCGCTATAACCTCGTGTCGATCAAAGCCGTGTTTACCGGCGTCATCATGTCGAGCATTGTGTTTCGCGTTTTCAACGGTGAAGCCCCGATTATTGAAGTTGGCAAGCTCTCCAATGCGCCGGTGAATACGCTGTGGCTGTATCTGGTGCTGGGGATTATTTTTGGCTGCGTCGGACCATTGTTTAATACCATGGTGTTGCGTACCCAGGACATGTTCCAGCGTTTCCACGGTGGCGAGATTAAAAAATGGGTGCTCATGGGCGGTGCGATTGGCGGCCTGTGCGGGATCCTTGGATTAATTAAACCTGAAGCGGCAGGTGGCGGGTTTAACCTGATCCCGATTGCTGCGGCAGGCAATTTTAGCGTCGGTCTGCTGCTGTTTATCTTTATTACCCGGGTTATTACCACGCTGCTGTGCTTCTCGTCCGGTGCGCCTGGTGGGATTTTTGCCCCGATGCTGGCGTTGGGCACGCTGCTTGGTACCGCGTTCGGTATGGCCGCAGCGGCCTCCTTTCCGCATTATCACCTCGAGGCCGGGACCTTCGCCATCGCCGGAATGGGGGCATTGTTGGCGGCGTCGGTAAGGGCGCCGCTCACCGGTATTGTGCTGGTGCTGGAGATGACCGATAACTATCAGCTCATTTTGCCAATGATTATTACCTGTCTTGGCGCAACACTATTAGCCCAATTTATGGGCGGAAAGCCGCTATACTCGACTATCCTTGCCCGCACGCTGGCAAAACAGGAAGCGGAGCAGGCGGCAAAAAGCCAGGGTACCGCCGCTGGCGAGAATACTTGAACGAAATACCAGGGTATTAGATAATGGCTTTAACCATTGGGTTATAATTTGCCCAATTGCCAATGTCGTTTGGAGCAAAATATGAGTGATGACGTAGCGCTGCCACTGCAATTTACTGAAGCAGCAGCCAATAAAGTAAAAAGCCTGATCGCTGACGAAGATAACCCGAACCTGAAATTACGCGTGTATATCACCGGCGGTGGTTGCAGTGGTTTTCAGTATGGTTTCACCTTTGATGATCAGGTGAACGATGGTGACATGACCATTGAGAAACAAGGTGTTGGTCTGGTGGTTGATCCGATGAGCCTGCAATATCTGGTGGGTGGTTCGGTTGACTATACCGAAGGTCTGGAAGGTTCCCGCTTCGTTGTGACTAACCCGAATGCTAAAAGCACCTGCGGGTGTGGTTCTTCTTTCAGCATCTGATTGCTGTCTGTAATACTGATGGTCTGATGTTGTAGGCCCGGTAAGCGCAGCGCCACCGGGCAATGTGCCGGATGGCGGCGTAAACGCCTTATCCGGCCTACATGTTCTGTATCGTCATATCAACGTCCGTTATCATCCAGCGCAAACGTCGGCAATTTCAAATGCCAGCGAATGGCGGCCAGCCGAATCAGCAGGGTGACAATCATCCCCATCATACTGGCGTTTTCCAGTGAAACATCAAAGGTATAAAACGCGGTCGCATGTACGATCCCGCCGATAATACAGGCTGTCGCGTAGATTTCGGTGCGCAAAATCATCGGTACTTCACGGGCTAATACGTCACGAATGATCCCACCGCCAACGCCGGTGATCACTCCCATACAAATCGCCACCAGAGGCCCTGTTCCGGCTATAAAAGCTTTGTTGACGCCAATGCCCACGAATACCGCCAGACCAACGGCATCCAGCACCGGCAGGATCCACTTCGGCAACCGTCGGGGCTGACGCACCAGCAGGATCGTCAGCATGCTGGTGATCATCGCCACCACCAGATCGGTAGGATCCTTAACCCAAAACACCGGTCCGTTATCCAGCGCCATATCGCGGATCGTCCCGCCACCGACGGCTGTTACCACGCCTAAGACCAGAACGCCGAACGGATCCATACGCAGTTTACCGGCAAGCAAGACGCCAGAGATAGCAAATACCGCGGTACCGACAATATCCAGCCAATAGACGAGCATGTTTAAATCCTCACAACAAACCTGGTGGGGGCAGGCGCTAATTTACCTGTGAAAGCGCATTGCAGAGTTGTTTTGCGGCGAGGATAATACGCGGGCTCGCGCGTTCGAACCAGTCACTATTAAGTGTAATAATGGGTATTTTTAGCTGGTTTCCCCAGTATTGCTCAATTTTCAGCGTTTCGCCCGAACCACCGGTGGCAACGATAGCCTGCGGCGCTCTTGCCAGGACCTGTTCACGGCTAACCTGCGGCCAGGGAACCCGGCTGCCAGCAAAAATGTTTTCTCCACCGCATACCTCAAGAACCTCATGTTGAATGGAGCCTTTTCCACTGGTAAACAGAGGATTCGCCCCAAACTGGAGAAACACGCGTTTTTTCGGTTTGTTGGCATACTGAGATTTTAGTAAAGCATATTCATCAAGCAACGTTTTTGCTGCCTGTTTGGCCTGCTCTGGCCTGGGGCTCCATGGCGCCAACTGGCGTAGCGCATCGGCGACCTGCTCAATGGTAACGGCATCCACCCAGACGACCTTAATGCCCAGCGCGGTTAGCTGATTAACCTGCCGCTCAGCATTTCCTCCGCGCCAGGCGACGACCAAATCCGGTTTCAACGCCACAATGCGTTCCAGATTCATGCCTTGCCAGCTTGAGACCTCTTCAATATTTTTGGCCTCGGGCGGGTAATTTGAATAGCTACTGACGCCAACGGGGGTAATGCCGGCGGCAAAGGCGAGTTCAGTATTGGCGGGAGAAAGCGTAACAACACGCGGTGCGGCGTAAAGGAACGCCGGGAGAGTGAAAAGCAGGGCGACCAGCGCCCTGGAGAGTAATTTAGCCATGCGCCAGTTTCTGTACCAGCGTTTCAACCATCAGGCTTGACTGCTTCGCGGCGACCACCAGGAACTCGTCAAAGCTGAGATGGGACTGCTGATCGGCGACGTCAGAGATGGCGCGAACTACGACGAACGGCACGTTAAAATTGTGGCAAACATGCGCAATCGCGGTTGCTTCCATCTCAACGGCAATCGCCTGTGGGAAGTTATGTTGAATTTTTGCCAGGCCAACAGAGCCATTAATGAAGGCATCGCCGCTGACGATAAGCCCACGGACAGCATTCAGATTCAGTTCTGCAATGCAGGCTTCTGCCGCAGCAATCAGTGCAGGATCGGCTTTAAAACCCGCCGGGCAACCCGGTAGCTGACCAAATTCATAGCCAAAGGCCGTGACGTCGGCATCGTGATAGCGCGCTTCATCAGAAACCACGATATCGCCGACTTTCAGCGTAGAGGCCAGGCCGCCCGCTGAACCGGTATTAATGATGGCGTCCGGCTTGCAGCGTTCAAGCAGCAACGTAGCGCCCAGTGCAGCAGCGACTTTACCGATGCCTGATTTCAGTAGCGCAACCTCAGTACCGTTCAGTTGGCCGGTGTAAATTTCACAACCGCCGAGAGCGATGGTCTGACGGTTTTCGATTTTGTCACGCAGTAGCGTAACTTCTTCTTCCATTGCACCAATGATGCCGATTTTCATAGATTTACTCGCGATAAGCCAGATTTGAGGGCATAGTCTATCATGCGCTTAAGGGGTAGCGCATTTCTCAGGCGGGAGAGGACATGGCACAGATCGATTTCCGAAAAAAAATAAACTGGCATCGTCGTTACCGTTCGCCGCAGGGCGTGAAGACTGAGCATGAGATCCTGCGTATTTTCGAAAGCGATCGTGGACGTATTATAAATTCTCCGGCAATTCGCCGACTGCAACAAAAGACCCAGGTCTTTC
Organism: Citrobacter sp. EC_71; assembly: GCF_019584005.1. Taxonomy (NCBI): domain Bacteria; kingdom Pseudomonadati; phylum Pseudomonadota; class Gammaproteobacteria; order Enterobacterales; family Enterobacteriaceae; genus Citrobacter; species Citrobacter sp. EC_71. The sequence continues at coordinate 250,844 of NZ_VDAY01000005.1, forward strand.
CGCTGGAACGTAATGCGGCGGTGCGCACGCGTTTAACGCACTCAATGGAAGTTCAGCAGGTTGGCCGCTATATCGCGAAAGAGATCCTCAGCCGACTAAAAGAGCAAAAGTTGCTGGAGCAGTATGGCCTGGATGAACTGACGGGGCCGTTTGAAAGTATTGTCGAAATGTCCTGCCTGATGCACGACATTGGCAATCCGCCGTTTGGTCACTTTGGTGAAGCGGCAATTAATGACTGGTTCCGCCAGCGACTGTATCCCGCAGATGCGGAAAGTCAGCCACTCAGCGATGACCGCTGTCTGGTGGCGGCATTACGTTTGCGCGAAGGCGAAGAGTCGCTGAATGATATTCGCCGTAAGGTGCGACAAGATTTGTGTCATTTTGAAGGTAATGCGCAAGGGATTCGTCTGGTACATACCCTGATGCGCATGAATCTTACCTGGGCGCAGGTTGGCGGTATTTTGAAATATACCCGTCCGGCGTGGTGGCGTGGTAATGCGCCCGCAACACACAACTATTTAATGAAGAAACCAGGCTATTATCTTTCTGAAGAACTGTATATTGAGAGGTTACGTAAAGAATTATCATTAGCGCCTTACAGTCGCTTTCCATTAACCTGGATTATGGAAGCTGCCGATGATATCTCTTATTGCGTGGCCGATCTGGAAGATGCCGTTGAGAAAAGAATCTTTAGCGTCGAGCAACTTTATCACCATCTGCATGAGGCGTGGGGACACCACGAAAAAGGTTCCCTGTTCAGTCTGGTGGTAGAGAACGCCTGGGAGAAATCACGTTCAAATACATTAAGCCGGAGTACCGAAGATCAGTTCTTTATGTATTTACGCGTTAATACATTGAATAAACTGGTGCCGTACGCTGCTCAGCGATTTATCGATAACTTGCCGCAGATTTTTGAGGGATGTTTTAATCACGCGCTGTTAGAAGATGCCAGTAGCTTCAGCCAGTTGCTGGGTGTCTATAAAAATGTGGCGATAAAACATGTGTTTAGCCACCCAGACGTTGAGCAACTGGAGTTACAGGGCTATCGGGTGATCAGCGGGCTGCTGGAAATCTATCAACCGTTATTAAAAATGACTCAGTCAGATTTTACTGAACTGGTCGAAAATGAAAGAGTAAAACGTTTTCCTATCGAGTCCCGGTTATTTCAGAAGCTGTCCACTCGCCATCGCCTTGCTTATGTTGAGGCGGTCAGTAAAATATCGGTTGGCTGCGCTGAGTTTTCTGTTCTGGAATATTATTATCGCTGTCGTTTGATTCAGGATTATATCAGCGGGATGACAGATTTATACGCCTGGGATGAATATCGCCGGTTGATGGCAGTAGAGCAATAAATAATCATTTGTAAAGGCCGACAATAAAATTTTACTTTTTCCTTAAACTTAAATCTGGAACTTAGCGCTATAAAACGACTCTGACGTATACAGCAATTTTGCGTTACCTGTTAATCGAGAACGAAACACATGAAAAAAACCACATTAGCAATGAGTGCACTGGCTCTGAGTTTAGGTTTGGCGTTGTCCCCCTTGTCTGCAACAGCGGCTGAAACGGCGTCTTCAGCAACGACCGCCCAACAGATGCCAAGCCTGGCCCCGATGCTTGAAAAAGTGATGCCATCGGTGGTGAGTATTAACGTCGAGGGGAGCACGACGGTGAATACGCCGCGCATGCCGCGTAATTTCCAGCAGTTCTTCGGTGATAATTCCCCATTCTGCCAGGACGGTTCTCCGTTCCAGAGTTCCCCGTTCTGCCAGGGCGGCGCACCGGGCGCTGACAACGGCGGTGGCCAGCAGCAAAAATTTATGGCGCTGGGCTCCGGCGTAATTATTGATGCCGCGAAAGGGTATGTTGTGACCAACAACCACGTGGTGGATAACGCCACGGTGATTAAAGTTCAACTGAGCGATGGACGTAAATTTGACGCGAAGATCGTGGGTAAAGATCCGCGCTCCGATATCGCGCTGATCCAGATTCAGGATCCGAAAAACCTGACAGCAATTAAGCTGGCAGATTCTGACGCGCTGCGCGTGGGTGATTACACCGTGGCAATTGGTAACCCGTTTGGCCTCGGCGAGACCGTTACCTCCGGTATCGTTTCTGCGCTGGGCCGTAGCGGCCTGAATGCGGAAAACTACGAGAACTTTATCCAGACCGATGCTGCGATCAACCGGGGTAACTCCGGTGGCGCCCTGGTCAACCTGAACGGTGAGCTGATCGGGATTAATACCGCGATCCTCGCACCGGACGGCGGTAATATCGGGATCGGCTTTGCAATCCCAAGCAACATGGTGAAAAACCTGACCTCGCAGATGGTTGAGTTCGGCCAGGTTAAACGTGGCGAGCTGGGCATTATGGGTACCGAGCTGAGCTCTGAGCTGGCGAAAGCGATGAAAGTTGACGCCCAGCGTGGCGCATTCGTCAGCCAGGTCATGCCGAACTCTTCCGCAGCGAAAGCGGGTATTAAAGCCGGGGATGTGATTACCTCCCTGAACGGTAAACCTATCAGCAGCTTTGCCGCACTGCGTGCGCAGGTGGGAACTATGCCGGTAGGCAGCAAAATTAACCTTGGCCTGCTGCGCGACGGTAAGCCTGTTACTGTGAATCTGGAACTGCAGCAGAGCAGCCAGACCCAGGTTGATTCCAGCTCTATCTTCAAAGGCATTGAAGGTGCCGATATGAGCAACAAGGGCCAGGACAAAGGGGTCGTGGTAAGCGACGTGAAACCGAATTCTCCGGCTGCACAGATTGGCCTGAAGAAAGGGGATGTGATTATCGGTGCTAACCAGCAACCGGTGAAAAATATCGCCGAACTGCGCAAAATTCTCGACAGCAAACCCGCTGTACTGGCGCTGAACATTCAGCGTGGCGACAGCTCCATCTATCTGTTGATGCAGTAATCTCCCTCAACCCCTTCCTGCACAGGAAGGGGTTTCTTTTTGTGATACCTCCCACAACTCCATACTTCTCTCTTGCGCTTTGTGCATTTGCACAATGTTGTCGCTTGTTATCTTCCTTATGCTTGAGCTCTGCTCACAGGAGGGTTTATGGCTGGCTGGCATCTTGATACCAAAATGGCGCAGGATATCGTGTCGCGTACCATGCGCATCATTGATACCAATATCAACGTAATGGATGCCCGTGGGCGGATAATCGGCAGCGGCGATCGCGAACGAATTGGTGAATTGCACGAAGGCGCGCTGCTGGTGCTTTCTCAGGGGCGGGTGGTCGATATTGACGATGCGGTCGCACGGCATTTACACGGTGTGCGACAGGGGATCAATCTGCCGCTGCGTCTTGACGGCGAAATCGTTGGTGTTATCGGTCTTACCGGCGAACCGGAACATCTGCGCAAATACGGCGAATTGGTGTGTATGACCGCCGAAATGATGCTGGAACAGTCTCGTCTGATGCATCTTTTAGCCCAGGACAGCCGTCTGCGCGAAGAGCTGGTGATGAACCTGATCCAGGCGGAAGAAAATACCCCGGCGCTAATGGAATGGGCGCAGCGTTTAGGCATCGATTTGAACCAGCCGCGCGTGGTAGCGGTAGTCGAAGTCGACAGCGGTCAGCTTGGTGTTGACAGCGCGATGGCTGAACTACAGCAATTACAGAATGCGTTGACCACGCCAGAGCGTAATAATCTGATTGCGATTGTTTCCCTGACTGAGATGGTGGTGCTGAAACCCGCGCTCAATCAGTTTGGCCGCTGGGATGCCGAAGATCATCGCAAGCGCGTTGAACAGCTTATTACCCGGATGAAAGAGAACGGACAGCTGCGTTTTCGCGTCTCACTCGGCAACTATTTTACCGGGCCTGGCAGCATTGCCCGTTCGTATCGTACGGCGCGTACCACCATGATGGTCGGTAAGCAGCGGATGCCGGAAAGCCGAAGCTATTTCTATCAGGATCTGATGCTGCCGGTACTGCTGGACAGCCTGCGCGGCGGCTGGCAGGCCAATGAGTTGGCACGTCCGTTGGTACGGTTAAAAGCAATGGATAATAACGGCTTGCTGCGTCGGACATTGGCGGCATGGTTTCGGCATAACGTTCAGCCGCTGGCGACCTCAAAGGCATTGTTTATTCATCGTAATACGCTGGAATATCGCCTGAATCGTATTTCAGAACTGACCGGGCTGGATTTGGGAAATTTTGACGACAGGCTGCTGCTGTATGTGGCGTTGCAGCTAGATGAGCAGCATTGATTCAGGCAAAATGCCGGGTGGCGGCTTCGCCTTACCCGGCCTACGAATACATCCACTCGCGGTTATTTACGCGTCAGTTTTTCCAGATCGGCTTCAATTTCGCTGATCTTGTTGGTCACGACGCTTTCCAGATGACGTAAATCATCGAGGATCTTACGTTTAAGATCGACTTCGCTGCGATCGCGCTGGCAGATCTGATCCAGTTCATCGATCACGTAGCGCAGGTTGGGGCTGATCTCCTGCACTTCTTTATAACCCTGGCCGACGCCATCGGCGACAACCGTTTTACGCTGACGGGGATATTTGAACTTCACGCTCTTGGCAAAAAACTCGCCTTTATCCTTCTGGAAATAGATTTTCAGGATATCGTTGTTGGCTTCTTGCCGCAGGCTGTAACGATCGATCTCTTCAGGATTAGTAATGCCCAGACTTTTCAGATTGTCATACATAGCGGTACCCTTAAGCTCACTATAACCATTGAATAATTAACGAAAAGCCTTGTTTACGCCACTCGCAGATGTAAAAAAAGCGGGCTAAGCCCGCTTTTTCAAATTGCTGTTAGTCGATGGTGCGTAACAGTTCGTTGATTCCCACTTTGCCACGCGTTTTGGCATCAACCTTTTTCACTATCACCGCGCAGTACAGGCTGTATTTGCCATCTTTCGACGGCAGGTTGCCGGAAACGACAACGGAGCCCGCCGGAACGCGGCCATAATGCACTTCGCCAGTTTCGCGATCATAAATACGGGTGCTCTGGCCGATGTATACGCCCATGGAGATAACGGAGCCTTCTTCGACGATCACGCCTTCTACTACTTCAGAACGCGCACCGATGAAGCAGTTATCTTCAATGATGGTCGGGTTAGCCTGTAACGGCTCCAGTACGCCGCCAATGCCAACGCCGCCGGACAGGTGTACGTTTTTACCGATTTGCGCACAGGACCCGACAGTCGCCCAGGTATCAACCATCGTACCTTCATCAACATAAGCGCCGATGTTTACGTAAGATGGCATCAGCACGGTGTTACGGGCGATAAACGCGCCCTGACGCACGGCCGCAGGCGGAACCACGCGGAAACCTTCCTTCTGAAAGCGCGCTTCGTCATAGTCGGCGAATTTCATCGGCACTTTATCGAAGTAACGGCTTTCCGCACCATCGATAACCTGATTATCGTTAATACGAAAAGAGAGCAGGACCGCTTTTTTCAGCCACTGATGCGTGACCCACTGACCCTCAATCTTTTCTGCGACGCGCAGAGCACCGGAATCCAGTAAAGAAATAACCTGATTCACCGCTTCGCGGGTTACGGTATCCACATTTGCCGGAGTAATGTCGGCACGGCGCTCGAAAGCGGATTCAATAACGTTCTGTAACTGCTGCATTGTTAAACTCTTTCCATAATAAATAAAAACATCACCCTTTATCGTTTGGATTGAGGGCCTCTGTCAACCGTTGATGCACTTCCTGCTGCAGCTCATTATTAAGGGCGCGCCGGTCGGCGGTGGCGATTATGAATAAATCTTCTACTCGCTCGCCAATAGTTGTAATTCGGGCGCCATGCAGCGAAATTCCCAGATCGGCAAAAATCTGCCCGACCCGCGCCAGCAGTCCTGGCTGGTCGAGAGCGATAAGCTCGAGGAATGATTTTCGATCGGTATGAGTTGGTAGAAAAGTCACTTCGGTATCGACGGTGAAATGACGTAATTTTGCCGGCTGGCGACGCGGTTGCGGCGGTTGCCAGCTACGCTGAGTGATCGCCTGTTCCAGCCCAAAACGGATCGCTTCGTGTCGGTCTGACGACAGCGGGCTGCCGTCCGGCTCCAGCACAATGAACGTATCCATCGCCATCCCATCACGGGTGGTGAAAATCTGCGCATCGTGGACGCTCAGATTACGCCGGTCCAGTTCGGCGCAAACGGCGGCAAACAGATACGGGCGATCCGGACTCCAGATAAAGATTTCCGTTCCTCCACGCGTTGCCTGCGGGCTAAGCAGAATGAGCGGCTCTTTGAGGTCATGTTGTAAGAGATGACGCGCATGCCAGGCCAGTTGATTTGGACTGTGGCGCACGAAATAGTTCGCCCGACAGCGTGACCAGATATGGTGCAGCGCTTCTTCATCAATGTTATCCATCCGCAATAACGCCAACGCCTGAAGCTGATGGTGACGCACGCGCTCGCGCATATCCGGCGTGTTTTGCATCCCACGCCGTAGCTGTTTTTCCGTGGCAAAGTACAGCTCGCGCAGCAGGCTTTGCTTCCAGCTATTCCACAGCGTTTCGTTGGTGGCGCAAATATCCGCAACGGTCAGGCACACTAAAAAGCGCAGGCGGTGTTCCGTTTGCACTTCTTCGGCGAATTGCTTAATCACTTCGGGATCCTGAATATCGCGACGTTGAGCGGTGACTGACATAAGTAAATGCTGGCGCACCAGCCACACGATCAGCTGTGTTTCGCGGGAGTTCAGGCCGTGCAGCTCGGCGAATTTGAGTACGTCCTGAGCACCGAGAACCGAATGATCGCCACCGCGGCCTTTGGCGATATCATGGAACAAAGCGGCAATCAGAATTAGCTCCGGCTGCCGCAGGCGCGGCCACAGATCCACACACAGCGGATGGCGCTGGCGGGTATCTTCGTTGGCAAAACTTTCCAGCTTGAGCATTACGCGAATGGTGTGTTCGTCCACCGTATAGGCATGAAATAGGTCAAACTGCATTTGGCCGACTATATGCGACCATTGCGGCATATAGGCCCACAACACGCTGTGGCGATGCATCGGCAGCAGACCACGACTCACCGCGCCCGGATGGCGTAACATGCTGAGAAACAGCGAGCGTGCTTCCGGGATATAGCATAACGGCTGCGTTAAATGACGGCGGGCATGGCGCAGATGGCGCAGCGTGGTGGAATAAATCCCGCTGATTGCGCTGTTACGCACCATGATGTAAAACATCCGCAATATCGCTTCGGGTTTGCGGATAAACAGGTCATCGCTGCGCAGATCAATCAAGGAGCCGCGCAGTTGAAAGTCGTCATCAATCGGACGCGGCTTTTCGTCGGCGGGCATAGCGAGGATCGCCTCGTCGAACAGCTGCAACAGCATGTGGTTCAGTTCGCTGACCCGTCGTGTGACGCGGAAGTAGTCTTTCATCATCCGCTCGATAGGCTCATTGCCCTCGCCGCCGTAGTTTAGCCGTTGGGCTACGCTAAGCTGACGATCAAACAGCAGGCGGTTATCGTAACGACTCACGATCAGGTGCAGAGCAAAGCGTATGCGCCACAGGATATGCAAGCATTCATTCAGCTCGGCACGCTCCGCCAGCGTCAAAAAGCCGAAACCAACCATCTCATCCAGTGAGGTTGCGCCAAAATGGCGGCGGGCGACCCACTGTAGAGTGTGGATGTCGCGCAGGCCGCCGGGGCTGCTTTTGATATCGGGTTCCAGATTGTAGCTGGTGCCGTGATAACGCAGGTGGCGTTGATTTTGCTCTTCCACTTTGGCGGCGTAAAACTTATCGGACGGCCAGAAACCTTCGCTAAAAATATGCTTTTGTAGCTCAAGAAACAGCGCCACGTCGCCAATCAGCAGGCGTGTTTCTATCAGATTAGTGGCGACGGTTAAATCTGATAAACCTTCCAACAGACACTCTTCCAGCGTACGCACGCTGTGGCCCACTTCCAGCCTCACGTCCCATAACAGCGTTAACAGCTCGCCGACTTTTTCGGCCTGCGCGTCCGGGAGCTTTTTACGGCTGAGGATCAACAGGTCAATGTCGGAAAGCGGGTGCAGTTCGCCGCGCCCGTAACCCCCAACGGCAACCAGCGCCAGGTCGGCAATTTGGCCAAAACCGGCTTCAATCCACAGGCGTTGTAGCAACTGGTCAATAAATTCGGTACGGGCCTCAATGAGCTGTTCAGCGGAAATTCCGCTGTCAAACGCTTCGCCTAACCAGCGCTGGAACGTGTCGATATGCGCTTTAATGCCGGCGCAGTTGAGATCGTGCTGTGGCCAGGTTCCGGGGTTTTGCGGTTGGCCAGGCAGGGTGGGGAGGGCTGTATTTGCGTGCTGTTCAGGAAGAGTATTCATTATGCGCCACCCATTAAAAAGCCGGATGATGGCGTGAACGCCTTATCCGGCCTACGAAGTAGTACAATTTGTAGGCCTGATAAGATGCGGAGGCATCGCCATCAGGCAAAACATTATTCGTCGTGAGTGATGATCGCCGGGATGGTGTCATCCTTGCGTAACGTCAGGATCTCACAGCCGTTTTCTGTTACCACAATAGTATGCTCGTACTGAGCAGACAAGCTGCGGTCTTTGGTTTTCACCGTCCAGCCGTCTTTCATAGTGCGGATGCGGTAATCGCCGGCATTCAGCATTGGTTCTACGGTGAAGGTCATGCCCGGCTGCAGTACCACGCCGCCGTCGTCCGCATCGTAGTGCAGAACCTGAGGCTCCTCGTGGAAGCCGCGACCGATACCGTGACCGCAGTATTCACGTACTACAGAGAAGCCTTCGCCTTCCGCGTATTTCTGAATCGCAGCGCCCAACGTGCGCAGGCGAATGCCCGGTTTAACCATCCGCAGCGCCAGATACAGGCTTTCCTGCGTTACACGGCACAGACGTTCGCCAAGAATGGTGGGCTTGCCGACGATAAACATTTTAGAGGTATCGCCGTGGAATTCGTCTTTAATCACGGTCACGTCGATGTTAACGATATCACCATCTTTCAGGTGCTTCGCGTCGTCCGGGATCCCGTGGCATACCACTTCATTAATCGAGATACACACGGATTTAGGGTAACCGTGGTAGCCCAGGCACGCGGAAATGGCCTGCTGCTCATTAACTATATAGTCATTACAAATGCGATCCAGTTCGCCGGTGCTGACGCCCGGTTTGATAAACGGTTCGATCATCTCCAGTACTTCCGCCGCCAGACGGCCAGCGACGCGCATTTTTTCGATTTCTTCAGGGGTCTTGATTGAGATAGCCATGAATTCTGTCCATCAGTGCCGATTATTTTCGGCAATAATTGTGTAAGTGCTGACAATGGTATCAGTCAGGGGTGTACCCTGCCAAATTGAGAATCATTAACAGCACAGACCGCCAACAATTATTGGTGTCGGTGGCGTATTTGTGGTATAAAGCGCGCCGGACTTCCGATCCATTCGAAGACTACACACGATGGACGGGAGCGACAAATCTCACTTTGTGTAACAACACACACGTATCGGCACATATTCCGGGGTGCCCTTTGGGGTCGGTAATATGGGATGCGTGGAGGCTTAACCCCAACTTTTATATATAGAGGTTTTAATCATGGCAACTGTTTCCATGCGCGACATGCTCAAGGCTGGTGTTCACTTTGGTCACCAGACCCGTTACTGGAACCCGAAAATGAAGCCGTTCATCTTCGGTGCGCGTAACAAAGTTCACATCATCAACCTTGAGAAAACTGTACCGATGTTCAACGAAGCTCTGGCTGAACTGAACAAGATCTCTGCTCGTAAAGGTAAAATCCTTTTCGTTGGTACTAAACGCGCTGCAAGCGAAGCGGTGAAAGAAGCTGCTAACAGCTGCGACCAGTTCTTCGTGAACCATCGCTGGCTGGGCGGTATGCTGACTAACTGGAAAACCGTTCGTCAGTCCATCAAACGTCTGAAAGATCTGGAAACTCAGTCTCAGGACGGTACTTTCGAAAAGCTGACCAAGAAAGAAGCGCTGATGCGTACTCGTGAGCTTGAGAAACTGGAAAACAGCCTGGGCGGTATCAAAGACATGGGCGGTCTGCCGGACGCTCTGTTCGTAATCGATGCTGACCACGAGCACATTGCTATCAAAGAAGCAAACAACCTGGGTATCCCGGTATTTGCTATCGTTGATACCAACTCTGATCCGGACGGTGTTGACTTCGTTATCCCGGGTAACGACGACGCAATCCGTGCTGTGACCCTGTACCTGGGCGCTGTAGCTACTACCGTTCGTGAAGGCCGTTCTCAGGATCTGGCTTCCCAGGCGGAAGAAAGCTTCGTAGAAGCTGAATAATAAGGCACGCTCGTTAGAGCCCTTATAGACCAGGTAGTATCACGTTTGGTTAGGGGGCCTGTATATGGCCCCCTTTTTCACTTTTAAATCTGTGCGGTTTCATGCCGGGCAGATCAAATCTTCCGAGGATTTTAGAATGGCTGAAATTACCGCATCCCTGGTAAAAGAGCTGCGTGAGCGTACTGGCGCAGGCATGATGGATTGCAAAAAAGCACTGACTGAAGCTAATGGCGACATCGAGCTGGCAATCGAAAACATGCGTAAGTCCGGCGCAATCAAAGCGGCGAAAAAAGCAGGCAACGTTGCTGCTGACGGCGTAATCAAAACCAAAATCGACGGCAACATCGCTTTCATTCTGGAAGTTAACTGCCAGACTGACTTCGTTGCTAAAGATGCTGGTTTCCAGGCATTTGCTGACAAAGTACTGGACGCTGCCGTTGCTGGCAAAATCACTGACGTTGAAGTTCTGAAAGCACAGTTCGAAGAAGAACGTGTTGCGCTGGTTGCTAAAATCGGTGAGAACATCAACATTCGTCGCGTGGCTTCCCTGGAAGGCGACGTTCTGGGTAACTACCAGCACGGTGCGCGTATCGGTGTTCTGGTTGCTGCAACTGGCGCTGACGAAGAACTGGTTAAACAGCTGGCAATGCACGTTGCTGCAAGCAAACCAGAATTCGTTAAGCCGGAAGACGTTTCTGCTGAAGTGGTAGAGAAAGAATACCAGGTTCAGCTGGACATCGCCATGCAGTCTGGCAAGCCGAAAGAAATCGCAGAGAAAATGGTTGAAGGCCGCATGAAGAAATTCACCGGCGAAGTTTCTCTGACTGGCCAGCCTTTCGTTATGGAACCGAGCAAATCTGTTGGTCAGCTGCTGAAAGAGCACAATGCTGACGTAACGGGTTTCATCCGCTTCGAAGTGGGTGAAGGCATCGAGAAAGTTGAGACTGACTTTGCAGCAGAAGTTGCTGCGATGTCCAAGCAGTCTTAATTTTTAAAGGAGCCGCCTGAGGGCGGCTTCTTTTTGTGTCTGGCTTGTAAATTCAGCGAACCGCTATAGTGGTCATGCTGAAAAGCGACATACAATGTCGCCGGAATTAACTCATCTCATTCGTTGACAGTCTCAGGAAAGAAACATGGCTACCAATGCAAAACCCGTCTACAAACGTATTCTGCTTAAGTTAAGTGGCGAAGCTCTGCAAGGTTCAGAAGGCTTCGGTATTGATGCAAGCATACTTGACCGTATGGCTCAGGAAATCAAAGAGCTGGTTGAGCTGGGTATTCAGGTTGGCGTAGTGATTGGTGGCGGTAACCTGTTCCGTGGCGCTGGTCTGGCGAAAGCAGGGATGAACCGCGTTGTGGGCGACCACATGGGCATGTTAGCCACCGTAATGAACGGTCTGGCGATGCGCGATGCGCTTCACCGCGCCTATGTGAACGCTCGCTTGATGTCCGCCATTCCTCTGAACGGCGTGTGTGATAACTACAGCTGGGCGGAAGCGATCAGCCTGCTGCGTAACAACCGCGTTGTTATTTTGTCTGCGGGTACCGGCAATCCGTTCTTCACTACCGATTCAGCAGCCTGTCTGCGCGGTATTGAAATTGAAGCGGATGTAGTACTGAAAGCCACCAAAGTGGACGGCGTATTTACTGCCGACCCGGCTAAAGATCCTACGGCGACCATGTACGAACAGTTGACCTACACTGAAGTACTGGATAAAGAGCTGAAAGTGATGGATCTGGCTGCGTTCACGCTGGCTCGTGACCACAAATTACCGATTCGTGTCTTTAACATGAACAAACCGGGTGCGCTGCGCCGTGTTGTTATGGGTGAAAAAGAAGGCACGTTAATCACGGAATAATTCCCGTTGCGGCTAAATGCAGGTAATATTCCGCTTTAATGTCGCGGGATACGTCCCTCAAAATTAATCAAGACTATACTTGTCACACCTTGCGTGGTGGGTATGGTCTGACTGAAACGAGCTTTCAAGGATTCGTAACGTGATCAACGATATCAGAAAAGATGCTGAAGTACGCATGGACAAATGCGTCGAAGCGTTCAAACATCAAATCAGCAAAATTCGTACGGGCCGTGCTTCTCCTAGCCTGCTGGATGGTATTGTCGTGGAATATTACGGCACGCCGACTCCGCTGCGCCAACTGGCAAGCGTAACGGTTGAAGATTCCCGTACCCTGAAAATCAACGTGTTTGACCGCTCCATGGGACCTGCCGTTGAAAAAGCAATTATGGCTTCCGACCTTGGTCTGAATCCAAGTTCAGCGGGTTCCGACATCCGCGTTCCGCTGCCTCCGCTGACCGAAGAACGTCGTAAAGATCTGACCAAGATCGTGCGTGGCGAAGCGGAAGGCGCGCGTGTTGCCGTACGTAACGTACGCCGCGATGCAAACGACAAAGTGAAAGCGCTGTTGAAAGATAAAGAGATCAGCGAAGATGACGATCGCCGTTCTCAGGACGAAGTACAGAAACTGACTGACGCAGCGATCAAGAAAGTTGATGCGGCGCTGGCAGAGAAAGAAACGGAACTGATGCAGTTCTGATTCATCTGTACGCTAAAAACGCCGCTTAGAAGGCCTGCAAGGGCTGGATGGCGGCGTTTTGCTTTTTCTGCCTATACCCTATTTTTCTGGATGTCTCATGAAGCAATTAACCATCCTGGGATCAACCGGTTCCATTGGTTGCAGTACGCTGGATGTAGTACGCCATAACCCGGAAAAATTTCGTGTTGCTGCGTTGGTTGCGGGTAAGAATGTTGCCCGTATGGTGGAGCAATGCCTGGAATTTTCTCCTCGCTATGCGGTAATGGACGATGAAAAAAGCGCGGCATTGCTAAAATCGGCTCTGCTGGAGCAGGGTAGCCGCACTGAAGTTATGAGTGGACAGCAGGCTGCCTGTGATATGGCCGCGCTGGATGATGTTGATCAGGTTATGGCGGCGATTGTCGGCGCAGCGGGCTTGCTGCCGACGCTTTCGGCAATCCGCGCGGGCAAAAGCATTTTGCTGGCGAACAAAGAGTCTCTGGTAACCTGCGGACGTCTGTTTATGGACGACGTGAAACGCCACAAAGCGCAGCTTTTGCCGGTTGATAGCGAGCATAACGCGATTTTTCAGAGTTTACCGCAACCGATCCAACTCAATCTGGGATACGCTGACCTTGAGCAAAACGGCGTCGTGTCCGTGCTGCTTACCGGGTCTGGTGGCCCTTTCCGTGAAACGCCATTGCGCGATCTGGTTGCTATGACCCCCGATCAGGCATGTCGTCATCCGAATTGGTCGATGGGACGAAAAATTTCTGTCGATTCAGCCACCATGATGAATAAAGGTCTGGAATACATTGAAGCGCGTTGGTTATTTAATGCCAGCGCAAGCCAGATGGAAGTGCTGATTCATCCGCAGTCGGTTATTCATTCGATGGTTCGTTATCAGGATGGCAGCGTTCTGGCGCAGTTAGGGGAACCTGACATGCGTACACCTATTGCCCATACGATGGCATGGCCGGAACGTGTGAAGTCTGGCGTTACGCCTGTCGACTTTTGCCAACTCAGTGCGTTGACGTTTTCCGCACCTGACTACCAGCGCTATCCGTGCCTGAAACTGGCGATGGACGCGTTTGAGCAAGGGCAGGCGGCGACGACCGCCCTGAACGCCGCGAATGAAATTACCGTTGCCGCATTTCTGGCGCAGCAGATTCGATTTACCGATATTGCCGATCTTAATTTATCCGTACTGGATAAGATGGATTTGCAGGAGCCGCAGAGCGTTGATGACGTACTGAAGGTTGATGCCATCGCGCGGGAAGTTGCCAGAAAAGCAGTGATGCGACTCTCAAGCTGATGATAATCCCTCTACGGAAGATCGTGCTATTTGTTAGCGTTGGGCTTCAGTGATATAGTCTGCGCCACTCGATCGCGGGTAGTTGCTTTTTGTCGGTCGGGTAAGCCGTGGTTTGACACGGCTTTTTTGTGTGAGGGCTTCAGTATTCCTGAGTACCGTAAATCCTTTCAGGGACTAAAAACGCGTTATGTTGTCTGCAACTAAACCATTAAGCGAAAGTTTGCCAGCACATGGTTGCCGCCATGTAGCAATCATCATGGATGGCAATGGCCGCTGGGCGAAAAAGCAAGGGAAGATTCGCGCCTTTGGGCATAAGGCCGGAGCAAAATCCGTCCGCCGGGCTGTCTCTTTTGCTGCCAATAACGGTATTGATGCGTTAACGCTGTATGCCTTTAGCAGTGAGAACTGGAACCGACCTGCGCAGGAAGTGAGCGCGTTAATGGAACTGTTTGTGTGGGCGCTTGATAGCGAAGTGAAAAACCTGCATCGCCATAACGTACGTCTGCGTATTATCGGGGATATCAGTCGATTTAACTCACGTTTGCAAGAACGGATTCGCAAATCAGAAGCGCTTACCGCCCAGAATACCGGGTTGACGCTGAATATTGCAGCGAATTACGGTGGACGGTGGGATATTGTCCAGGGAGTCAGGCAACTGGCACAACAGGTGCAGGAAGGTCTGCTGCGTCCAGAGCAAATCGATGAAGAAATGCTTGGGCAGCAAATTTGTATGCATGAACTGGCCCCTGTGGATTTAGTGATAAGGACTGGGGGAGAGCATCGAATTAGTAATTTTCTGTTATGGCAAATTGCCTATGCCGAACTTTACTTTACGGATGTTCTCTGGCCCGATTTCGATGAACAAGACTTTGAAGGTGCGCTGCATGCCTTTGCTAATCGTGAGCGTCGTTTCGGCGGCACCGAGCCCGGTGATGAAAAAGCCTGATGGGGGTCGCTTTTGCTGAAGTATCGCCTGATTTCTGCTTTTGTTTTAATACCCGTTGTCATCGCGGCGCTGTTTTTGCTGCCGCCGGTGGGGTTCGCCATTGTTACGCTGGTCGTCTGTATGTTGGCCGCCTGGGAATGGGGACAGTTAAGCGGCTTTACCACGCGTACACAGCGAGTCTGGCTGGCGGTTTTATGCGGGCTGTTGCTGGCGCTAATGCTTTTTTTACTGCCAGAATACCATCGCAATATTCATCAGCCGCTGGTTGAAGTATCGCTATGGGCGTCGCTGGGCTGGTGGATCGTCGCGCTGTTACTGGTACTGTTTTACCCAGGTTCGGCGTCGGTCTGGCGTAATTCCAAAACATTACGCATAATTTTCGGCGTACTAACCATTGTTCCTTTCTTTTGGGGAATGCTGGCGCTACGGGCATGGCACTATGATGAGAATCATTATAGTGGCGCGCTATGGCTGCTGTATGTCATGATCCTCGTCTGGGGAGCGGACTCTGGTGCGTATATGTTTGGTAAGCTGTTTGGCAAACATAAACTGGCGCCGAAGGTTTCTCCTGGTAAAACCTGGCAGGGTTTTATTGGCGGACTCGCTACTGCGGCCGTGATCTCATGGGGTTATGGCATGTGGGCGAATCTTGAAGTTGCGCCTGTCACCTTGCTTATTTGCTCCATCGTTGCAGCCCTGGCCTCCGTGCTGGGTGACCTGACTGAGAGTATGTTTAAGCGTGAAGCAGGTATTAAGGACAGTGGTCACTTAATTCCAGGACACGGCGGTATTCTGGATCGTATTGATAGCCTGACGGCTGCGGTACCGGTCTTTGCCTGCCTGTTGTTACTGGTATTCAGGACGCTCTAACGGATGGTCTTATGCTGAGTATTCTCTGGAATCTGGCTGCATTCATCGTCGCACTCGGTGTGCTTATCACCGTGCATGAATTTGGTCATTTCTGGGTTGCACGGCGCTGCGGAGTCCGCGTTGAGCGCTTTTCCATTGGCTTTGGAAAAGCGCTTTGGCGTCGTACCGATAAACTGGGTACAGAATACGTCATCGCACTAATCCCCCTCGGCGGTTACGTCAAAATGCTGGATGAGCGCGCTGAACCGGTGGTACCGGAGCTGCGCCATTACGCTTTCAACAATAAAACGGTTGGGCAACGCGCAGCCATTATTGCCGCAGGTCCGATTGCAAACTTCCTTTTTGCTATTTTCGCTTATTGGCTGGTGTTTATCATCGGTGTCCCTGGTGTTCGTCCGGTTGTTGGTGAAATAACGCCCAACTCGATTGCTGCGCAGGCGCAAATTCAACCAGGTACGGAACTAAAAGCGGTTGATGGTATCGAAACCCCAGATTGGGATGCCGTGAGACTGCAGTTGGTTGCCAAAATTGGCGATGAGCATACGACGCTCAGCGTGGCGCAGTTTGGCAGTGACCAGCGGCAGGACAAAACGCTGGATTTACGCCATTGGGCATTTGAGCCAGACAAACAGGATCCCGTCTCCAGTTTAGGGATTCGCCCACGCGGTCCACAGATTGAACCAGTGCTGTCAGAAGTGCAGGTTAACTCGGCTGCAAGTAAGGCGGGTTTGCAAGCTGGCGACAGGATCGTTAAAGTCAATGGTCAGTCGCTGACGCAATGGATGACGTTCGTGACGCTGGTGCGCGATAATCCGGATGAGCCGTTAGCGCTAGATATTGAAAGACAAGGAAGTTCCTTGTCTTTAACGTTAACCCCAGATTCAAAACAGGTTAACGGGAAGGCAGAAGGTTTTGCGGGCGTGGTGCCTAAAATTATTCCTCTGCCTGATGAGTATAAGACTGTACGCCAGTATGGGCCCTTCAGCGCCATCCTCGAAGCCTCGGATAAAACGTGGCAGTTGATGAAGCTGACGGTCAGTATGCTGGGAAAATTGATTACCGGTGATGTAAAACTGAACAACCTCAGTGGGCCGATTTCTATCGCCCAGGGGGCTGGGATGTCAGCGGAGTTCGGGGTGATTTATTACCTGATGTTCCTTGCGCTTATCAGCGTGAACTTAGGGATAATTAACCTGTTTCCGTTGCCCGTTCTTGACGGGGGGCATCTGCTGTTCCTGGCGATTGAAAAGCTGAAGGGCGGTCCGGTATCCGAGCGGGTTCAAGACTTTAGTTATCGCATTGGCTCTATCTTGCTGGTGTTGTTAATGGGGCTTGCACTTTTCAATGATTTCTCTCGGTTGTAAGAGAGTGTTAGGAAGAACGCATAATAACGATGGCGATGAAAAAGTTGCTCATAGCGTCGCTGCTGTTTAGCAGCGCCACCGTATACGGTGCTGAAGGGTTCGTAGTGAAGGACATTCATTTCGAAGGCCTACAGCGAGTCGCCGTTGGTGCGGCTCTCCTCAGTATGCCGGTGCGCACAGGCGACACGGTTAATGATGAAGACATCAGTAATACCATTCGTGCTCTGTTCGCCACCGGTAACTTTGAGGATGTCCGCGTCCTGCGCGATGGTGATACTCTTCTGGTTCAGGTAAAAGAACGTCCGACGATTGCCAGCATCACTTTCTCCGGTAACAAATCGGTGAAAGACGACATGCTGAAGCAAAACCTCGAGGCGTCTGGCGTACGTGTTGGCGAGTCTCTGGATCGCACCACGCTTGCCGATATCGAAAAAGGCCTGGAAGATTTCTACTATAGCGTCGGTAAGTACAGCGCTAGTGTGAAAGCGGTGGTAACACCGTTGCCGCGTAACCGCGTTGACCTCAAACTGGTCTTCCAGGAAGGTGTTTCGGCGAAGATCCAACAGATCAATATCGTCGGCAACCATGCTTTCTCGACTGACGAACTTATCTCTCACTTCCAACTGCGTGATGAAGTGCCGTGGTGGAACGTGGTGGGCGATCGTAAATACCAGAAACAGAAACTCGCGGGCGATCTTGAAACCCTGCGCAGCTACTATCTGGATCGCGGTTATGCTCGTTTCAATATCGATTCTACCCAGGTCAGCCTGACGCCGGATAAAAAAGGTATCTACATCACCGTTAACATCACTGAAGGCGATCAGTACAAGCTTTCTGGAGTCGAGGTGAGCGGTAACCTGGCCGGACACTCCGCCGAAATTGAGAGCCTGACCAAAATCGAGCCAGGCGAACTCTATAACGGCACCAAAGTGACCAAAATGGAAGATGATATCAAGAAGCTTCTGGGTCGCTATGGCTATGCCTATCCGCGCGTTCAGTCGCAGCCTGAAATCAATGATGCCGACAAAACCGTTAAATTACGCGTAAATGTGGATGCGGGTAACCGTTTCTACGTGCGTAAGATTCGCTTTGAAGGGAACGACACGTCTAAAGACTCCGTTCTGCGTCGCGAAATGCGTCAGATGGAAGGCGCATGGTTGGGCAGCGATCTGGTCGACCAGGGTAAAGAACGTCTGAACCGTCTGGGTTACTTTGAAACCGTCGATACCGATACTCAGCGTGTTCCGGGTCGTCCGGATCAGGTTGATGTGGTCTATAAGGTGAAAGAGCGTAACACCGGTAGCTTTAACTTCGGTGTCGGTTACGGTACCGAGAGCGGCGTGAGCTTCCAGGCGGGCGTTCAGCAAGATAACTGGTTAGGTACCGGTTATTCCGTCGGTATTAACGGCACCAAAAACGACTACCAGACCTATACTGAGTTGTCTGTCACCAACCCGTACTTCACCGTTGACGGTGTGAGCCTTGGCGGCCGCGTCTTCTATAACGACTTTGAAGCGGATGATGCAGATCTGTCCGACTATACCAACAAAAGTTATGGTACTGATGTAACGCTCGGCTTCCCGGTTAACGAATACAATACGCTGCGTGCGGGTCTGGGTTATGTACATAACAAACTGTCCAACATGCAGCCGCAGGTTGCGATGGATCGTTATCTTGAGTCAATGGGTGAGACCAATACCAACAGCTTTGCTGCTGATGACTTCACCTTTAACTATGGTTGGACATATAACAAGCTTGACCGTGGCTACTTCCCGACAGACGGTACGCGCGTCAACCTGAACGGTAAAGTGACCATTCCGGGTTCTGATAACGAATACTACAAATTGTCGATGGATACCGCGACCTACGTGCCGATTGATGACGATCACAAATGGGTTGTCCTGGGCCGTACCAAGGTAGGTTATGGAGACGGTATTGGCAGTAAAGAAATGCCGTTCTATGAGAACTTCTATGCCGGTGGTTCCAGCACCGTACGTGGTTTCCAGTCGAATACTATCGGTCCGAAAGCAGTTTATAAATCAGGGGCTTATGCAGGGGATCCTGACGACTACGAAGAGTGCACGAACAAGGACGGTAAAGACTGTAAATCAGATGATGCAGTCGGTGGTAACGCCATGGCTGTCGCCAGCCTGGAGTTTATTACCCCAACACCGTTTATTAGTGATAAATATGCCAACTCGGTTCGTACCTCCTTCTTCTGGGATATGGGTACCGTTTGGGATACTAATTGGCAGGATAGCGCAGAAACACGAGCTGTCGGTGTGCCAGATTACAGCGATCCGAGCAATATCCGTATGTCAGCGGGTATCGCTTTACAATGGATGTCCCCATTGGGGCCGTTGGTTTTCTCCTACGCCCAACCGTTCAAGAAGTACGATGGAGACAAAGCGGAACAGTTCCAGTTTAACATTGGTAAAACCTGGTAATTGTTCTTCGCAAAGGAATGTAGTGGTAGTGTAGCGCTGACTTTAGGCGATCTTGCATGGGATCGCCTGGCCACGCAAAGAACTGTACCTTCGGGTGCAAATGGGATGGTAAGGAGTTAATTGTGAAAAAGTGGTTATTAGCTGCAGGTCTCGGTTTAGCGATGGCAACGTCCGCACAGGCTGCTGACAAAATTGCAATCGTCAACATGGGTAGCCTGTTCCAACAGGTTGCACAGAAGACAGGTGTTTCCGCGACGCTGGAAAACGAGTTCAAAGGCCGTGCCAGCGAACTGCAGCGCATGGAATCCGATCTGCAATCTAAAATGCAGCGTCTGCAATCTATGAAAGCGGGTAGCGATCGTACCAAGCTGGAAAAAGACGTTATGGCTCAGCGCCAGACTTTCTCTCAGAAAGCTCAGGCTTTTGAGCAGGATCGTGCGCGTCGTTCCAACGAAGAACGTGGCAAACTGGTTACTCGTATCCAGACAGCTGTGAAATCTGTTGCTAACAGCCAGAGCATCGATCTGGTCGTTGACGCAAACACCGTTGCATACAATAGCAGCGATGTAAAAGACATCACCGCTGACGTACTGAAACAGGTTAAATAAGTAATGCCTTCAATTCGACTGGCTGATTTAGCAGAGCAGTTGGATGCAGAATTACACGGTGATGGCGATATCGTCATCACCGGCGTAGCGTCCATGCAATCTGCGCAAACTGGCAATATCACATTTATGGTGAATCCTAAGTACCGTGAACACTTAGGCGTATGCCAGGCTTCTGCCGTTGTGATGACGCAGGACGATCTTCCTTTTGCTAAGAGTGCGGCGCTGGTAGTGAAGAATCCCTACCTGACCTATGCTCGTATGGCGCAAATTTTAGATACCACGCCTCAGCCCGCACAGAACATTGCACCGAGTGCAGCGATCGATGCGACGGCGAAGCTGGGTAAAAATGTCTCTGTGGGCGCAAATGCGGTCATTGAGTCTGGCGTAGAGCTGGGCGATAACGTGGTTATCGGCGCAGGCTGCTTCGTCGGAAAAAATACAAAAATCGGTGCAGGTTCGCGTTTGTGGGCGAATGTGACGATTTACCACGACATTCAGATCGGTGAGAACTGCCTGATCCAGTCCAGCACTGTCGTCGGATCGGATGGATTTGGTTACGCGAACGATCGTGGTAACTGGGTGAAGATCCCGCAGCTTGGTCGTGTGATTATCGGCGATCGCGTCGAGATCGGCGCTTGTACCACCATTGACCGTGGTGCTCTGGACGATACTGTGATCGGTAATGGTGTTATCATTGATAATCAATGCCAGATTGCACATAACGTTGTGATTGGCGACAATACGGCGGTAGCCGGTGGCGTCATTATGGCGGGTAGCCTGAAGATTGGCCGTTACTGCATGATTGGCGGCGCCAGTGTGATCAATGGGCATATGGAAATATGCGACAAAGTCACGGTAACTGGCATGGGTATGGTGATGCGTCCTATCACTGAACCTGGCGTCTACTCCTCAGGCATTCCGCTACAACCCAATAAGGTATGGCGTAAAACAGCTGCACTGGTGATGAATATTGATGATATGAGCAAGCGCCTCAAAGTGATTGAGCGCAAGGTTAATCAACAAGACTAAAGCACCTTTTTTGCATGTCTGACTTTTCGGCCTGTCCCATTCATACGATTGCGACAGGCCGTGTTATTATTGCCTTTTAGTATATTTTGACAGGAAGAGTATTTTGACTACTAACACTCATACTCTGCATATTGAAGAGATTTTAGAACTTCTGCCGCACCGTTTTCCGTTTCTGCTGGTTGACCGTGTGCTGGATTTTGAAGAAGGTCGTTTTCTGCGCGCAGTGAAAAATGTATCCGTTAATGAGCCTTTCTTCCAGGGCCACTTCCCGGGCAAACCTATTTTCCCTGGCGTACTGATTCTGGAAGCGATGGCGCAGGCCACCGGAATCCTTGCGTTTAAAAGCGTAGGAAAACTGGAACCAGGCGAACTGTACTATTTCGCGGGTATTGACGAAGCGCGCTTTAAGCGTCCTGTCGTGCCAGGCGATCAGATGATCATGGAAGTGACTTTCGAGAAAACGCGCCGTGGCCTGACCCGTTTTAAAGGGGTTGCGCTGGTCGACGGTAAAGTTGTGTGCGAAGCAACGATGATGTGTGCCCGTAGCCGGGAGGCCTGATACGTGATTGATAAATCCGCCTTTATTCACCCTACCGCCATTGTGGAAGAGGGCGCCAGTATTGGCGCTAACGCTCACATTGGCCCATTTTGTATTGTTGGACCCCATGTTGAAATTGGTGAGGGTACCGTACTGAAGTCTCACGTTGTCGTGAATGGCCATACAAAAATTGGTCGCGATAACGAGATCTATCAGTTTGCCTCCATCGGCGAAGTTAACCAGGATCTGAAATATGCTGGCGAACCGACCCGCGTGGAAATTGGCGATCGCAACCGCATCCGCGAAAGCGTCACCATTCATCGTGGCACAGTGCAGGGCGGTGGAGTGACGAAGGTGGGCAGCGATAACTTACTGATGATTAATGCGCACGTCGCGCATGATTGTACGGTAGGCAACCGCTGTATTCTGGCGAATAACGCCACGCTTGCCGGACATGTTTCGCTGGATGATTTTGTTATCATCGGCGGCATGACTGCGGTGCATCAATTCTGCATCATCGGCGCGCATGTAATGGTTGGCGGCTGTTCTGGCGTTGCTCAGGATGTGCCCCCGTACGTTATCGCCCAGGGCAACCACGCGACGCCGTTTGGCGTCAACATCGAAGGTCTGAAGCGTCGTGGGTTCACCCGCGAAGCGATTACCGCGATTCGTAATGCCTACAAAGCGTTGTACCGTAGCGGTAAAACTCTGGAAGAAGTGAAGCCGGAAATCGCCGAACTGGCGAAACAGTACCCCGAAGTCCAGGCTTTCAGCGACTTCTTTGAGCGCTCAACGCGTGGTCTGATTCGTTAATGACTGAGCAGCGTCCTTTAACGATTGCCCTCGTCGCCGGAGAAACCTCCGGCGATATTCTTGGTGCAGGGCTAATTCGCGCACTCAAAGCTCGTGTTCCCAATGCGCGTTTTGTTGGCGTGGCGGGGCCGCTAATGCAGGCCGAAGGCTGTGAAGCCTGGTACGAAATGGAAGAACTGGCGGTGATGGGCATTGTTGAAGTGCTCGGACGTCTGCGCCGTTTACTGCATATTCGTGCCGATCTCACTCGTCGATTCACCGATCTCAAGCCGGATGTTTTCGTTGGTATTGATGCGCCTGATTTCAATATTACCCTTGAAGGGAACTTGAAAAAGCAGGGCATAAAAACCATTCATTATGTCAGTCCGTCCGTCTGGGCGTGGCGACAGAAACGCGTTTTCAAAATAGGCAGATCCACCAATATGGTGCTGGCCTTTCTGCCTTTCGAAAAAGCGTTTTATGACAAATTTAACGTCCCGTGCCGCTTTATCGGCCACACCATGGCGGATGCCATGCCGTTGGATCCGGATAAAAACGCGGCACGTGATATTCTGGGTATTCCCCACGATGCTCACTGCCTGGCGCTGCTGCCTGGAAGCCGTGGCGCTGAAGTGGAGATGCTCAGCGCCGATTTTCTGAAAACGGCGCAGCTGTTACGTCAGCATTACCCGGATCTCGAAGTGGTGGTGCCGCTGGTCAATGCCAAACGCCGGGAGCAGTTTGAGCGTATCAAGGCTGAGGTTGCGCCGGAGCTTTCCGTGCATCTGCTTAATGGCATGGGACGTGAAGCGATGGTGGCCAGCGACGCCGCACTGCTGGCTTCAGGCACCGCTGCGCTGGAGTGTATGCTGGCAAAGTGTCCGATGGTGGTCGGCTACCGCATGAAACCCTTCACCTTCTGGCTGGCGAAGCGTCTGGTGAAAACGGATTACGTTTCGCTACCTAACCTGTTAGCGGGAAGAGAACTGGTTAAAGAGCTGTTGCAGGAAGAGTGTGAGCCGCATGCGCTGGCGCAAGCGCTGTTGCCGTTACTGGCGAATGGCAAAACCAGCCATGCGATGCACGACACATTCCGTGAACTGCACCAGCAGATCCGTTGCAATGCCGATGAGCAGGCAGCGGATGCAGTCCTGGAGTTAACGCTATGATTGAATTTGTTTATCCGCATACGCATTTAGTGGCGGGTGTGGATGAAGTCGGGCGTGGTCCTTTGGTCGGTGCGGTTGTTACTGCTGCCGTTATTCTGGATCCGGCTCGCCCGATTATCGGTCTTAACGACTCAAAAAAACTGTCAGAAAAACGTCGCCTGGCGCTGTTTGATG
This sequence comes from Citrobacter sp. EC_71, assembly GCF_019584005.1. Classification (NCBI taxonomy): domain Bacteria; kingdom Pseudomonadati; phylum Pseudomonadota; class Gammaproteobacteria; order Enterobacterales; family Enterobacteriaceae; genus Citrobacter; species Citrobacter sp. EC_71. The sequence continues at coordinate 274,897 of NZ_VDAY01000005.1, forward strand.
AAATCAAAGAAAAAGCGTTAAGCTGGAGCGTAGGCCGTGCAGAACCGCATGAAATCGACGATCTGAATATTTTGCATGCCACCATGCTGGCGATGCAGCGTGCGGTCGCGGGTCTGCATATTGCGCCAGAATACGTACTGATTGACGGCAATCGTTGCCCGGCATTACCGGTACCGTCGATGGCGGTAGTCAAAGGTGATAGCCGCGTTGCGGAGATTAGCGCAGCGTCAATACTGGCAAAAGTGACCCGCGATGCTGAAATGGCTGCGCTGGATACGGTTTTTCCGCAGTATGGTTTTGCACAGCACAAAGGCTATCCAACTGCTTTTCATCTGGAAAAATTGGCACTGTATGGCGCGACAGAGCACCATCGCCGCAGTTTTGGCCCCGTCAAACGCGCACTGGGACTCACGTCCTGATTCTTGTGTCGAAGGAATCTGAAGATGTCTGAACCACGTTTCGTCCACCTCCGGGTGCACAGCGACTACTCCATGATCGATGGGCTGGCGAAAACCGGGCCGCTGGTGAAGAAGGCGGCCGCGTTAGGCATGCCCGCGCTGGCGATCACCGATTTTACCAACCTCTGTGGTCTGGTGAAGTTTTACGGAGCGGGTCACGGCGCCGGCATTAAACCGATTGTTGGTGCAGATTTTCATGTCCGCAGTGAGCTATTGGGTGATGAACTCACGCAACTCACCGTGCTGGCCGCTAACAATACCGGTTATCAGAATCTGACGTTGTTGATATCAAAAGCCTATCAGCGCGGTTATGGCGCAGAAGGGCCGGTCATCGACAGGGACTGGCTGGTCGAGCTAAAAGAAGGTTTGATTTTGCTCTCCGGCGGCCGGATGGGCGACGTCGGACGTAGCTTGTTGCGCGGTAATAGCGCCCTGGTTGACGAATGCGTGGCGTTTTACGAAGCGCATTTTCCGGATAGCTACTTCCTTGAGCTGATCCGTACCGGCAGACAAGATGAAGAAAACTATCTGCATGCCGCGGTAGAACTGGCCGAAAGGCGTGGTTTGCCGGTGGTGGCGACCAACGATGTTCGCTTCCTGGAAACCGGTGATTTCGACGCGCATGAAATCCGTGTGGCGATCCACGACGGATTCACTCTTGACGATCCCAAACGTCCGCGTAACTACTCCGCGCAGCAGTATATGCGCAGCGAAGACGAGATGTGCGAGCTGTTCTCCGATATCCCGGAGGCGCTGCAAAACACCGTCGAAATCGCCAAACGCTGTAACGTCACGGTGCGCCTTGGCGAATATTTCCTGCCGCAGTTCCCGACCGGCGATATGACCACCGAGGACTTCCTCGTGGCCAAGTCGAAAGAGGGTCTGGAAGAGCGTCTTGAATTCCTGTTCCCGGATCCGGAAGTGCGCGCCAAGCGTCGTCCGGAGTATGACGAGCGTCTGGATGTGGAACTACAGGTTATCAACCAGATGGGATTCCCAGGCTACTTCCTGATCGTTATGGAATTTATCCAGTGGTCGAAGGATAACGGTGTACCAGTCGGCCCGGGACGTGGTTCCGGCGCAGGTTCGCTGGTGGCCTATGCGCTAAAAATTACCGACCTGGATCCGCTGGAATTTGACCTGCTGTTCGAACGTTTCCTCAACCCGGAACGTGTCTCAATGCCCGACTTCGACGTTGACTTCTGTATGGAGAAACGCGACCAGGTTATTGAACACGTGGCGGAAATGTACGGTCGTGATGCGGTTTCACAGATTATTACTTTCGGTACGATGGCGGCAAAAGCGGTTATCCGTGACGTGGGCCGCGTGCTGGGGCACCCGTACGGCTTCGTGGATCGTATTTCGAAACTGGTGCCGCCCGATCCGGGCATGACGTTGGCGAAAGCCTTCGAAGCTGAACCCCAACTGCCGGAAATCTATGAGGCGGATGAAGAGGTTAAAGCGCTGATCGATATGGCGCGTAAGCTGGAAGGCGTCACGCGTAACGCCGGTAAGCACGCCGGTGGCGTGGTTATCGCTCCGACCAAAATTACCGATTTTGCGCCGCTATACTGCGATGAACAGGGGCTACACCCGGTTACTCAGTTTGATAAGAACGACGTGGAATACGCCGGCCTGGTGAAGTTCGACTTCCTGGGTCTGCGCACACTGACTATCATCAACTGGGCGCTGGAGATGATCAACGCCCGCCGTGAAAAGAACGGCGAGCCGCCGCTGGATATCGCAGCCATTCCGCTTGACGATAAGAAAAGCTTCGACATGCTGCAACGCTCGGAGACCACCGCGGTATTCCAGCTTGAATCCCGCGGCATGAAGGATCTGATCAAACGTCTGCAGCCTGACTGCTTCGAAGATATGATCGCTCTGGTGGCCCTGTTCCGCCCTGGCCCGCTACAGTCGGGGATGGTAGATAACTTTATCGACCGTAAGCATGGGCGCGAAGAGATTTCCTACCCGGACGTACAATGGCAGCATGAGTGTCTGAAGCCGGTACTGGAGCCAACCTACGGCATTATCCTGTATCAGGAACAGGTTATGCAGATTGCCCAGGAGCTGTCCGGTTATACGCTTGGCGGCGCGGATATGCTGCGTCGTGCGATGGGTAAGAAAAAGCCGGAAGAGATGGCCAAGCAGCGCGGCACCTTTGAAGAAGGGGCGAAAAAGCGCGGCGTCGACGGCGAACTGGCGATGAAAATCTTTGACCTGGTGGAGAAATTCGCCGGTTACGGATTTAACAAATCGCACTCCGCAGCCTATGCGCTCGTCTCTTACCAGACGCTGTGGCTGAAGGCACATTACCCAGCCGAGTTTATGGCAGCGGTAATGACGGCCGATATGGATAACACCGAGAAAGTGGTCGGGCTGGTGGATGAATGCTGGCGCATGGGGCTAAAAATCCTGCCGCCGGACATTAACTCCGGGCTTTACCATTTCCACGTTAACGATGATGGCGAGATTGTTTACGGCATCGGCGCGATAAAAGGCGTGGGTGAAGGGCCAATTGAAGCTATTATTGAGGCGCGCAACGAAGGCGGTTACTTCCGCGAGCTGTTTGATCTCTGTGCGCGTACGGATATCAAAAAACTTAATCGCCGGGTGCTGGAAAAACTGATTATGTCCGGGGCGTTTGACCGCCTTGGCCCACACCGCGCGGCGTTGATGAATTCGCTCAACGATGCGCTAAAAGCCGCCGATCAGCATGCGAAAGCCGAGGCTATTGGCCAGGCTGATATGTTTGGCGTGCTGGCGGAAGAGCCGGAACAAATTGAACAGTCTTATGCCAACTGTACACCGTGGCCTGAGCAGGTAGTATTAGACGGTGAGCGTGAAACGTTAGGGCTTTACCTGACGGGACACCCCATCAACCAGTATTTAAAAGAAATTGAGCGCTATGTTGGAGGCCACAGGCTGAAAGACATGCATCCGACAGAACGTGGTAAAGTCACCACGGCTGCGGGGCTCGTCATTGCCGCGCGGGTAATGGTCACCAAGCGCGGCAATCGTATCGGCATCTGTACCCTGGATGACCGTTCCGGGCGTCTGGAAGTTATGTTGTTTACCGATGCCCTGGATAAATACCAGCAATTGCTGGAAAAAGACCGCATACTTATCGTCAGCGGACAGGTCAGCTTTGATGACTTCAGCGGCGGGCTTAAAATGATGGCCCGTGAAGTCATGGATATTGACGAAGCCCGGGAAAAATATGCTCGCGGGCTTGCTATCTCGCTGACGGACAGGCAAATTGATGACCAGCTTTTAAACCGACTCCGTCAGTCTCTGGAACCCCACCGCTCGGGGACAATTCCAGTACATCTCTACTATCAGAGGGCGGATGCACGTGCGCGGTTGCGTTTTGGCGCGACGTGGCGTGTCTCTCCGAGCGATCGTTTGCTAAACGATCTCCGCGGCCTTATTGGTTCGGAGCAGGTGGAACTGGAGTTTGACTAATACAGGAATACTATGAGTCTGAATTTCCTTGATTTTGAACAGCCGATTGCAGAGCTGGAAGCAAAAATCGATTCTCTGACTGCGGTTAGCCGTCAGGATGAGAAACTGGATATTAACATCGATGAAGAAGTGCATCGTCTGCGTGAAAAAAGCGTAGAACTGACGCGTAAAATCTTCGCCGATCTTGGCGCATGGCAGGTAGCCCAACTGGCGCGCCATCCACAGCGTCCGTACACCCTGGATTATGTCCGCCTGGCGTTTGATGAATTTGATGAGCTGGCGGGCGATCGTGCCTATGCGGATGACAAAGCTATCGTCGGCGGTATCGCGCGTCTGGATGGCCGTCCGGTGATGATCATTGGTCATCAGAAAGGCCGTGAGACCAAAGAAAAAATTCGTCGTAATTTCGGCATGCCAGCGCCGGAAGGCTATCGCAAAGCGCTGCGTCTGATGGAAATGGCTGAACGTTTCAACATGCCGATCATTACCTTCATTGACACCCCTGGGGCTTACCCGGGCGTGGGCGCTGAAGAACGTGGTCAGTCTGAAGCGATCGCGCGCAACCTGCGTGAAATGTCGCGTCTGAGCGTACCGGTCATCTGCACCGTTATCGGTGAAGGTGGTTCCGGCGGCGCGCTGGCGATCGGCGTAGGCGATAAAGTGAATATGCTGCAATACAGCACCTATTCCGTTATCTCCCCGGAAGGCTGCGCGTCTATTCTGTGGAAAAGCGCCGATAAAGCGCCGCTGGCCGCAGAAGCGATGGGGATTATCGCGCCGCGTTTGAAAGAGCTGAAGCTTATCGACTCTATCATTCCTGAACCGCTGGGTGGCGCGCACCGCAACCCGGAAGCCATGGCGGCGTCGCTGAAAGCGCAACTGCTGGCCGATCTCGCCGATCTTGATGTGTTAGGTAAAGAAGATCTGAAAAACCGTCGTTACCAGCGTCTGATGAGCTACGGCTACGCGTAAACTGCATTCATTCTGAAAAGGGCCACAATGCTGTGGCCCTTTTTTTTACCTGCTGTTTGACCAGGCTATGCTTAACTAAGGTTTTTCCAGGAGGAACGCATGAATATCATTGCCATCATGGGACCGCATGGCGTCTTTTATAAAGATGAGCCCATCAAGGAACTTGAGCGTGCGCTACAACAGCAGGGGTTTCAGATTATCTGGCCGCAGAATAGCGTTGACCTGCTGAAGTTTATCGAACATAACCCGCGAATTTGCGGCGTCATTTTTGACTGGGATGAATACAGTCTGGATCTGTGCAGTGAGATCAACCAGCTAAACGAATATCTTCCGCTCTACGCCTTTATTAATACCCATTCGACGATGGATGTCAGCGCCCATGATCTGCGTATGGCGCTGTGGTTTTTTGAGTATGCGCTGGGCCAGTCTGAAGACATTGCCACCCGCATCCGCCAGTACACCAGTGAATATCTGGATAACATCACGCCGCCTTTTACCAAAGCGCTATTTACCTATGTGAAGGAAGGAAAGTATACCTTCTGCACGCCCGGTCATATGGCGGGAACGGCGTACCAGAAAAGCCCGGTCGGCTGCCTGTTCTATGATTTCTTTGGCGGCAATACGCTGAAAGCCGATGTGTCCATTTCTGTGACCGAGCTGGGTTCGCTGCTGGATCATACCGGCCCGCACCTGGAAGCGGAGGAGTATATCGCGCGCACTTTTGGCGCCGAGCAGAGCTATATGGTGACCAACGGCACGTCCACCTCCAATAAAATTGTTGGTATGTATGCCGCACCAACGGGCAGTACGCTGTTGATTGACCGCAACTGTCATAAGTCGTTGGCGCATTTGCTGATGATGAGCGATGTGGTGCCAATCTGGTTGAAGCCGACGCGTAATGCGTTGGGTATTCTGGGTGGTATCCCCCGAAGGGAATTTACCCGTGCAAGCATTGAAAGCAAGATAGAGGAGACCCCCCAGGCGCAATGGCCGATGCATGCGGTGATCACCAACTCTACCTATGACGGCCTGCTGTATAACACCAACTGGATCAAGCAAACGCTGGATGTGCCCTCTATCCATTTTGATTCAGCCTGGGTGCCATATACCCATTTTCATCCGATCTATCAGGGGAAAAGCGGGATGAGCGGTGAGCGCGTGCCGGGGAAGGTGATTTTTGAAACCCAGTCCACCCACAAGATGCTGGCGGCGTTGTCACAGGCTTCTTTGATCCACATTAAGGGTGACTACGACGAAGACACCTTCAACGAAGCCTTTATGATGCACACATCCACTTCGCCGAGTTACCCGATTGTTGCCTCGATAGAAACCGCAGCGGCCATGCTGCGAGGCAATTCAGGCAAGCGGTTAATCAATCGTTCGGTGGAGCGGGCGCTGCATTTTCGTAAAGAAGTGCAGCGGTTGCGTGAAGAGTCGGATGGCTGGTTTTTTGATATCTGGCAGCCGGAAAGGGTGGATGAAGCAGAATGCTGGCCGGTAGCGCCTGGTGAAGACTGGCACGGATTTGTCGATGCTGACGCCGACCACATGTTCCTCGACCCGGTGAAAGTCACTATTCTGACGCCGGGGATGGATGAACAAGGAAATATGAGTGAAGAGGGGATCCCCGCCGCGTTGGTGGCGAAATTCCTTGATGAACGCGGCGTGGTTGTCGAGAAAACGGGACCGTATAATCTGTTGTTCCTGTTCAGCATCGGTATTGATAAAACCCGGGCGATGGGCCTGCTGCGCGGCCTGACGGAATTTAAGCGTTCGTACGATCTGAATTTACGCGTGAAAAACATGCTGCCGGATCTGTATGCCGAGGATCCCGATTTTTATCGCAATATGCGTATTCAGGATCTGGCGCAGGGGATCCATAGGCTTATTCGCCAGCACGATCTCTCCGGGCTGATGCTGCGGGCATTTGATACCTTACCGGAAATGAAAATGACGCCGCATCAGGCCTGGCAGCGGCAGATCAAAGGTGAGGTTGAAACGGTGGCGCTTGATCAACTGGTGGGGCGCGTTTCCGCCAATATGATCCTGCCTTATCCGCCCGGAGTACCGCTCTTGATGCCTGGTGAAATGATCACGGAAAAAAGCCGGGCTGTACTCGATTTCCTGCTGATGCTGTGTTCAGTGGGCCATCATTATCCTGGATTTGAAACCGATATCCATGGCGCTAAACTGGGTGAGGATGGCGTGTATCGTGTGAGAGTCTTAAAAATGGCATAACGACTTGCCTGAACCCATTACGCACGAGTAACGTGCTGAAAGAACAAACGAAAGAGGCGATGACGCTATGCTGGAATTAAAACAGGTTCACCATATTGCCATTATTGCGACGGACTACGCGGTGAGTAAGGCATTTTACTGCGATGTGCTGGGCTTCACCCTGATGAGCGAAGCCTACCGGGAAGAGCGTGACTCCTGGAAAGGCGATCTGGCATTGAACGGTCAGTATGTGATTGAGCTCTTTTCTTTCCCATTTCCACCTTGCCGCCCTAGTCGACCGGAAGCCTGTGGTTTACGTCATCTGGCGTTCAGTGTGGATGATGTAGAGAAAGCGATCGCGCATCTGGAGGCTCGCGATGTGAAGTGTGAGGCGGTACGCATCGATCCTTTTACCGGCAAACGCTTTACGTTTTTTAACGATCCCGACGGATTACCGCTCGAACTGTATGAGCTGTAAGGCTTGTTATTGTGGCGTTAGCCCGGTAACGTGCCGGGCAATGCCATTGTAAGTAACCATCATGACAACACTCACGCTGAATACTTCACTGCTGAATTCTCAATCGATTCTGGTCGCCTTTAGCGGCGGGCTGGACTCCACCGTGCTGCTGCATCAGTTAGTGCTGTGGCGAGCACAGCACCCTGACGTTACGTTGCGCGCAATCCATATTCATCATGGACTAAGTCCCCATGCGGACAGCTGGGTGCAGCACTGTGAATCGATATGCGCGCAGTGGCAGGTGCCGTTGGCGGTTGAACGGGTCCGTCTGGAGGATGATGGCCTGGGTATAGAAGCTCAGGCGCGGCGGGCGCGCTATCACGCATTTGCACAGACGTTACTGCCGGGCGAGGTACTGATGACCGCCCAGCATTTGGATGACCAGTGCGAAACCTTTCTGCTGGCACTTAAGCGCGGCAGTGGTCCTGCCGGGCTTTCCGCCATGGGGGAAAGCTCACCGTTCGCCGGGACCCGGCTGATCCGACCGCTGCTGGCGCAAACACGAGAGGCGCTGGAAGGGTGGGCGCGACAGCACCAATTATGCTGGATCGAAGATGAAAGTAATCAGGATGATACCTACGATCGCAATTTCCTCAGATTGCGCGTTACTCCCTTGCTGCAACAGCGTTGGCCACACTTCGCGCAAGCTACAGCCCGCAGCGCCGCGCTGTGCGCCGAGCAGGAGAGCTTGCTGGATGAATTGCTTGCCAGCGATCTAGCCGACTGTGTCACGGCCCAGGGAACACTGTTGCTGGCGCCGCTTATGATGATGAGCGATGTGCGGCGTGCTGCGCTGCTTCGCCGCTGGCTGGCGGGATTACATGCGCCAATGCCTTCCCGTGACGCTCTGGAACGTATCTGGCAGGAAGTCGCGCTGGCACGAGAGGATGCTTCCCCCTGTTTTCGCCTTGGAGGGTTCGACATTCGTCGCTACCAGTCGCAACTGTGGTGGGTGAAACCGGTCGACGGGCACAGCGAAACCGTCATTCCTTGGCCATGCTGGCAAACGCCGCTGACGCTGCCCGTTGGGCTGGGATCGGTGCAGTTAATCTCCGCAGGCGAATTGCGCGTGCCTAAAGCGGACGAGCTGGTCAGTATTCGTTTTAAAGCGCCAGGCGTATTACATATTGTCGGGCGTAACGGTGGACGTAAATTAAAGAAAATCTGGCAGGAGCAGGGGATTCCACCCTGGCGACGAGATACCACGCCGCTGCTGTTTTATGGTGAAACGTTGATTGCGGCTGCGGGTGTTTTTGTGACGCGTGAGGGAATAGCAGAAGATGAAGAAGGTGTGAGTCTGATTTGGTATGCCTGATGGCACTGCGCTTATCCGGCCTACGTATTGCATGGACCGTAGGCCGGATAAGGTGCTTGCACCGCCATCCGGCAACAAAATAATCAGGATTCGCTGACGACCACGGTACCGATTTGTGGGTGGCTGAAGCTGGCAATTTTGTCGAGGCGAAGCTCACGTGTTTCACCTGCGACCTCTGCGACCAGATATTCCACGTTTTTGCGGGAAACCAGATCGTTTGCCTTCGCTTGCAAAACTTCGCCATCTTTTAACGCCAACGTCAGTAACAAATGGTGCTGGCAGGCGAGTTCAAGATTGTCGTAATCATCACAGTTGATGGGTTGATACGTTTCATTCATTGACATAATCGCTCACCAGTAAGTTCGCGGCAGCATAGGCCGCTTTTTCCCTGACCGACTCTGAAAGGGCGCTGTCTGCCGCCACTTCATTAAGCACCTTCAATACGCAGCCCAGCGCATCCGGGACATACCCTAAGTCTCCGCTGGCGATTTCCGCGTACCGCTTGCGTATTAACTCACAATATTTTTCCACATGCCCTCCTGTCAGCACTCTGACTTAACCGTGGATGCAAGTCTAAGCCTACGAAGATAAACTCTGTTTAGCAAGGTGACTATACCATACTCATTCAGGCAATATCAGCGCCTTGATAGAGGCGCTGTTAGCAGCCTTTTGCCGTGGTTTTCGCTACAATGTGCGCCTGATTCGAAAGGAGTTCTCAAATGGCGCTTAAAGCGACAATCTATAAAGCTGTAGTCAATGTGGCGGATCTTGACCGCAACCAATTCCTTGACGCAGCCTTGACGCTGGCGCGTCACCCTTCAGAAACCCAGGAGCGCATGATGCTGCGTCTGCTGGCGTGGATTAAATATGCCGATGAGCGCCTGCAGTTTACGCGGGGCTTGAGTGCGGAAGATGAACCGGAAGCATGGCTGCGAAACGACCATCTGGGCATTGATTTATGGATTGAACTCGGCCTGCCGGATGAGCGCCGTATTAAGAAAGCCTGCACTCAGTCTGCTGAGGTGGCCCTGTTTACCTACAACAGCCGTGCGGCCCAGATCTGGTGGCAACAAAACCAGAGTAAGTGCGCGCAGTTTAAAAATCTTACCGTGTGGTATCTGGATGACGAACAGCTGGCACAACTGAGTGAATTTGCTGGTCGCACCATGGCGCTGCAGGCGACGATCCAGGATGGCGCGATCTGGTTGTCCGATTCTCAGAACAATCTGGAAATTCATCTGACCGCGTGGCAGCCGCGTTCATGATTGTTATCTCCCGAAACGTCTCTATCCCTGATAATGAGCTGGAAATCACGGCGATTCGGGCGCAGGGCGCGGGCGGTCAGCACGTTAACAAGACCTCGACGGCTATCCATTTGCGCTTTGACATTCGGGCCTCTGGCCTGCCAGAGTATTATAAGGAACGACTGCTTGCCGCCAGCCATCATCTGATTAGCAGCGATGGCATTATTATCATTAAGGCGCAGGAATACCGTAGCCAGGAGCTTAATCGGGAAGCGGCAATCTCGCGGCTGGTGGCGGTGATCAAAGAATTAACCGCAGTGCAAAAAAGCCGACAGGCAACGCGTCCTACGCGCGCTTCGAAAGAGCGTAGGTTGTCGTCGAAGGCGCAAAAATCCACAGTGAAAGCACTGCGCGGGAGAGTTCGTCGAACGCAAGACTGACGAGCAGGAATAAAAATTTATAAGGAATTGATAGTGAAAACAGCAATATTGTCCGTAGTCGCTGCATGCACGCTTTTTTCCTTGATCGGCTGTAACAATCGTACTGAAGTCGAAGTACTACAGCCGACACGGGCGGCAGAATTAAAACCGATGCAGCAGAGCTGGCGAGGCATCCTGCCTTGCGCGGACTGCGAAGGGATTGAAACTTCTCTGTTCCTCGAAAAAGACGGAACATGGGTGATGAACGAACGTTATCAGGGGGTGAGGGATGAACCGTCGTCCTTTGCCTCTTATGGAACATGGGCGCGCACTGCGGATAAGCTGGTGCTGACCGACAGTAAAGGTGAAAAGTCGTACTATCGTGCTAAAGGCGAAGCGCTGGAAATGCTCGATCGTGAAGGTAATCCGATTGAGTCGCAGTTCAACTACACCCTTCAGCCCGTTTCCGCCAGCTTACCGGTGACGCCAATGCCGATGCGGGGCATGTACTTCTATATGGCTGACGCAGCTATCTTTACCGACTGCGCAACGGGTAAACGGATGCCGGTGGCGAATAACGCCCAGCTTGAGCGTGACTATTTAGCCGCGCGCGCGGAAAACGGGCAATCCGTATTGCTGACGCTGGAAGCGCATTTTACACTGGAGGCGAACCCGGACACTGGCGAGAAAGTGAAAACGCTGATGGCGGATAAAGATGCGAAATTTATCCCCGGTAAAGGGTGTAATTAATTGATGAAAAAAAGGCCCTGATTATCAGGGCCTTTTGCTGATATTAGCCTTTAATGGCTTTTACCAGGTAGTCGACGATGTCGCCCGTTTTAATCAACTGCTTCTCGCCGTTACGACGGTATTTGTATTCGATATCGTCGTTGTCGAGGTTACGGTCGCCCAGCACGATAGTGTGCGGAATACCGATCAGTTCCATATCGGCAAACATCACGCCCGGACGCTCTTTACGGTCGTCCATCAGCACTTCAATGCCCTGCGCGCGCAGCTCTGCGTACAGCTTTTCAGCCAGTTCCTGCACGCGGTAGGACTTATGCATGTTCATCGGCAGAATCGCGACCTGGAACGGGGCAATGGCGTCTGGCCATACGATACCGCGATCGTCATAGTTCTGTTCGATAGCTGCAGCAACCACGCGAGTGACCCCGATACCGTAGCAACCCATGGTCAGGATCTGGTTACGGCCATCTTCGCCCTGAACGGCGGCTTTCATCGCTTCAGAGTACTTGGTGCCCAGTTGGAAGATGTGACCCACTTCGATGCCGCGTTTAATCAGCAGCGTACCCTGGCCATCCGGACTCGGGTCGCCAGCGACCACGTTACGGATGTCCGCAACTTCCGGGGTGGCAACGTCGCGATCCCAGTTGATACCGAAATAGTGCTTACCGTCGATGTTCGCGCCCGCAGCGAAATCGCTCATCACGGCAACGGTACGGTCGATAACAACCGGAATTGGCATGTTCACCGGACCCAGAGATCCCGGACCCGCTTTCACCAACGCGCGAATTTCTTCTTCAGTGGCGAAGGTCAGCGGGCTGGCAACCTGCGGCAGTTTTTCCGCTTTGACTTCGTTCAGCTCGTGATCGCCGCGAACCAGCAGCGCAATCAGCGGAGACTTGCTGCCTTCAACCGCTTTCACCAGCAGGGTTTTTACGGTTTTTTCGATCGGCAGGTTGAACTGTTCAACCAGCTCGGCGATGGTTTTCGCGTTCGGCGTATCAACCAGCGTCATCTCCTGCGTTGCTGCCGCACGCGGCTCTTTCGGGGCCACGGCTTCGGCGAATTCGATGTTTGCTGCATAGTCGGAGGAGTCGGAGAAGATCACATCGTCTTCGCCGCTCTGCGCCAGCACCTGGAATTCGTGAGAGGCGCTACCGCCGATTGAACCGGTGTCCGCCTGGACCGCACGGAAATCGAGACCCATACGGCTGAAGATCTTGCTGTACGCCGCATACATCGCGTCGTAGGTCTCCTGCAGAGATTCCTGAGAAGTATGGAAAGAATAAGCATCTTTCATCAGGAATTCGCGGGAACGCATCACGCCGAAGCGCGGACGGACTTCGTCACGGAATTTAGTCTGGATCTGGTAGAAGTTCAGCGGCAGCTGTTTGTAAGAGCTCAGCTCGTTACGAATCAGGTCGGTGATCACTTCTTCATGCGTTGGGCCAAGGACGAACGGGCGATCGCCACGGTCAGCAATACGCAGCAGTTCCGGGCCGTATTGTTCCCAACGGCCACTCTCTTGCCACAGCTCAGAGGGCTGAACGACCGGCATCAACACCTCGATCGCACCGGCGTTGTTCATCTCTTCACGCACGATGTTTTCGACTTTTTTCAGGACGCGCACGCCGGTCGGCAGCCAGGTATATAACCCGGAGGCCAGCTTGCGGATCATCCCGGCGCGCAGCATCAGCTGGTGGCTGATGACTTCGGCGTCGGCAGGTGTCTCCTTCAGAGTGGAGAGCAGATATTGGCTAGTACGCATGTTGTTACGGTTCCAGTTGAACGATCGAACAGGCTCAAAACGAGCCTGGCACAAAACAAAAGTGGTTTAGTTTACCAGCGAGAAAGGGATGTCAAAAGAGTACGCGACGCAAATTAGCGGGCTTCCAGAGCAAAGACCTCAAATCCTGACGGCGTAACGCGCCAGCGGACGTTAAAGTCCAGCAGCCAAACGGCATAGGTTTTGCCTTCTTCCTCGTTTTTACGGTAGGCAGGACGGGGATCCTGCGCCAGCACTTCGGCAATAAACTGGCGAAGATGCGGATAACGTTTTTCCAGCCCAGCCAGTTGCCCAGCGATCTCTTCACTGAACGTCACATCTATGCTGGCCTGCGGTGCATCCTGAGCATAGCTGGCGCGAGCAGCGGGCAGCGATTCGGCAAATGGCAGATACGGCTTAATATCCACTACCGGCGTACCATCGACAAGATCCAGTCCGCCGAGCTCAAGGATAACGTGCTCTTTATGGCAGCGGATGCCCCGCAGCTCAACCAAAGACATGCCAACAGGGTTCGGACGAAACGTTGAACGCGTGGCGAAGACACCCATTCTGGCGTTGCCGCCAAGACGGGGAGGGCGCACGGTTGGACGCCATCCTCCTTCCATTGTCTGATGAAAAACAAAAATCACCCACAAATGGCTGAAGGCTTCCAGGCCGCGAACAGCTTCGGCCTGGTTATAGGGAGCGAGCAAATGCAGTTCGCCGCTGGCGCTTTTCACCAGACCTGGCTGGCGTGGAACAGCGAACTTTTCTTTATAAGGTGAGCGGATAACGCCTATTTGCTCGAACTGAAAATGGCTCATTTCGCCGAAATGTTCAGTGCAGAACCAATGCAAACCGCCTGACGATAGCAACCTGGGGTCCCGCTGGTGACTTCGCAACTGTGCAGCAATACCGCATTCGCTTTCATTTTAGAGGCGTTAATCTGCATGCGTTTACGTGCGGTTGGGATGCTAGGAGGGGAATCCTGGTTTGATGCCTGGCAGGATTCGCCGCTGACTTCGCCGAGATCGCGGAACGGTTTACCCACTAAATCTTCGGCGTTAGTAATGATTCTTACCGGCGCCGCGCGCGGTGCTTTTGGTTTTTCCGGCTCCGCTTTTGGCGGGGTAGCGGTGCTTTGAACGGGTTCAACAGGGGATCTGCTTAACATAGAACAGCCGCTCAGCATGAGTGCTACTAAACAGATCGGTAAAGCACGCATAATATTTCCTCAATGAATGATCTAAACGTCAGATATTGAATCAGGTGCTTGCATAAATGACAAGACGGGCAAGCGCCCGTCCTGATGATATTACAGATTCTGGAAACAGCCTAAAATTACCAGCCCTTAACCGCACCGCCGTTGAAGACTTTGTTTGCCGCTTCGTACACTTCGTCAGACTGGTAGGCCTGCACGAATTTCTTCACGTTCTCAGCATCTTTGTTGTCTTCACGGGTCACGATCAGGTTTACGTACGGAGAATCTTTATCTTCAACAAAGATACCGTCTTTTGCCGGGGTCAGGCCAATCTGGCTGGCGTAGGTGGTGTTGATGACCGCCAGGGCGATTTGCGCATCGTCCAGGGAACGCGGCAGCTGCGGCGCTTCCAGTTCAACCAGCTTCAGGTTTTTCGGGTTTTCAATCACGTCCAGCGCGGTCGGCAGCAGGCCAACACCGTCTTTCAGTTTGATTAAGCCCACTTTTTGCAGCAGCAGCAGCGAGCGGCCGAGGTTAGTCGGGTCGTTTGGAATAGCGACCTGAGAACCTTCCTGCAGCTCATCCAGTGATTTGATTTTTTTTGAATAGCCCGCAATCGGGTAAACAAAAGTATTGCCTGCGGCAACCAGCTTGTAACCACGATCTTTAATCTGCTGATCCAGGTACGGTTTGTGCTGGAAGGCGTTGGCATCAATGTCGCCTTTGCTCAGCGCTTCGTTAGGCAGGACGTAATCGTTAAACGTGACCAGCTCAACGTCCAGACCGTATTTTTCTTTTGCCACTTTCTGCGCGACTTCTGCAACCTGCTGCTCTGCGCCAACAATAACGCCCACTTTGATGTGGTTAGGATCTTTTTCATCCTGACCGCAACCCACAAGTGCCAGAGAACCGATCAAGGCTCCAACTGCCGCAAAGGTTTTGAATTTGAACGCCATGCTTATTTCCTTTTCTTAATGAGTTTTTAGTGTTGTGTGCAACGTTATTTGTGCGTGACAACCCGGACGATGCGATCGCCGGATAACTGAATTAAATAAACCAGAACGACGAGCAATACCAGTACTGTATTCATCACGGTGGCGTTGTAGCCAATATAACCGTACTGGTAGCCAATCTGTCCCAAACCACCTGCGCCGACGGCACCGCCCATCGCGGAATAGCCAACCAGCGTGATGAGCGTGATGGTGGCGGCATTGACCAGACCCGGCAGCGCTTCTGGCAGCAGGACTTTACGCACGATCTGTAACGGTGTAGCGCCCATCGCACGGGAGGCTTCAATCAGCCCGGTCGGGATTTCCAGCAGCGCATTTTCCACCATACGGGCGATAAACGGCGCGGCGCCGACGGTCAGCGGGACGATAGCGGCCTGCAGCCCGATAGAGGTGCCCACAATCATGCGGGTGAACGGGATCATCCACACCAGCAAAATAATGAATGGGATGGAACGGAAAATATTTACCAGTGCAGAGAGCGTACGGTAAAGCTTAGCGTTCTCAATGATTTGCCCAGGACGCGTAACGTACAGCAATACGCCAACCGGCAGGCCAATGACAAAACCAAAAAAACCGGACACAAAGGTCATTGCCAGCGTTTCCCATACGCCGCGAACCAGCAGCCACATCATCGGCTCAGACATAACCCAGTACCTCTACTTTTACATGGTGTTCCTGCAGCCAGTTAATGGCTGCTTGTGTATCTTCCTGTGTGCCGTGCATTTCAGTCAGCATGATGCCGAACTTCACGCCGCCGGCGTAATCCATCTGCGCGCTAATAATGTTGTTATTTACATTAAAGCGACGGGCCGTCTCAGAGAGTAATGGCGCATCGACCGAATGACCGGTGAACTCCATGCGCAGCATTGGCACGCTGTCGGCCTGCGGCTCTGCTTTTAAACGTTCCAGATAATCTTCCGGGATATCCAGATGCAGAGTGGACTGGATAAACTTCTGTGCCAGCGGCGTTTTCGGATGAGAGAAAACTTCGCTGACGGTGTCTTGCTCAATCAGTTCACCATTACTGATGACCGCCACGCAGTCACAAATGCGTTTTACAACGTCCATCTCATGGGTAATCAGCAGAATGGTGAGACCCAGACGACGGTTAATGTCTTTCAGCAGCTCCAGAATCGAACGCGTGGTTGCAGGGTCGAGTGCGCTGGTGGCTTCATCGCACAGCAACACTTTGGGATTACTTGCCAGCGCACGAGCGATCGCCACTCGCTGTTTTTGTCCACCGGAAAGGTTGGCCGGATAGCTATCGTGCTTGTCGCCAAGACCGACTAAATCCAGCAGTTCTGTTACACGGCGTTTGATCTCGTCTTTTGGTGTGTTATCCAGTTCCAGCGGCAGCGCGACGTTGCCAAATACGGTACGGGAAGAGAGCAGGTTAAAGTGCTGGAAAATCATGCCGATTTGACGGCGAGCTTTGGTCAACTCGGACTCTGAAAGCGAGGTCAGTTCCTGACCGCCGACCTGAACGCTGCCTTCGGTTGGGCGTTCAAGTAAGTTAACGCAGCGGATAAGCGTACTTTTACCGGCACCGGAGGCGCCAATGACGCCATAAATCTGCCCGGCAGGAACGTGCAGGCTGACATTATTTAGCGCCTGAATGGTGCGAGTCCCCTGCTGGAACACTTTGGTGATATTCGAAAGTTTAATCATTGGTTATTTATTATCGTAATTAAGTTAGCCGTGGCATTTTCGTCTGTCTGGGACGGTCAAGGCCGTCAACAAGATGGATGTTAAGGCATCCAGACGTCTAAATCAATCTAGCTTTGCACGATGAGCACTTTCTTGCCCGCCGAAACATGCGATACTAGAGCCACATGCCTTATTCAGGAGCTATAAAAGGTGGCAAAGTCTGTACCTGCAATTTTTCTCGACCGTGATGGCACCATTAATGTGGACCACGGTTACGTACATGAGATTGACGAGTTCGAGTTTATCGACGGTGTTATTGATGCCATGCGTGAACTTAAAAATATGGGTTACGCGCTAATTGTGGTGACGAACCAGTCTGGTATCGCGCGCGGTAAATTTACCGAGGCTCAGTTTGAAACGTTGACCGAATGGATGGACTGGTCGCTGGCCGATCGCGACGTTGATCTGGATGGTATCTACTATTGCCCGCATCATCCGCAGGGTACCGTAGAAGAGTATCGTCAGGTCTGCGATTGCCGTAAACCGCATCCCGGGATGCTGATTTCCGCCCGCGACTTCCTGCACATCGATATGGCTGCTTCTTATATGGTAGGCGACAAAATAGAAGATATGCAGGCGGCGGCAGCTGCGAATGTTGGAACCAAGGTACTGGTGCGCACGGGCAAACCCGTCACGCCGGAAGCAGAAAATGCGGCAGATTTGGTTATAAATAGTCTGGCAGACCTGCCAATGGCGATAAAAAAGCAGCAAAAGTAAGCGTTGTGGGTAAAAGGTGAGCGGTTGAAACAAAAAAGCATTTTTCCGCTTGTCTTCCTGAGTCGACTCCCTATAATGCGCCTCCATCGACACGGCGGATGTGAATCACTTCACACAAACAGCCCGGTCGGTTGAAGAGAAAAACCTGAAAATGAGGGTTGACTCTGAAAGAGGAAAGCGTAATATACGCCACCTCGCGACAGAGCGCTAAAGCGCGTCGCAACTGCTCT